>NZ_CP049259.1:0-324285 GCF_011047315.1 Altererythrobacter sp. BO-6 | reverse complement strand
GCCAAGAACGAACCAGCGCATCGGCAACCCAGCCAGCAGCATCACCACTGCTCCGCCAAATCCGATCGCAAGTGCGGTGCCGAGGTCGGGCTGCATCAGCACCAGCGCCATCGGCGCGCCGACAAAGCCGGCCGGCACAGCTAGTGCCTGCCAGCTGCCGATCATTCCGGCGGGCAGCGTCGAATAGAATCGTGCAAGCACCAGCACGACCATTGGCTTCATGAGTTCGGAGGGTTGCAACTGCATGAAGCCGAGGTTGAGCCAGCGCTGGCTGCCGCCTCCGACAAAGCCGATCGCCTCGACCGCGACCAGCAAAAGCAAGACGACGCCATAGGCGGGATAGATCATCAGCTTGACGAAATCCGCCGGGAGTACGGTGATGATCGATGCCATCACCAGGAACACCGCGAAGCGGAGGAGGTGCGATGATGCGAAGGGATCCATCGACCCGCCGGCTGCGGAATACAACACAGCAGCGCCGAAGCTTACCAGCATAAACAGTGGGATCAACATCGCCCAGGGCTGCCGGGCGATCGGTTCGGGGATCAGCGAGTTCATTCCGAAACCTGCCCAAGGATCTGATCGACTGGATTGGGTCTGGGCGCACCGGCCGGGTTGGCCTCCGGGCGCGGAGTGACTGCGTCGTCGGCAATTTCTTCGGCTTGTGTCGCTGCAACACGGGCCTCAGCCTCGACCTGGTCGAAAATCTCTTCACTGCGCCGCGGGGCAGGGGGGGACGAACTCGCCTCGCTCCGACGCGTACGCCGCATACTTGGCCGCAAGCCGCTGCTGCGCGTTCCCGCCCCACTGTGCCTCGAGCGCTTTCAATGCCTCCAGGCCCTTTGCCGGGTCGAACATGAAGGTCATCACGTCGCGCGCGATCGGATAGGCCGCGCCCGAGCCGCCGCCATGCTCGATCACAACCGCGCCGGCATAACGCGGGTTGTCAAACGGAGCGAAAAAGGTGAACAGCCCGTGGTCGCGATATTTCCAGGGCCCGCTTTTGCCGTCTGATTTGTTGAGCGAGACGACCTGCGCGGTCCCAGTCTTGCCGGCCATCAATATGTCATCCAAAGGCAAGCGGCCCCTTCCGGCAGTGCCAGGGCCGTTGACCACATCGCTCATGGCCTGGCGCACATAAGCAACATGGTCTGCCGGAAAGTCGACCTGGTCAAAACCCTTCGGCGGGGTATCCAGTGTTAATCGGGGCATCACATGATGGCCGGTTGCAAGCCGCGCCGCGCTGACGGCCAGCTGCAAAGGGCTTGCGAGCATGTAACCCTGGCCGATGGTGGCATTGACCGTGTCGAAAGCCTGCCATTCGCGCCCGAATTTGGCGAGTTTCCAGGCTGGATCGGGCACAGTGCCGTAGAACTGGCTGGTGACGGGAAGGGGGGAATTCCTCGCCCAGACCGCAGCGCTTGTTCATTTCCGCGATTGGATCCATGCCCACGCGTTGCGCCATGTGGTAATAATAAACATCACAGCTTTGGTAGATGGCCTTGGCCATATTGACGTGGCCATGACCGCGCCGGTTCCAGCACCGGAACACGCGGTTACCGACACGCAGGCCTCCGCCGCAGAAAACGGTTTCTTCAGGGTCGACCTGTTCTTTCAATAGCGCCATGGATACCATGGGCTTGACCGTCGACCCCGGTGGATACAGCCCCTTCAACACCTTGTTGCGCAGCGGCACCCGCTCATCATCACGCAGCATCGCGTATTCGATGCTACCAATCCCGTCGGAAAAGCTGTTGGGATCGAAGCTGGGCATCGAAGCCATGCATAGGAGGTCGCCCGTGCGGCAATCCATTACCACGACCGAACCGGATTCGAGGCCGATCCGGCGTGCGGCATAATCCTGCAGCGGGCCATCGATCGTCAGTCGTACCGCATCGCCCTGGATATCCTCGCGCGTTTCAAGGTCGCGCACGATCCGGCCCGAGGCGGTTACCTCGACCCGCCGTGCACCCGGCACCCCGCGCAGGGTCTGCTCGAACTGCTTCTCCATCCCGTCCTTGCCGATCTTGTAACCGGGCGTGATCAGGAGCGGATTTCGGTCCTTCTCGTACTCCTCGGCAGAGGCTGGTCCGACATAGCCGATCAGGTGGCCCACGCTGGGGCCGGTGGGATAGAAGCGCGAGAAGCCGCGTTGTGGCACCACGCCCTGCAGATCGGGCAGGCGCACGCTGAGCGCAGCGAACTGTTCGTAATCGAGCCGACTGGCGACCTCGATGGGCTGGAAGCCGCGCGCGCTGGCGATTTCCGTCTTGATGTCGGCGATCCGGTCGGGCTCAAGCGACAGCAAGGCGCCGAGCCGGTCAATGGTGGCGTCGGGGTTTTGCAGTCGCTCCGGGATCACATCGACGCGGAAATCGGCGCGATTTGAAGCCAGCGGTGCTCCGTTCCGGTCTAGGATCCAGCCCCGGCGAGGGGGGATCAGCGTCAGATTGACCCGGTTGCTTTCGGCTTCCGTGCGGTATTTCTCGTTCTCGGCGATCGCGAGATAGGACATGCGGACAGCCAGCAGTACGCCGACCCCTCCCATCATTGTGCCAACCACGAAGCTGCGCCGGTCGAAGCTGTTCTTGAGCTGGGCGGCGGTAAAGGAAGAGCGCAAGCCAAGCCGGTCCATCACTTGACCTCCCGGATCCGCAGCAGCCGGAGCCGGTCAAACCATGCAACCAGCCCTGCAACCATCGGGTATAGCAAGACCGCACTCAAGAGCACTGGCAAGGTCGAAACGAGCACCGGCCCGCGCAAGGGAGCGCCGGAAAACATCACGGCCAGCACAATGTAGGCTGCCGTCGCCACCGCAGCTGCAGCCCAGTCCTGCCAGAAACCGCGCCATGGCCAGCGTGCTTCGATCCATTCGAAAATCAGCATCGTCATGGACCATAGCAGGATCGCGCAGCCAAAGGGTTGCCCGCTGAACAGGTCGTCGAATGCCCCAAGTGGCAGCCCGATCCAGCTGGGCATCAGGCCTGGGCGCATCAATCGCCATCCGACCAGCATCATGAAGCCGAGCGGCGGTACAGCTGCACCCACCGGTGCCACGAACAGCAGCGGCAGCATCGATGCCAGCGCAATCGTGGCATAGGGAACCGTGTTGGCCAGCAATGGGGATGGCTCGCGGTTGATCCGCTTGCGATAAGGGTTGGGCCGCGTGCGAGGGGTGGTGTCAGGCCGGATCACGTGCCCGCGCCCGGTTCGCTGATCGCTCTGTCGGGCGTCTGGCCTGCGGCCTCGACCTGGCGCGGCTGCCAAACGGGTTCAACCCTGACAAAATCGGTGCCGGAGGGTTCGGCGATCATGCGCGCCAGCCCGCCATCGGGCCGCACTTCGGTCAGCACGCCGACGGCTGTTCCCGGACGGTAGTAGCCGCCGGCACCGCTGGTGACGAAGATATCGCCAGGCTTCAGAGGATTGATGCCAAGATTGATGAGGCGGATACGCAGGAAGCCGTCGCCCCGGCCTTCGGCAAAGGCGATCAGACCGTCGCTGGCGCGGCGGATCGGCAGCACGCTTTCGCTGTCGGTCAAAAGGAGCACGCGCGAAGTCGTGTTGGCAGTCTCAAGCACCCGGCCAACGACCCCGCGCGCCGAACGCACCGGCATACCCGGTTTCACGCCGTCGCGCGCGCCCGCCCCGATATAGGCAAAACGCCGCGCGCTGCTGGCGGTGGAGCCGACTATGGTTGTGACCGCAATTGCAGGTTGTTCCGCATCATCGAGCTTGAGCAAACCCTTCAGCCGCGCATTTTCCTGGGCTGTGGCACCGGCCTCTGCCAGGCGGATGCGGGCCAGCTCCAGTTCCTTGCGGAGCGCGGCATTCTGGCTGCCGGCACGAAAATAACCGGTGATCGTGTCCAGGATTCCGCCCGCACCGCCGCGTGCGGCAGCGGCAGCTTGCCCCGCAGGCTCGACCGCGTCAGCAGCGGCGCCGCGAAGGCCGCTGGTTGCGCTTGGCTGCCATAACGAAATGCCCAGCAGGATTGCGCCGATCAACGCACCGATCGCCGCGACCACATAGCTTGTGAAAAGCGAATACTGCGCCCTGCGCGAATGGCCCGAGCGCCGGGATGAATTTGGCGCCATGGCGATCTGCTTCCCTTATTCCTGCATCAAGACGCCGCGATAGATCGGATCTTCCATGGCGCGCC
The DNA here is from genome assembly GCF_011047315.1 of Altererythrobacter sp. BO-6. Taxonomy (NCBI): domain Bacteria; kingdom Pseudomonadati; phylum Pseudomonadota; class Alphaproteobacteria; order Sphingomonadales; family Erythrobacteraceae; genus Altererythrobacter; species Altererythrobacter sp. BO-6. The sequence goes on along the minus strand of NZ_CP049259.1, from coordinate 320,123 downwards.
CCGTGCCAATGGCAACGCAGGACAGCGGGTCTTCGGCAATGCTTACCGGCAGGCCGGTTTCTTCGCGCAGGTGTTCATCGAGGCGCTTGATCAGCGCGCCGCCGCCGGTCAGCACGATGCCCTGGTCAACGATGTCCGCAGCCAGTTCGGGCGCAGTGTTTTCCAGCGCGATCCGCACGCCTTCCACGATTGCCCCGATCGGCTCGGAGAGCGCTTCGGCGATATGCGACTGGTTGATGGTGATTTCCTTGGGCACGCCGTTCACCAGGTCGCGTCCCTTGATCGCGAAGGTCTCGCCGATCCCGTCTTCGGGCATCACGGCGATCCCGTAATCCTTCTTGATCCGCTCTGCCGTGGCATCGCCGATCAGCAGGTTATGGTGGCGACGGACGTAGGAAATGATCGATTCGTCCATCTTGTCGCCGCCGGTGCGCACCGAGGTGGTATAGGCGAGGCCGCGCAAGGAAAGCACCGCAACTTCGGTTGTGCCGCCGCCGATGTCGACTACCATGCTGCCGACCGGTTCGGTCACGGGCATGTCAGCGCCGATTGCTGCCGCCATGGGTTCGAGGATCAGGTAGACTTCCGATGCGCCCGCGTTCGAGGCAGCGTCACGGATTGCGCGCTTTTCGACCGAGGTGGCGCCCGAAGGCACGCAGATCACGATTTCGGGATAGCGGAACAGGCTGCGCTTGCCGTGCACCTTGCGGATGAAGTGCTTGATCATCTCTTCCGCGATCTGGATATCCGCGATCACCCCATCGCGCAGCGGGCGGATGGCCTGGATTGTGTCCGGCGTCTTGCCCATCATCATCTTCGCATCGTCACCCACGGCCTTGACGCGCTTGTCGCCATTGATCGTCTCGATCGCGACCACCGAAGGCTCGTTCAGGATGATGCCTTGGTCCTGCACATAAACGAGGGTGTTGGCCGTACCCAGGTCGATGGCCATGTTGTGCGAACCGAATTTCAGGAGATTGGAAAAGAAGCTCATTTCAAGGTGCAATTTCGAAATAGGAGACCGCTTTGGCTGCCATTCTGCCGCGCGCTGCGATCCGCGATGGACGGGATGCTTGCGGCTCTAGTCGATACGCCTGCAAAAGGCCAAAATATTTGTTCACAGGAACCCAGATTTTTCACCGTTGGCCTCGAATTTCCAGCGGCTGACCGCTACCCTGCTGGCAATGCCGCAAATTCGCCTCCTTCCCGAAAGCCTAGTCAACCGCATCGCCGCCGGCGAAGTGGTGGAGCGGCCCGCTGCGGCGCTCAAGGAACTGGTCGAAAACGCGATCGATGCGGGCGCGACTCGCATTGCGGTGAAACTGGTCGATGGCGGCCTGGGCAAGATCGAAGTGGTGGACGATGGCTGCGGTATGAGCGCGGCCGAGATGACGCTGGCGCTCGAACGCCATGCCACCTCCAAGTTGCCCGATGACGCGATCGAGCAAGTCACGACACTGGGCTTTCGTGGTGAGGCCTTGCCCTCGATCGCCAGCGTGGCGCAGCTGACAATCGAAAGCCGGGTGAGGGGCGCGGACGATGGCTGGAAGGTAGTGGTCGACCATGGCCAGGTCATCGAGGAAGCGCCGGCTGCATTGCCGCCGGGCACCCGGGTCAAAGTCGAAAAACTGTTCGCCAAGGTGCCCGCGCGGCGCAAGTTCCTGCGCACGGCCCGCAGCGAATATGCCACTTGTCTTGATGTGGTGCGTCGTTTGGCGATGGCGCGGCCCGATGTGGCGATCTCGCTCGAGCATGGCGACCGGCGCATTCTTGGCCTGCAGGCGAGCGAACCTCTGGCAGACCGGGTGGCCGGCATCGTCGCGCGTGACCTCAAGGACAACAGCGTCGCCATCTCCGCAGAGCGTGAAGGACCGGGCGGCAGCATGCGGCTGTCAGGGATCGCGGGCCTGCCGACCTACAACCGCGGGGTGGCCGATCACCAGTACCTGTTCGTCAACGGTCGCCCTGTGAAAGACCGGTTGCTGGTGGGCGCGGTGCGCGGCGCCTATGCCGATATGCTGGCACGCGATCGTCACGCGGTGCTGGCGCTGTTCCTCGACTTGCCGCCCGAGGATGTCGATGTGAACGTCCATCCGGCGAAGACCGAGGTGCGCTTCCGCGACGCGGCGGGCGTGCGCGGGTTCATCGTTTCCGGATTGCGGCAAGCTCTCGCAACGGGCGACCGGCGATCCGCGCAAGGTCCGGATCGCGGGGCGATGGAGCGGTGGCAAAGCGAACCCGTCCAAGAGGCAGCGCCAGCGCTCGCCAGCATCTTTTCTCGCGATTGGTCGGCGCAAAAGCCGCGCGTCAGCGAAGCCGGGCGTGCCTGGCGCGCCTATGAAGGCGAAGTCATGGCGCGCGACGATTTCGCACCGCAGGGTCGCGCGACGCAGGTCGAAGAAGCGGAAACGGCGCAGGACTTCCCGCTCGGAATTGCGCGCGGGCAAGTGGCGAACACCTATATCGTGGCAGAGGCGGCCGACGGGTTGGTTCTGGTCGATCAGCACGCAGCGCACGAACGACTCGTGCTGGAGCGGCTGCGCGCAGCGGGGGCGGGGGATGCTGTTGCCCGCTCTCAAGCGCTGCTGGTGCCCGATGTGGTCGAGCTGGACGAGGTTGATTGCGACCGACTTGAAGAGGCTGCCGAAGGTTTCGCGCAATTCGGGCTGGCGATCGAACGCTTCGGCCCGGGCGCGATGCTGGTGCGCGCGCTGCCCACGGCGCTGGCGAAGGCCGATCCGCAGGCGCTGCTGACCGACCTTGCGGACGATATCGCCAAGCATGGGCAGGCGCTGCTGCTCGAAGAAAAGCTCGAGCACGTACTCGCCACCATGGCGTGTCACGGTTCGGTCAGGGCAGGGCGGGTGCTGCGTGTCGAAGAGATGAACGCGCTGCTGCGCGAGATGGAGCGAACCCCGCGCTCAGGCCAGTGCAATCACGGCCGCCCGACCTGGGTCAAGCTGAGCATGGAAGACGTCGAGAAGCTGTTCGGGCGGCATTGATGCGAGCGGCATCGCAATTCCGATAACCAGACTAGGCCGGACTACTAGTTCTCCGGGACAGTTGATGACGCGCCATCACTGAAATAACGGCGTTGTATTCCGGATTGGGAGGCTGAACTGGCAAAGCGATACATTAGCGAAGTTGAGGGTGTCCCAAAGTCACCCTCTCCAATTTCGAACGCGGTTGTGTGCGGGAATATCTGCCACATCTCAGGGCAGCTATCGGTCTATGACGAGGGCTATCGACCGGGTACCGCACGGGAAGAGGCTCAAAGGGCGTTCGATCTTGTGTTCCTGATTGCGCAAGCTGCCGGATTCAAGCGCAGCGATATAGTCTATGTCGATATCGCTTTCACCAATCTGCAGCGCGACCTTCCTGAAGTAAATGCGCTCTGCAGCGAGCTTTTCGATCCATATCCGGCACGTACGATTTACGAGGCCGCCGCCCTTCCGTTTGGAGCCAAGATCAAGGTGCAGGCAATCGCACAGCTGGATTAGGTCACTGAACCTTTCGTTTCTCGCGCTATCAAGACAGCCCCACACCCGGCTCACGCACGGCGATCAGCCCGTTCGAGGTCATTTCCAGCACCACCTCGCCGTTCTGGTTGAACACCTGTGCGCGGCTCTTGAAGATGCCCATTTCGGGCCGCGACTTGCTGCGGCGCTTTTCGATCACTTCGCTTTCGACGCGCAGTGTATCGCCGGGATAGACCGGCTTCTTCCACTGAAGGTTGTCGACTCCGGGTGAGCCGAGCCCTGCCTGCTTGGTGCCCTTCATGTTCTCGACCATCATCGCCATGGTCATGGCGCAGGTGTGCCATCCGCTGGCAGAAAGCCGCCCGAAATGCGTCTTCGCAGCCGCCTCGTCATCGAGGTGGAACGCCTGCGGATCGTATTTGCGGGCGAATTCCAGCACTTCCTCGCGCGTAACTTCGTAGCGCCCGAAAGAGGATTTCTTCCCGACTTCGATGTCTTCGTAATAGAGTCGTCCATCAGCCATGCGCGGTCCTTTCTTGAGCACGCTCGGGTCTGTCAAGATTGGTGTACTAGTGCACCAGGCGGGGCTTCCATCAACTGACTACAATTGTAAATGAACTTACGACTGTAATCGACGGAGACTTTGCATGCGCTATAATGCTCTCGCGGCCCTTGCCCTTGCGACCCTGGCTGCGCCTGCAACCGCTGAAAACTGCCCACAAATTGCCGACCTTGAAATTCTCGACAAGCATTGCGCCAGCACGGATCGCGGGCTTGTGATCGCCGACAGCGCCGAGCGGGCAGGTATACTGATCTCGCTTGCCGAATCCGGTGCGTCAAACTTTGAAGCCATGTTCGGCAGGCCCCCGGCGCATTACGTAATCGTGGAACGGACTGAAGGCGGACTCAGCGATTCAGAGCGGGAGGCGCTTAAGGATGCGGGCTATGCCGCGATTCTGCCCTGGTTGTCGCCGCAAGGCTTCCGCAACCAGATGACGGAATCGGTAAGGCGAGCATTCGATGCCAGCGCATCGATGTTGGACGATTCCCAGCGCGAACTAGCCTGGCAATCGGCCCTGGCTCAGCTCGAGTCGCGCGTTTCGGACAAGGCAGCCGAAGACCGCGATAGAACAGCGATACCCCACGAACTTGGACACATGTGGCTAATCCATGCTTTTTGGCCGAATTCGCTAGCTATGCCCGGAGGCCACTACGGCGGCCCAGGCCCGGACTGGCTGGACGAACTTGCCGCCGTGCTGCACGAACCGGACGAAGCTTCCGCGCAGCGCAGACGGCATTTCGGCGAGCGCTATCTCGCGATTCGGTTGGCCATGGCACGCAATGAAACGGTGACTGACGAATTGCTTGATCTGAAGGCCTACCTCACCAAGGCGCACCCGGTAGGCGGCAACCCGCAGGAGCTCCTGGCCCAGACACCTGGTGGACCCAACATCGGAGGGGCGACCATCCGCGTGCTGACCGGGCCGGAGGCCCAGCGAGTAGCAGGGGATGGGATACGCTTTTACCTGCAGTCACGCCTCTTTGCCGATTATATCCTTCATCGGAGCGGTAAACCTGTGATCTTCGGCACTATTGCGGGCGCCATGGCTGAAAACCCCGATTTCGGGCTGTGGCTGGCTGCACATGGCGATAAGAATGGTTTGCCCGCCGCAATTGACGAACTTGAAGATGACTGGCTGGAATGGCTGGCCGAAATCTACCCAGTCGAAGCAATCTAGACGTTGAACTTGAACAGCATCACATCACCGTCCTGAACGACATATTCCTTGCCTTCCTGGCGCAGCTTGCCCGCTTCCTTGGCACCGCTTTCGCCGCCCAGCGATACATAATCTTCATAGGCGATGGTTTCAGCGCGGATGAAGCCGCGTTCGAAATCGGTATGGATTTCGCCAGCAGCCTGCGGGGCCTTGGCACCTGCGGGGAAAGTCCAGGCGCGCGCTTCCTTCGGCCCGGCGGTGAAGAAGGTCTTGAGGCCGAGCAGCTTGTAGCCAGCACGGATCACGCGGCTGAGCCCGCTCTCCGTCAGCCCCAGCGCTTCGAGATATTCGGCGCGCTCTTCCAGCGGCATCGCCACCAGCTCGCTTTCGATCGCGGCGGAAACAACCACCGCCTCGGCACCTTCAGAGGCCGCCTTTTCGAACACCTTGGCGGACAATTCATTGCCCTCCGCCGCGTCTTCCTCGGCCACGTTGCATACATAGAGCACGGGCTTTGCGGTCAGCAGCTGCGCCTGCTTGAAAATCCGTGCTTCTTCATCGTCCTTGGGTTCGGTCAGCCGCGCGGGCTTGCCTTCGCGCAGCAGGTCGAGCGCCTGGCCCAGCACGCTCGCCATCAGCTTGGCTTCCTTGTCGCCGCCGGTCGCGCGCTTCTGCGCGGCGGGCACGCGCTTTTCCAGGCTTTCCAGGTCTGACAGCATCAGCTCGGTTTCGACCACTTCGGCGTCCGCGATCGGATCGACCTTGTTGGCGACATGCTGGATGTCGTCATCTTCGAAGCAGCGCAACACGTGCACAATTGCGTCAACCTCGCGGATATTGCCGAGGAACTGGTTGCCCAGGCCTTCGCCCTTGCTGGCACCTTTGACCAGTCCTGCGATGTCAACGAAGGCGAGCTGGGTCGGCACCACCTTCGCACTCTTGGCGATCGCCGCGATCTGGTCGAGCCGCTCGTCCGGCACCGCGACCTGGCCGACATTGGGCTCGATCGTGCAGAACGGATAATTCGCAGCCTGCGCGGCCTGCGTCTCGGTCAATGCATTGAACAGGGTGGACTTGCCGACATTCGGCAGGCCGACGATCCCGCAGCGGAAACCCATCGAAAACTCCGGATAAGATGATTGGCGCGGCCCTTAGCCGTGCTGCGCGCCAATGGCCAGAGTTTCAGACGTTATGCACTGCCTTGACCCATGGGCCGAACGGCGAGTTGCCCAACATGGCGACCTGCGTTTCCGCGCTGACCCGGTTGATTGCTTCCTGCGGCTTGGCGCCGGGATGCACCGCGCGGCGCAGCGGGCGCGTGCCGGGGGGCATGGCGATGATCTCTGCGATCGCGCGCGGCACGTCCATCGGATCGGCGGTGCGGCGGGTGCCGTCTTCCTTGCCCATCCGGTCAACCAGTTCGGGATAAGCTGCCGCCTGCTCTTCGCTGAGCCGGTCCTTCAGTTCGCTGGCAAGCTGGTTGCGGTTGACCCATACCTTGGTGGGATAGCCGCCGGGCTGGATCACGCAGACTTCCACGCCGTGCGGAGCGAGTTCGTATGCCATCGCCTCGCTCATCGCCTCCAGCGCAAATTTGGTGGGCGAATAATGCCCGGAGGAAGGGACGATGACCCGCCCGAGCTGAGAGGAGATGTTGAAGATCATGCCGCTCTTGGCCTTGCGCATGCCCGGCAAGGCAGCGCGCGCCATGCGGTGGGGGCCATAGACATTGGTGTCGAAAATCAGCTGCGTCGCGATCATGTCTTGCAGTTCGATCGGCCCGGCGTAGCCTACGCCCGCATTGTTGATCAGCACGTCGAGCGGCCCGCCGTTGATCCGCTCTGCCTCGGCGACACCGGCAGCGACCTGCTCATCCGACGTTACGTCGATTTCGATCAGATGCAGGTCGAGCTTTTCGCTCTCCGCGAGCTGGCGCAGTTCGTCGGCTTCAGGACGGGGCAGGTTGCGCATCGTGGCGAACACTTTCGCGCCTTTGCGGGCATAGTCTTCGGCCATCAGTCGCCCGAAGCCGGATGAGCACCCGGTGATCAGGATCGCCTTGCCCGACAGGTCCGGTTCGGCCTGCACCTGGTCGGGCTGGGCGAAGGAAGCGGTGGCGGCAAAGGCGCTGGTAGCGGCGGCGCCTGCAAGCAGGCTGCGGCGGTCAATGGCGGGCATGGCAACTCTCCTCTGGTTCAGCATAGCGCCTGTCACTGAGCAAGCGAGTCCAGCCAGTGCTGCGCTGCGCGCGAGTTCTTCAGCCGGACCACCTTGTCGCGATGGGCGCTTATCCGCCCTTCCAACCTTTGCCGCGAGCCATAGTTCCAGCGCGCAACGTAAAGGAGGAAGGCAAGGTCGAGCCGCTCCGGGCAGCCTTCGGTCATGTCAGGACGGGCGCGGCCGCGCCATGTGACGATACGTTTGAGCACTCTCCAGAAACACAGCGGGATCGGATAGTCGAGATATACAACCGTGTCCGCGCGGGGCAGGCGCTCGTCCAACGTACCGCCATAAGTCCCTTCGATGATCCAACGTTCGCCCTTGACCACTTCGCGCAATCTGGTGCGCAGTTCTTCATCGGTGGAATCAACCCAGCCCGGCTTCCAGTTGAGCTTGTCCATGTGAAACAGCGGCAGGCCGGTCACTGCCGCCAAGGCAAAGCCAAAGGTCGATTTACCGGCCCCGCAAGGGCCGACGATCAGGAAACGCTGGGATGATTGGGTCATGGCGCTGCGCGTAGTCAGGCGCGAGCACGCAGCCAATAGACAAGTCGCCGGCGATGTCTAATCGCGGGGGCCGATACTGCGCAGGACCTCGCCTTTTTCGTCGATGAAGTCGATGGAACTGGTGCCATCGGGATCGACCCTCAGCATAAGCCGCGGTATGCCATTGGCATCCTGCAGCATGACAACCGAAGCGCGGTCTCTCGATTTTCCGACAAACAGGCGCGGGGGGCCCTCTGCGGCGCCCGGTTTGACTGCCAGCTTTCCGTCCTTGCTTTCGAACATCGATCCGTTGGGGCGATCGGATATGATCAATGCAGCCAGATCGCGGTCACCACTGTCGGTTTGCAGCAATTGAATGGTCTGATCGTTTTCGTAACGGTCGAAGGTCAGGCTTGCGCCGGCATTGATGGTTCCGTCCTTGCTGTTGCCGGCCCAGATCAAGCCGCCGTTTTCGGTGCCTTCGTCGTTGAGGAACAGCAGGCCGGCCGCATGCCGCCGATCGGGGCGGGCCATCTCTTCGCCCTTGACGAACGAGCCGGGAAAGCGGTCCTTGCCCGATATGACTAGGCGCAGCGTGCCGTCCGGCTCACGTATATTGATCCGCTCCACGTCCAACGTGGTGACTTGTTTGGAACGGGTGGCAGCGGTCAGGGCAACTGCCATACCGACCAGTGCCGCACCGGTGATTATCCCTTGCCAATAGCCCATCATCGCCTCCTCGTGTTACTGATCTATAACAGTAATACGATGACAATGAGCGTCAATCCTGCATGCGTATTGCTACATCGTTCATGAAGCGGGCGTCGTCGCCCTTGGCGAGCCATTCGGCTTCGGCCGCTATGGCGCCCAGCATATGGACGAGATCGTCCTGCTCGCTCTTCGCGTAATTGCCCAGCACATAGCCATGCACACGGTCCTTGTGCCCGGGATGGCCGATTCCGATCCGCACCCGGCGGAAATCGGGGCCGAGATGCTTATCGATACTGCGCAGCCCATTATGCCCGGCGGTGCCGCCGCCTTGCTTCACCTTGACCTTGAATGGCGCGAGGTCGAGTTCGTCATGGAACACGGTCAGCGCATCGGTACCGAGTTTGTAGAAGCGCAATGCCTCGCCCACGCTGCGGCCGCTTTCGTTCATGAAAGTGGCGGGCTTGAGCAGCAGGACCTTCACGGTGCCGATCCGGCCTTCCTGGATCCATCCCTGGAATTTCTTCTGGACCGGGCCGAAGCCATACATTTCGGCGATCACGTCGCAGGCCATGAAGCCGACATTGTGCCGGTTCATCGCATATCCCGGACCGGGATTTCCAAGGCCTACCCAGATTTGCATCAGCGCCCTCTAGCTTGCACTTCCCCAAATGCAAAACGCCGGCCCATATCTGGACCGGCGCCTTGGTGATAGCATTGGAAACGGGAAGATTATTCTTCGCCGGCTTCTTCTTCGCCTTCGCCTTCGTCGGCATCCTGCTCGGAAGCAGGCACTTCGCTTGCGGCAGCTGCGGTGCTGGTATCGCCTTCAGCCTTCTTCAGCGCAGAAGGAGCAACCAGCGTAGCGATGGTGAAGTCACGATCGGTGATCGCGCTTTCGCTGCCCGCAGGCAGGGTCACTTCGCTGATGTGGATCGAATCGCCAACGTCCTTGCCGGTTACGTCGATCACGATTTCGCTGGGGATCTGGTCTGCGTCGCAGATCAGGTCGAGCTCGTGGCGAACCACGTTCAGCACGCCGCCCTTCTTGAGGCCGGGGCTCTTTTCTTCATTGGCGAACACGACGGGCACGTTCACTTCAACCTTGGCACCCTTGGCCAGGCGCAGGAAGTCGACGTGCTCGGGGCGGTCCGTGACCGGATGCAGCGACACATCCTTGGGAAGGGTCTTGATGGTCTTGCCACCGAGGGTGATCTCGACGATCGAGTTCATGAAGTGGCCGGTGCCCAGCTGGCGGACCAGTTCCTTCGCCTCGACGTGGATCATCGTGGGTTCTTCCTTGCCGCCATAGATAACGGCGGGGACGCGGCCTTCGCGACGCAGTGCACGGGAGGCTCCCTTGCCAGCCCGTTCGCGCGCCTCGGCCGGCAGGGTCAGAGCGTCGCTCATGTCACATACCTTTCGAATTGCATTGGTTTGTCATTCGGTCCGCCACGCCTCCAGGGATGACCATGACGCCGAAGGGCGGCCCCTTACGTGGCAAGGGGCCAAATGGCAAGCGCGTTCTTACTGGATGCGGGTGACGGTATAGCCGCGCTGGCGCAACAGTTCGGCCAGGCCATCGGGGCCGACGATATGCGCTGCGCCCACAGCGACCAAAGGCTTCTTGCCCTGTTCCAGCATGGGGACAAGCTGGTCCATCCATGCGTTATTGCGATCGACCAGCAAGGCCTGGCGCAGCTCACGGTCAGCCAGGATGCCGCTGTTGGTGGCTTCGATCAGGGCCGTCTCATCGCCTTCCAGCCAGGCCTTGCGCAATTTTCCCGGCTCAAGCTTCAGCCGTTCGATGTCGTCAATCACCCCAACCAGCAGGTCGCGCTGTTCGCTTTCCGGCAAGCGATCGAAGATGCCGAGCTGTTTGGCGGCGCCTTCGAATTCCTTGATTTCGCGTCCGGCAAAGTCCCGGATCAGCGCGCGATCGGCGCCATGAGCTGCATCGCCCGTATCCTCCAGCTGCGCCAGCAGCAGAGCGACGGCCCAGGTTTCGGTTGCGCTGAAATCGCCCGGGCTGAAACCTGTTTGCTGGATCATGTCGAACAGCTTCGGGCGATAGTCAGCAGGAACCTTGAGCCCCACGTCGGGCTGGCCCGGAGTGGAAGCAAGGCGGGAAAATACGTCTCGCAATGCTTGCTGGTCATCAAGCGCGGCAATCTCCACCATCAACAAATCGGCGTCGGCGATGGCGGCGTCCAGCGTCTCGCTGCGCCATTGCACATCGCGCGGAAGGGAGTGGATAGTGCCAAAGAGCCAGCCTTTCGGCTGGCCCTGGTTATCGGCAAGTTCGATCAGTATGGGCGATGCGCGCTCGCCATCCTGCTGTGGGGGGTCGGCATTGCAGGCGGACAATGCCAGGACCCCCATCGCAAGCAGGATCAGCTGGCGGATCACTGGACCCGCACCGCCTCGATGTCGATCGCTTCGAGTGCGTCCTGCACGCTGTTTTCGCCGGCCAGGTGGCCTGCGCCAACAGCTACGAACACGGTGCCCGGCGCATCGAGCCGCTGGTCGATCCAGGTCGCCCAATTGCGGTTGCGGGCATAGAGCAGCGCTTCGGCAACCTTGGGATCGGTCAGGCCTTCATTCATGAGCGCAGCCAGGGCATCGGCATCGCCTTCAACCCATTCTGCCACCATCTTGTCGAGCATCGGCTTGATCTCGTCGATGCCTTCAGCGGCCTGGATCAGGAAATCCACCTGCGATTCCTGTGGCAACCCGTCGAAAATGCCGATCTGGAATTCGATCGTTTCCAGCGCCTGCTGATCCTTATCGCCGGCCTTGGTCAGGATCACCTTTTCCACCCCGGCATCGGGCGAATAACCCTGCTGGAGCAGCGGCAGCATGGTCATCATCATCCCTGCATACCAGGGCTCGAACTGGTCGAACGCTCCGGCCGGAATGCCGAGCTTGCCCATTGCCGTTTCATAGGCCGCGGTCTGTTCGGGGGTGAACAGGCTGCGCAGAGTCGTGCCCTGGGGCAGGATGCCCTTGGTCATGACGAGCTGCTGCATTTCGCCGGCCATCTCAGGCGTCATCTTGATTTCAGTCACGACGCTGTCGGACGCGGAGAGGGCATTCTCGATTGCACTGGAGTACCAGTCGACATTCTCTGGCAGGGCATGCACCGTGCCGAACAGGTAGATCGTCGTGTCTTCGTCCGCGACTTTCCACAAGGCCGGTCCGGTTGGCGCAGCAGTGGCCGCTTCGGTGCTGGCCGCTGCCGAGGCCAACTCGGTTTCCTGCGCGGCCCAGGCCGGGCCTGCAAGAACGATCGTCGAAGCGAGCAGGGCAGAAGTGAGTTTCTTGAAATTACGCATGATAGGCTCCTTGGTCACAATTATGTGGTGGGTCAAAGTGAATGGTTGGTGAAAACTGGTCATCCCCGCAGTTTGAGGACGCCAAACGTCAGCGCCATTGTTGCGAAAGCCAGCAGGAAGACTCCGATCGCGCTGGGTAAGGGGAGGAAACCGCCCATCGCCAATACGGCCCAGATAGGATAACCGGCGATAACCGCCATGCATCCACCGGCCATGCCGATCAGGTTCTGCTTGAGCTGATGCTCGTCAATCTGGGTATATCCCCAAAGCGGGATCGCGAAGAGGCCGATAGCAAAGCCGATCGCGACTATTACGGCAGCCAAAGGATCAAGCGACAGCGAGGCAAGGTCGCCGCGGATGAAGTTGCCTTCGCCCTGTTCGACCATAGCGAGTCCAAACCCCAGCGAAGCACCGACAATACCGCTGACACCATAATAGGCGAACATTCTGCGGCGGCGCTGGCGGGTCCGCGCCTCACCCGGGCCGATATCTTTTTCAGAAGTGGCCATCATCGAAAATCTCCTCGATCGGCAGATTGAACAGGCGGGCGATCTTGAATGCGAGGGGCAGTGACGGGTCGTGCTTGCCGGTCTCGATCGCGTTGACTGCCTGTCGCGAGACGTCGAGCCGGCCAGCCAGTTCGGCCTGGCTCCAGTCGCGTTCCGCGCGCAGGACTTTGAGGCGGTTGTTCATGGCTAGTCACAAGCCGATGGCATCGACCGTCCGGGCCAACAGAGTTCCGACTGCGAAACCGGAACTGCCCAGCAGCAAGTATGCCTGCCAGCGCGTCATGCAGATTCGCTCATTGAAATGTGCGAGTGCGTTTGTCATCACTTTCTCCGTCATGTTATACTGACGTTATGTCAGGTATGCCTGACTATATGTCGCGATCTCGCTGACTATGTCAAGACTACCTTACTTTTTGTCGTGACTTTACGACATTGGGGGTAGCTCGGTACTGCGGCATTGACGGTGGGCAGGGGCTGCGCCATGGGCGCTGCCCATGAGTTTCGAACCGCCAGCACGCGATCCCAAACGGTCGTTTCAGGACATGATCCTTGCCCTCCATGACTTCTGGAGCGCGAAGGGCTGCGTCATCCTGCAGCCCTATGACATGCGCATGGGAGCGGGTACCTTCCACACCGCCACCACGCTGCGCGCGCTCGGACCGGAGCCGTGGAACGCCGCCTTTGTGCAGCCGTGCCGCCGACCGACCGATGGTCGCTATGGCGAAAACCCGAACCGGTTGCAGCATTATTACCAGTACCAGGTGATCCTGAAGCCGAGCCCGCCGGACATCCAGCAATGGTATCTCGATAGCCTCAAGGTGATCGGGATCGATCCGCTGCGGCACGATATCCGCTTTGTCGAGGATGACTGGGAAAGCCCGACGCTGGGCGCCTGGGGCCTGGGCTGGGAAGTCTGGTGCGACGGAATGGAGGTGACTCAGTTCACCTATTTCCAGCAGATGGGCGGGTTTGACTGCAAGCCGGTCGCGGGCGAGCTGACTTACGGGCTTGAGCGCCTGGCGATGTATATCCAGGGCGTCGACAATGTGTATGATCTCGCGTTCAACACGCAGGGTGTGACCTATGGCGAAGTGTTCCTTGAGAACGAGCGCCAGATGTCGAAGTGGAACTTCGAAGTCGCTGACACCGATGCGCTGTTCGACCTGTTCAACAAGGCCGAGGCCGAGTGCCGCAATGCGCTGGCTAACGGCGTGCCGATCGCTGCCTATGAACAGGCGGTGGAAGCGAGCCATATCTTCAACCTGCTGCAGGCGCGCGGCGTGATCAGCGTGCAGGAGCGTGCCAGCTACATGGGCCGGGTGCGCGATCTGGCGCGGTCCTCCTGCGAGGCCTATGCGGAGAAGATGAGCCCCGAATGGCAGGCCAAATATCCGGAGTGGTCGCTATGAGCGATTTCCTCCTCGAGCTGCTCTCCGAAGAGATCCCGGCGCGGATGCAGGCCGGTGCGCGCGCCGAGCTGGAGAAGCTGTTCCGCCGCGAGATGGAGGCGGCAGGCGTCGCCGTGGGCGAGATTACCGTCTGGTCGACCCCACGTCGCTTGGCGCTGATTGCACGCGGGCTTCCCGAGGCGACGGAAGCGGTGAGCGAGGAAGCCAAAGGTCCGCCCGAAGGCGCACCCGATGCCGCGATCGACGGCTTCTGTCGCAAGAATGGCGTCACGCGCGACCAGCTGGAGCTGCGCGATGTGAAGGGGCGCAACACCTGGTTCGCTGTTATCGAGAAGCCGGGCAGGGCGACGAAGAACGTACTGGCTGAAGCGATTCCCGCGATTATCCGCGATTTCGCCTGGCCCAAGTCGATGCGCTGGGGCGCGGCCTCGCTTAGCACTGAGTCCTTGCGCTGGGTGCGCCCTTTGCAGGGGATCGTTGCGCTGCTGGGCGAGGAACTGGTCGAATGCGAAGTGGACGGTATCCGCTCCAGCTATGCCACGATGGGGCATCGCTTTCATCATTCGGGCGAGATCACGATCGGTAGCGCGGCAGACTATGCCGAAAAGCTGCGCGCCTGCCATGTCGTCGTCGATCACGAGGAACGGCAGGACGCTGTCCGAAAAGGCGCGAAAGCCGCTGCCGAAGCTGCCGGTCTGACTCTTGTCGAGGACGAAGGCCTCGTAATCGAAAACGCCGGCCTTACCGAGTGGCCCGTGCCGTTGCTCGGCCGTTTCGACGAGAGCTATCTCGACGTTCCCCCGGAGGTGATCCAGCTCACCGCGCGGGTGAACCAGAAGTATTTCGTCTGCGAGGACAGCGCAGGCAAGCTGGCCAATGCGTTTGTCTGCACCGCCAATATCGACCCGGAAGACCCGGCGGTGGTGGTCGACGGCAACCGCAAGGTGCTCGCCGCGCGGCTGTCCGATGCGCGGTTCTTCTGGGAACTCGACCAGAAGACGCCGCTTGCCGAGCATGCGAAGAAGCTGGAGCGGATCACCTTCCACGAGAAGCTGGGCACCGTCGCCGACAAGGTCGCTCGCGTGGCCAAGCTGGCGCGGTGGCTGGTAGAACAAAACATCGTCACTCCCGCGAAAGCGGGAGTCCATGGCGATGTTAGTACAGATAGTAAGATGGATTCCCGCGTTCGCGGGAATGACGAAGAGGTGGCCAGGCTCGCCGACCTTGCCGAACAGGCCGCACGCCTGTGCAAGGCCGATCTCGTCACCGAGATGGTCGGCGAATTCCCCGAATTGCAGGGCCTGATGGGCGGCTATTATGCCCGCGCCGAGGGCCTTCTTGACGAAGTCGCCGACGCGATCCGCGATCACTACAAACCTGTCGGGCAGGGCGACGAAGTGCCGACCGCGCCGGTGACGGTGGCGGTGTCGCTGGCGGACAAGCTGGATACGTTACGCAGCTTCTTCTCAATTGATGAAAAACCGACAGGGTCAAAGACCCCTTCGCGCTTCGCCGTGCTGCGCTTGGTGTTCTTCGCCTTCTCACCGAGAACAATCTGCGAATGAGCGCAGGCGAAGGCGACCTCCTCGAATTCTTCGCTGACCGTCTCAAGGTCCAGCAGCGAGAGGCAGGCGTTCGCCATGACCTGATCGATGCGGTGTTTGCGCTTGGCCAAGAAACGGGCAACGTTGAGGATGACCTCGTCCGTCTGCTCGCCCGCGTTCACGCCCTCCAATCCTTCATGGACACCGAAGACGGCGCGAACCTGCTCGCGGGTTACAAGCGCGCGGCCAATATCCTCAAGAAGGAAGACTGGCACGGCACGCGCGGCGAGATCAGATCTACCGGCGACGAGGACCCGCTCGAAAACGTCGATGATCCGCAGATGCGCGACATCTACGCGGAGCAGCTATCCCCGCTTTCCTACACGCCCGAAGCAGCCGAAAAGGCGCTGGTGGACGCACTCGATAAAGCCGAACCGAAAGCCGCCGCCGCAATCGAGGCTGAGGACTTCGAAGGCGCGATGGCCGCGCTTGCCACCCTGCGCGCGCCGATCGACCGGTTCTTCGATGAAGTCACGGTAAATGCGCCAGAAGAAAACAAACGCGCCGCAAGGCTCGACATGCTGCTTCGCTTCCGCGATGCGGTGCACCGCGTGGCGGATTTCTCGAAGATCGAAGGGTAAACTGAAAAGTGACACGAATTGATCCATATGGTGCAGGAAAGCGCAACATAATGAATGGCTTGGATCGACTTCGGAGTTTTTCAAAAACCCCCTTCGCCGTTCCATCGCGGGGGCAGGGGCATGAACAAGACGGTCTACACTTTCGGCGGTTCGGCGGATCACAGCGACCCGCGGCAGAAGGACAAGACCGTTTCCGGCGGGAAGGGCGCGAACCTGGCCGAAATGGCCAGCATCGGCCTGCCGGTGCCGCCGGGCTTCACAATCACCACCGAAGAATGCGTGAAGTACCTTCAGGAAGGCGCTGAATTCACTTCCGAACTGCGCGCGCAGGTGGCCGATGCACTGGTGCATATCGAAGCGACCGTAGGCAAGTCATTCGGCGATGCCGCCGATCCGCTGCTGGTTTCAGTGCGGTCTGGCGCACGGGTCTCCATGCCCGGCATGATGGACACGGTGCTGAACCTTGGCCTCAACGATGCGACCGTCCAGGGCCTGGCCGCGACCTCGGGCGATGAGCGCTTTGCGTGGGACAGCTATCGCCGCTTCATCCAGATGTATTCCGACGTGGTGCTGGGGCTCGATCATGGCCTGTTCGAGGAAGCGCTGGAAATCGCCAAGGAAGACAAGGGCTATTACGCCGACACCGAGCTTGAGGCCGAAGACTGGCAGGCGCTGGTGAGTGAGTACAAGGCGCTGGTTGAGCAGGAGCTGGGCGCGCCGTTCCCGCAGGATGTGACCGAACAGCTGTGGGGTGCGATCCGCGCGGTGTTCGATAGCTGGGAAAGCGATCGCGCCAAGGTCTATCGCCGCTTGAACGACATTCCGGCCGACTGGGGCACCGCTGTCAACGTGCAGGCCATGGTGTTCGGCAATATGGGTGACACCAGTGCCACAGGCGTTGCGTTCACCCGCGATCCGGCGACGGGCGAGCGCGCCTATTACGGCGAATACCTCATCAACGCGCAGGGTGAGGACGTGGTGGCGGGCATCCGCACGCCGCAATACCTCACCAAGGCGGCGCGCGAACGCGCCAATGCCAAGCCGCTTTCGATGGAAGAGGCGATGCCCGAGGCCTATGCCGAGCTCGCCCGCGTGTTCGACCTGCTCGAGCGGCACTACAAGGACATGCAGGACATCGAATTTACCGTCGAGCGCGGCAAGCTGTGGATGCTGCAGACGCGCAGCGGCAAGCGCACCGCCAAGGCGGCGCTGAAGATGGCGGTCGATATGGTCGGCGAAGGGCTGATCGACGAGAAGACCGCGATCCTGCGGGTCGATCCGATGGCGCTGGACCAGTTGCTCCATCCTACGCTCGACCCCAAGGCGCACCGCGACATCCTGACCAGCGGCCTGCCGGCTTCGCCCGGCGCGGCTTCGGGCAAGATCGTGCTCGACGCCGACACCGCCGAACAATTTGCCGCGCGCAGCGAGAAAGTGATCCTGGTGCGGGTCGAAACCAGCCCAGAGGACATCCACGGCATGCACGCCGCACAGGGTATCCTGACCGCGCGCGGCGGGATGACCAGCCACGCCGCCGTGGTGGCGCGCGGGATGGGGCGGCCCTGCGTCTCTGGGGCCTCTGCGGTCTCGATCGACCGTGCGTCCAAGACGCTGCGGATCGGCAATCGCGAGCTGAAAGAGGGCGATGTCATCACCATCGATGGCAGCAACGGGCAGGTGATGGCAGGCGAAGTGCGCACTGTCGAGCCCGAGCTGGCGGGCGATTTCGGCACGCTGATGGAATGGGCCGACCAGCACCGCCGGATGAAGGTGCGCACCAATGCCGAGACCCCGGCCGACTGCCGCATGGCGCGCCAGTTCGGCGCCGAGGGCATCGGGCTGTGCCGTACCGAGCATATGTTCTTCGACGCGCGCCGGATCCGCGCGGTGCGCCAGATGATCCTTGCTGAAAACGAGGCGACGCGCCGCGCTGCGCTGGCCGAGCTGCTGCCCGAACAGCGCGCGGACTTCCGCGAGATCTTCGAGGTGATGGCGGGCCTGCCATGCACGATCCGCCTGCTCGACCCGCCGCTGCATGAATTCCTGCCGCATGAAGACGCCGATTTTGCTGAGCTTGCCGATGCCACCGGCCTGGGCGTCGATCATTTGAAGCGGCGCGCGGGTGAACTGCACGAATTCAACCCGATGCTGGGCCATCGCGGCTGCCGCCTGGGGATCACTTTCCCCGAAATCTACGAGATGCAGGCGCGCGCAATCTTCGAGGCGGCGTGCGAAGTGGCCAAAGGTTCCGGCGAAACTCCGGTGCCGGAGATCATGATCCCGCTGGTCGCGACCAAGCGCGAGCTCGAACTGCTCAAGGCGCTGGTGGACCGGGTGGCGAAACAGGTGTTCGAGGAAACCGGCTGCCCGGTAGACTATCTCGTGGGCACGATGATCGAACTGCCACGAGCGGCGCTGATGGCGGGAGAGATCGCAGAGGAAGGCGCCTTCTTCAGCTTCGGCACCAACGACCTGACGCAGACGACGCTGGGCGTGAGCCGCGACGATTCGGCGCGCTTCCTTGCGCCCTATGTCGACAAGGGGATTTTCCCGCGCGATCCGTTCGTCAGCTTGGATATCGAAGGTGTCGGTCAGCTGGTCGAGCTGGCGGCGGAGCGGGGCAGGGCAACCCGGCCCGACATCAAGCTGGGCATTTGCGGCGAGCATGGCGGCGACCCGGCGAGCATCGCCTTCTGCGAAAAGGTCGGCCTCGATTACGTGTCAGCCTCGCCCTATCGCGTTCCGATCGCGCGGTTGGCAGCGGCTCAGGCGGCCCTCAAGTAAGGCCTATCGCCAGCCGGTCAGGGTCAGGATCTGGAAGGTCTCGGCGACCTTTCCTTCCGCGTCGCGCAGTTCCTCGAACGCGGCGCGCGCGCGGGCCAGCCCGGCCTTTCCTACATAGGGCGCGGGCGATAACAGCACCGATGTCAGTGCCTGTTCGCGCAGGTCGGCCACAAGCCGCTCGAACGAGCGATAGCGCACCGTGAGCTTATGCGTGTCGACCACCTGTTTGGCGAATCCGGCGCGCTGCATCAATGCGGATGCGGCGCGGTCATCGATCTGCGGGTGGATGCGCGCGGCCGACCGATCACCGTCGGCGGCATGCATGACCTGCCGCAAGCTTGGCAAACTGCCTGCACCTATGATCTGCGCGATCATCAGCCCGCCGGGGGAGATGGCATGGCGGAGGTGGATCAGCGCACCGGGCAGGTCGTTGACCGTGTCGAGCCGGGCATGGCTGACGATCAGGTCATAAGGCCCGCCGGGCAGCGGCTGCTCTTCGTCGGGTGAGGTGAGGGCAACGGCTTCGCCGGCTATGTCACCCGCGAATCGGCGCGCATGCTGGCCGATAATGAGCGAGCGGTTTGGTTCGAACCGCATGAAGTCTAGCCGTTCGAGGACATCTCGCTGCAATTCGTCGTGCAGCCAGCTGGTAGTGCCCTCTTGCCGGGATAACGTCGCTGCACGCGCCGTGCGCATATCGCGCCTTTGGCTGGAGAAGATTTGCGGAACGCGGTTCATGCCAGGCGCAGTGCCCCGCTTGCCAGCGCCGCGCAAGAGGTGCAGCAAGTAAAGATGGGTCGCGCAGACAGGATTTCTGCTTCGCTTGCGCATGCGTTTGCGCCGCTGGTGGACTTGGTCTTTCCGCCACGCTGCCCCCTGTGCGGGGAAGCGACCGCAGCGCAGGGCGGCCTTTGTACCGGTTGCTGGGGGCAGCTGGTAATCCCGGGCGAGCCAGCCTGCGCCAGCTGCTCCCGGCCGATGCCTCCGGGTAGCGATGGAGCGACATGCGCGCCTTGCCTCGCCGATCCCCCGCGCCATGCCGGGATCGCCGCGGCGACGATCTACAATGATGCCTCGCGCAAGCTGCTATTGTCTTTCAAGCACGGCCATCGGATTGCGTTGGCCCCGCAATTGGCGCGACTTATGGCGGCCAAACTGCCGCAAGCAGAGGGACGACTGCCGCTGCTGGTGCCGGTGCCGCTTCATCGCTGGCGGCTTTGGCGGCGCGGGTTCAACCAGTCGGCACTGCTGGCACGTGAGCTGGCTCGCCAGGGCAAGGGTGAACTGATGGTTGACGCTCTGTTGCGCACGAAATCGACCCCGATGCTTGGCGGCATGACCCGCCGCGCCCGGCAACGCACGCTGAGCGGTGCGATTGCGCTTAATCCTTCGCGCAAGCACCTGATCAAAGGCCGCGAAATCATTTTGGTCGATGATGTCCTGACCAGTGGGGCAACAAGCGGCACGTGCGTTGCGCTGTTGCTTAAGGCGGGTGCATCGTCGGTTCGGATCAGCTGTTTTGCACGCGTCATGGACGAAGCACTGCACGGTGATACCGCAGCGTTCGACTCAGGTGCTGGCCCGGAAAACATAACGCCCGGGGTCGGTTAGACCCCGGGCGCCACGTGACGAATTTTCGCGAACCCGCTTCACAAGAAGCTAAGATGGCCACCCCCCTTTTGGCCATCCGGGTCCTATCCCTCATCGTTTGATCGAAAGCGCTCAACCCTTTTGTGGAGAGCTGCATTCCGATCGCCCCCTGAACCTGGCGCGTTAGCACCGGCTTTCGGTGTGCAGGTCAAAACCCGCAGGCGCTTGGTCTCACTTTGATGGCAAAGATCAAAGCCTGAATCGGCCAGCCTGTGGATTTTGGCTGTTATCTGTGGTTATCCTGCAACAAGCTGTCGCAACTAAATACCCGTTCACCGAAGGAATTCCGATTGTCAGTCGCAAGCGAGATGGGCGAGCCTGCAGATCGCACGCTCAAGTTCCAACCCAAGTTTGATGCCAACGGCTTGCTTACGGCAGTTGTATGCGATGCCGATTCTCACAAAGTCTTGATGGTCGCCTTCATGAATCGCGATGCGCTTGAGGCAACGATTGAGACCGGCTTTACCCATTTCTGGTCTCGGTCGCGCCAAGCGCTCTGGAAGAAGGGCGAGAGCTCCGGGAACGTGCTGCGCGTTATCGATATCCTGGTCGATTGCGACCAGGACGCTTTGCTGGTGCGGGCCGAGCCAGCCGGTCCAGCCTGCCACACAGGGGCGGTCTCGTGTTTCTATCGCCGCCTGGAAGACGGTGCTCTCGTAAGGGTCAATGCTTGACGCTAACGTAAAGGTAAGCTATGCGCGGTTTATGGCTACTGCACATGCTCATCCGACACCTGCCAATGGCGATACCAAGCACGCCGGCGCGCATATCGATCGCCCCGACAAGCTGGCGCGCGAGCAATATACGATTTCTGACCTGACATCGGAGTTTGATTGCACCGCCCGTGCGCTTCGTTTCTACGAAGACGAGGGTTTGATCTCTCCCGCTAGGGTCGGGCTAACCCGCGTCTATTCCAAGCGGGATCGTGCGCGGCTCGCCTGGATAATGCGGGCCAAGAACGTCGGCTTCAGCCTCAACGAAATTCGCGAGATGATCGACCTGTACGACCTTGGCGATGGCCGGGTCGAGCAGCGCCGCGTCACTGTCGAGAAGTGCAAGGCGCATGTCGCAAAGCTGCGTCAGCAACGTGCCGACATCGATCTCGTCAATCAAGGAACTCAGCGAATTCATCAAACAGATCGAAACGCTGGATCTGGGCTAATCGGCCCGGCCCGAACTTAAACGACCAAGAACCAAGGACACGCAGATGCCCGTCTACACCGCACCCACCCGCGACACCCGCTTCATCGTCAACGAAGTCATCGACCTCGGCAGCTACGGCAATTTGCCCGGCTTCGAGATGGCAACGCCCGACATCACCGATGCAGTGATCAACGAAGGCGGGAAATTCTGTTCCGAGGTTCTCGCGCCGATCAACCTGTCCGGCGACCAGGAAGGCTGCACTCGCCATCCGGATGGTTCGGTCACCACACCCAAGGGGTTCAAGGAAGCATTCGACCAGTTCCGCGCAGCGGGCTGGGGCACGCTTTCAGCGCCCGAGGAATTCGGCGGGCAGGGCATGCCGCATGTCCTCGGCATGGTGATGGAAGAATTCATCTCCGGCGCGAACCAGGCGTTCGGCATGTATCCGGGCCTCACCAATGGTGCGGTGTCCGCGCTGATCGCCAAGGGCTCGCCGGAACAGAAGGCGATGTATCTCCCCAAGATGATCTCCGGCGAGTGGACCGGCACCATGAACCTGACCGAGCCGCATTGCGGCACCGATCTGGGCATGATCCGCACGAAGGCCGAGCCGCAGGCCGATGGCAGCTATGCCATCACCGGCACCAAGATTTTCATTTCGGCCGGCGAACATGACATGTCGGACAATATCATCCACCTCGTGCTGGCCAAGACGCCGGGCGCGCCTGACAGCACCAAGGGCATTTCGCTGTTCGTGGTGCCCAAGTTCCTCGTCAATGAAGACGGTTCGGTGGGCGAGCGCAACGGTGTGATGTGCGGCTCGATCGAACACAAGATGGGTATCCACGCGAACTCCACCTGCGTCCTCAACTATGATGGCGCCAAGGGCTGGCTCGTGGGCGAGGAAAACAAGGGCCTTGCCGCCATGTTCATCATGATGAACGCTGCCCGCCTGGGCGTTGGTATCCAGGGCCTGTCGCAGGCTGAGGCCGCCTACCAGAACGCGGTCGCCTATGCGCTTGATCGCCGCCAGGGCAGGGCACTGACCGGTCCGGCCGATCCTCAGGCTAAGGCTGATCCGATCTTCGTCCATCCCGACGTGCGCCGCATGCTAATGGACGCCAAGGCCTTTACCGAAGGCATGCGTGCCCTGTGCCTGTGGGGCGCGCTGATGGTTGATCTCAGCCACAAGGCGCCGACCGAGGAGGAGCGTGAGCAAGCTGACGCGATGATCGGCCTGCTGACCCCGGTCATCAAGGGCTATGGCACCGACAAGGGCTATGAAGTTGTCACCAACATGCAGCAGGTCTTCGGCGGCCACGGCTATATCGAGGAATGGGGCATGAGCCAGTTCGTGCGCGATGCCCGCATCGCCATGATCTATGAAGGGACCAACGGCGTGCAGGCGATGGACCTGTGCGGCCGCAAGCTGGCGCAGGGCGGCGGCGCGGCGATCCAGGCCTATTTCAAGGCCGTCGGTGACGATATCGCCGCCGCCAAGGGTGACGCGCAGCTTGGCCCGCTTGCTGAAGCGCTCGAAAAGGCGCTCGGCCAGCAGCAGGCGGCAACAATGTGGTTCATGCAAAATGCGATGACCAACCCCAACAATCTTGGCGCGGGCGCGCATCACTATATGCATATCATGGGCATCGTGTCGCTCGGCTGGATGTGGCTGCGCATGGCCAAGGTCGCGCAGGCTGCTCTGGCTGCCGGCACGGAAGACAAGGCTTTCTACGAAGCCAAAATCACCACCGCCCGCTATTACATGGATCGCTTCCTGCCCGATGCAGGCGCGCTGCGCCGCAAGCTCGAGGCAGGTGCGGACAGCATGATGGCGCTCGGCGCGGAGGCATTCGCGACCGCTGCGTGATCCCGTTGGAAGAGCGGCCGAATTAAGGTCGATCTTCAAAGCGACGACCGGGCGCCGATCGAAAGGCGCCCGGTTTGCTCGTTGTGGAGGGGTGAGGCCAAGCCAAGGCCAGCCAAGCGTTCGCGCTTCGCGATGTACTAGTACGACGCTTGGGCGCGATAATAGTCACGGTCCGCGGTACCGACCGCAATGTTGCATAATACGATACTACTCACCGGTCACAGCACTTTCCCGGAGAAAAAGAGGATGTTTGGTCGCTTGATGCGCGGCGTTGCGTTTGTCGCGCCTTTGGCGCTGCTTGCCGCATGCGGCGGAGGCGGCGGCTCAGGCAGCCCGCCGGGTGGCGGCGGGGCGCCTGCTCCCACTCCCACTCCCACGCCAACCCCGACACCCGCGGTTGCGTTCAGCGCCGCCGGGGCAGGGGGGCTGATTTCCGTCATTGATCTGGATACGAGTGGTGACGGGCAATTCGGGCCGGGTGACGCATCAACCCGCACGACGTTGCAAGGCTCCTTTGGTGTGGGTTTAACAACGGCTATCAGCGGCACATTGCCTTCCACCGCTTCGACAAGGTTGCGCGCCTCGCTTGGGGTCGATGCCATAACAGGGCTGGTTTATACCGGCTTGAGCGCGCCCGCGGGGGCAACCATTGTGTCACCACTTACTACACTCATTGATTCTGGAGTCAGTGAACAGGCGGCGAGATCGGCGCTGGGTTTGGATCGTGGAGTCGAGATCTTGCGTCCCGAAACGGGGCTACTAACGTTTGATCCGGTAGCTAACCTTTCAAACAGCAATAGCGAAATCAGGAACGACGCGGCACGCCTTATCACGGTCAATCTCGAACTGCTGGCATTAGCGGCAATCGCCAAGGACACCAATGGCGATCCGGTCGACTACAGTGTTCCGTTGGAAGAGTCGTCGCGTTATCTCGCTCAGGTGATCGCCGCGGGTGGAAGCGCGAACCTGAGAGATGCTTCGGTAGTCCGCGCGGTGCTCGAAAAAAGCCGTGAGGCTCAGGGGAAGCCACCTGAACAACTGACTGCGATGAGCACGCTGCTTGCGCGATATTTCGCTACCATGCCATACCGGATCAACAATGCAGATAGCGCTCGTGGCTGGGCCTATGCTTTTCGTTTTTATATCCTTCCTGAACTCAAAATCCTGGGAAGTCAGTGGCCCAACCCGGAGGCAGCGCGGATCTCGGCTATCACTGACACCGATATCCGCAATGAGGCAGGCCGTTTTACGATTTTCGCTGCCCCGAACGTGGGCGGTTTCATCGCCGTGCCAGATTATCGCGAACTTAGCGCGAATATGACTACGCCGTACACACTTTCAATGAGCGGTTGCAGCAACCCCCTAACGCGCTCACCAGCTTGCAACGATTGGCGGCTCTATCAGGGGCAAGAGACTGCACGGGTGGTATCGGTTGGAAATTTCAATTCCGCGCAAATTTCGGTCTCGGTTTCAGCTGATGGTACCGTGCTGCTGGCACGCGCAAATAACTACGTTGGGCCATCGTCGTTCACCTATGTAAGCCGCGCGCAAAATGGCGAAGAATCGACTGGCTTCGTATTTGTAACCGTTCGCTGATCAGCCCAGCACTTCGTCGAGCAGTTCCAGCAGTGCGGCCCAGCTCTGCCGGTCGGCGCTGGCGTTGTATGCCGGATTGGGCGCGCCAGCAGGTGTCAGCGGGTTGGTGAAGCCGTGATCCACGCTGGCATAGCTGTGAAAGTGCCAATCCGCCCCCACGGCGTCCATTTCTTCCCAGAAGCCCATCACATGGCTGCGAGGGACAAGGAAATCGACATCGCCATGGCAGACCAGGATCCGCGGCTTGATGGGCTGCCTGGCGGGCAAGGGTGTCTGCAACAGGCCGTGGAAGCTGGCGACCAGGGCCAGGTCCTGGCCCTCGCGTGCCAGTTCCAGCACTGCCATGCCGCCGAGGCAGAAACCGATCGCGGCCATTGGCAGTCCGGGTTCCAGATCGCGCAGGATGTCGAGCGTGGCAGCAAGGCGTTGGCGCATGGCGACCGGATCGGCGCGGAGGCGCATCATCGCTGCGTTGGCGGAATCGAAATCATGGGGCGTTTCGGGCCCATAGAAATCGGCAATCAGCGCGGTGTAACCTGCGGCCGCGAGCGCACGTGCCTTTGCTTCAACGCCTGGCGTTGTGTTCATGAAGGTAGGGAACACCGCAACCGCCGCGCGAGGAATCCCCGCCGGGCGCACCAGCAACCCGGTCAGCGGCGTGTCCCCGTCGCGATATTCGATCCGTTCGAAACTCATTCGACTGGCAGGAAGTCCGGCACCGAAAGGTAACGCTCGCCGGTATCGTAATTGAAGCCGAGCACACGGCTCTCAGGGGCAAGATCAGGCAGCTTCTTGGCGATGGCGGCCAAGGTCGCACCGCTTGAAATGCCGACCAGCATGCCCTCCTCGCGGGCGCAACGGCGGGCCATTTCCTTGGCATCTTCGGGGTCGACCTGGATCGCGCCGTCGATCGACTGGGTGTGCAGATTGCCGGGAATGAAGCCGGCACCAATCCCCTGGATCGGATGCGGGCCGGGCTGGCCGCCGCTGATGACCGGCGAGAGCGAGGGCTCGACCGCATAGGCTTTCATGCCTGACCAGTGGCGCTTGAGCTCTTCGGCACAGCCGGTCAGGTGCCCGCCGGTGCCGACGCCGGTGATCAGCACGTCGATCGGGTCGTCTGCAAAATCCGCCAGGATTTCCTTCGCCGTCGTACGCACATGGACCTTCCAGTTGGCATCATTGTCAAACTGGCTGGGCATCCATGAGTGCGGGGTCTGCTCCACGAGTTCCGTGGCGCGCTCGATCGCGCCTTTCATACCTTTTTCCTTGGGCGTAAGGTCGAAGCTGGCGCCATAGGCGAGCATCAGGCGGCGCCGCTCCAGCGACATCGATTCGGGCATGACCAGGATCAGCTTGTAGCCCTTGACCGCGGCCACCATCGCCAGGCCGATTCCGGTGTTGCCACTGGTCGGTTCGATAATGGTGCCTCCCGGCTTGAGCGCGCCGGATGCCTCGGCATCCTCGATCATGGCCAGGCCGATCCGATCCTTGATCGAACCGCCGGGATTGGCCCGTTCTGATTTCACCCACACTTCATGATCGGGAAACATGCGCGCAAGGCGGATATGGGGCGTGCCACCGATGGTGGCGAGGATGTTTGCGGCTTTCATGTCAGGCCTCCTGAGAATTGTGCCGGTGATGCTGTAGCGCGACCTCATCCGGTGGGTCGAAAGTCTTCGTAGTCCTTAGCACAGGGAAAAGCTTGCTCCACAGCGCAACTGTAACGATCGCGCCCGCACCGCCGGTGACTACGGCGGCAACCGGCCCGATCAGGAAGGCAAGGCTGCCCGAAAAGAAGTCGCCGAATTCGTTCGATGCGCTGATCGTCAACAGGCTGACCGAGGACACGCGCCCGCGTTTGTCATCGGGCGTGTGCAGCTGGATCAGCGACTGGCGGATATAGACGCTGAACATGTCAGCCGCGCCGACGATGAACAGCATAGCCAGGCTCAGCGGCATCGATGTGGACAGGCCAAATACGACGGTGGCGAGGCCGAATATGAACACCGCCCACAGCATCTTGGGGCCGACATTGTTCTTGAGCGGGCGGAAGCTGAACCACAGCGCGGTGAGAGCTGCACCCGCCGCCGGCGCCATTGCCAGCTGGGCAAGCCCGGTTTCCCCTACTTGCAGGATGTCGCGCGCATAGACCGGGAACAGCGCTGTTGCGCCCGCCAGGAACACGGCGAACAGGTCCAGCGTGATCGCGCCGAGCACCATCCGGTTCTGGCGGACATAGCGAATACCGTCGAGCATCTGGCCGATCGGGCGCTGGTCCTTGCGAAGCGGCGGCTGCGGTACCTTGCCAATCAGGCTGAGCGCGATCGCGGACACCCCGAACAGCGTGGTCGCCACCAGGTAAGGCAGGAACGGCAGAAGCGAATAGGTGTAGCCGCCGATAAACGGCCCAACGATCATCCCTACCTGCCAAGATATGCTGGACAGGGCGATGGCATTGGGCAGGATCGCCTTGGGCACAAGGTTGGGGGCGAGGGCGGAAAGGGCGGGTCCAGCAAATGCGCGGGCGATGCCCAGCAATACCGCCACCGTAAACAGGATCGGGATACTGACCACGCCTTGCCAGGTCACCCAGGCAAGGGTCGCCGCGCAAGCCAACTGAAGCAGCACTGTCAGCCGCCCCAGACCGCGTCGATCGAAAATGTCCGCTGCCAGCCCGACGAAGGGCGTTAATACGAACAGCGGAACAAACTGCAGTAGGCCGATCAGCGCCAGTTGCCCCGATGCGCCAGCCACGCTCATCCCGTCATCACGGGCGAGATTGTAAGTTTGCCAGCCAATGATCAGCAGCATGGCATATTGTGCCAGCGTCATGCTGAGCCGACTGGCCCAATAGGCACGGAAATTCGCGATGCGGAAGGGGTGGATCGTGTCGCTCGGTCCCGACGCGGATTGTGCTGTGTTGCTCACAGACACGCAATGGCAGGGCGCAGTGCCGCTGCCAAGGCGTCAAAAACTATAGTTGTTCGAAGTTGGGGTTGCTCAGCGAAGGCGACGCAGGCGCGGATTGGGCTGCAGCTCGTCGATGATCGCCATGAAGTCATCCAGGCGGATGATTCGCTCGAACTGGAAGCCGGCGCGTTCTTCGCGGCACCAGATCACATAGGCTTCGATCCGGCCAACCACGGGCAGGCGGATGATCACGCGATCGCCGCGCTGCAGGCCCTCGCCATTGTCGACCATGAAGCCGTGTGCTGAAAGATTCGCGACATGGAGCTTGAGGTCGCCCAGGCGGCGGTGCTCGGCGATGACCGGAAAATCAACCGGATGGCGCGCCGCACGGCGCAGATCGGTGACGCTCAGATTTGCTCCAGCACTCACGGTCATAAACCTCCACAAAACGCTCTTGTGACCGGTAATGACGGCGAAAGGCTGATATTTGGTAAAGATGAACTGGCCAAAAATGGCGCAATTCAGCCGATTACAGGTAAACTTGCCGCACCTTGATCGGAATTTCAGGAGCTTGGAGCGGTTAACGCGTAACGATCGCGTGCTTCTTTTTGCCCAGGCTCAGCTTGCGCTGTTCGCCTTCGCCGGCTTCGATGAGGAATCCTGCATCGTCGATCACCTCGTCATCGAGCTTGACCGCACCCTCGGCGATCTTCCGCTTGGCTTCGCCATTGGATGCGGTGAAGCCCAGTTCGGTCAGGACAGCTCCGATGCGCATGCCTTCGGCGCCGACCGAGAGCGAGGGCAGGTCTTCGCCTGCACCACCACCGGCGAAGGTTGCTTGTGCAGTCGCCTCGGCTGCAACGGCAGCTTCCTCGCCGCGGACCAGCTTCGTGACTTCGTTGGCGAGCACGATCTTGGCCTGGTTGATTTCAGCGCCTTCAAGCGCTTCGAGCCGGGAAATCTCGTCCAGCGGAAGATCGGTGAACAGGCGCAGGAACTTTCCCACATCGCGGTCATCGGTGTTGCGCCAGTATTGCCAGAAGTCATAGCTCGGCAGCTGGGCCTCGTTGAGCCATACAGCACCTGCAGCCGTCTTGCCCATCTTGGCGCCATCGGCGGTCGTCAACAGCGGCGTGGTGAGCCCGAACAGCTCGCGCCCTTCCATACGGCGCGAAAGCTCCATGCCGTTGACGATATTGCCCCATTGATCGCTGCCGCCCATCTGCAACCGGCAGTCATATCTGCGTGCCAGCTCAAGAAAATCGTATGCCTGCAGGATCATGTAATTGAATTCGAGGAAGGTAAGCGGCTGTTCACGCTCAAGCCGCAGCTTCACCGAATCGAAGGTCAGCATGCGGTTGATCGAGAAGTGCGGGCCCACGTCGCGCAGCAAATCGATGTAACCGAGCGTGCTAAGCCATTCGTCATTGTCGACCATGATCGCGTCGGTCGGCCCGTCCCCGAACGCGAGAAGGCGCTCGAACACGGTACGGATCGAAGCAATATTCGCCTGGATGGTTTCCTGGGTCAGGAGCTTGCGGCTTTCGTCCTTGCCCGACGGATCCCCTACCTTGGTGGTGCCGCCGCCCATAACGACGATCGGCTTGTGCCCGGCCTGCTGCAGGCGGCGCAGCATCATGATTTGCACGAGGCTGCCGACATGCAGCGAAGGCGCGGTGGCGTCAAAACCGATGTATCCGGGGACAACCTGGCTCATCGCGAGCTTGTCCAGCCCCGCAGCATCGGTGACCTGGTGAATATAGCCGCGCTCTTCGAGCAGGCGCAGGAGATCGGATTCGTAAGTGCTCATTTCGCGCTCGCCACTAGCAGCGCTTTTGCGCGAGCGTAAGCCTCTTGCAGCGCGGACCGCACAGCCATAGGGCTGGCTGCGATGCATTCGCTTATTCTCCATCCCGATTGCCGACCCGGCCCGATCACTTCGGTCACCGCCAGCCTGCGCGCCACGCCCAATGGATGCCAGGCCGAGTTCCGCCTGCATGGCGATATTTCAGCCATAAAGGTGCCGGATACTGCCATTCCGGAGCGGCGCGATTTCCTGTGGCAGACGACCTGTTTCGAGATCTTCTGGCAGCCTGATGGCGGGACCTGGTACCGGGAATTCAACCTCTCACCCTCGTCGAAATGGGCGTGTTACGATTTCGACCACTTCCGCCTTAACTCGCGCGATGCACCGGTCGAAGCCATTGCCGTAGCCTCGGTGCACTCAGCAGACGAGCTGGTCCTGCGGGCCGACATCATGGCTGTGCTGCGCGATCCGGCGCAGGTGGCGCTCAACGGCATTGTCGAGGATCTTGAGGGCAACATTCAGTTCTGGGCGCTCGCATTCCCCCACGGGAAGCCGGAGTTTCATAGCGAGGTTTGCCGCAAGTTGCGGGTGGAGCGGGGCGCATGAGCGTGCAATTCGGGATCGACCGCCTTCTTGGCGACCCTCTACTGCTGCGCGCGCTTGACGGAAGGCGTGTGGCGCTGGTCGCGCATCCTGCCTCTGTCACCGCCAACCTTACGCATAGCCTTGATGCGCTGATCGCGGCGGGTGTGAATGTTACCAGCGCATTCGGCCCGCAGCACGGGCTCAAGGGCGACAAGCAGGACAATATGGTCGAGACCGCGGACGAAACCGATCCGCATTATGGCATCCCGATCTTCTCGCTTTATGGCGAGGTACGCCGCCCGACTGGGCAGATGATGTCCAGCGCGGATGTGTTCCTGTTCGACCTGCAAGACCTCGGCTGCCGCATCTACACCTTTGTCACCACGCTGCTCTACCTGCTGGAAGAGGCGGCGAAATCGGGAAAAAGCGTGTGGGTGCTCGATCGGCCCAACCCCGCGGGGCGACCGGTTGAGGGAACCTTGCTGGTGCCCGGGCAGGAGAGTTTCGTGGGAGCTGCGCCGATGCCGATGCGCCACGGCCTGACCATGGGCGAAATGGGCCACTGGTTCATTCGCCACTTCGGGATCGACGTCGACTATCGTGTGATCGAGATGCAGGGGTGGGAACCGGATGGGGAAGGGAGCGGCTGGCCCACGTCGCGGATCTGGATCAATCCGTCGCCCAATGCGGCCAATGTGAATATGGCGCGGGCCTATGCCGGCACCGTCATGCTCGAAGGCACGACGCTCAGCGAGGGCCGGGGCACTACTCGCCCGCTCGAGGTGCTGTTCGGCGCGCCCGATGTGGATGCGAAAGCGGTACTTGCTGAAATGCATCGGTTAGCGCCCGATTGGCTGGCAGGCTGCGCCATCCGCGAATGCTGGTTCGAACCGACCTTTCACAAGCATGCAGGAAAGCTATGCAACGCACTGATGATCCACGCAGAAGGCGCGTTCTATACGCATGAGGCATTCCGCCCCTGGCGGCTGCAGGCGCTGGCGTTCAAGGCGATCCGGCGGCTCTATCCGGATTACGATCTGTGGCGGGATTTTCCCTATGAGTACGAGCTGGAGCGGCTCGCGATCGATGTGATCAACGGCGGCCCTGCACTGCGCGAGTGGGTCGATGATCCGGCTACCCGGCCTGACGACCTCGACGCGCTCACGTCAGCCGACGAAGCGGCCTGGATCGCCGAGGTTCGGGACTTGCTGCTCTACTAGGGCTGCGCAGCAGCCGACGGCTTATTCCGTCGGCGCCGTCTTGCCTTCTTCGCCAAGCGGCTCGATGCTCGCTTCGCTGCCTTTACCGCGTACGAGCACGCGGGTGCCGACCTCTACACCTTCGAGATTGACCCGGTAGCGCGCCAAGTTGAGCGTTTTTCCGTCGTCAAGCTTCACGGTGACCATGTACTGGGTCGATTCCGGATCATCGCCAACCAGTGCGACCTCGCGCCCGATACGCCCGCCGGCAGCCATGGCTGCCATGCCAACTTTGCCACCGACCTTCACCCCGCCCACGATCCCGGCGATGTTACCCGCGGCAAGGCCCATGCTGCGCTTCTTCTTGGTGCCTTCAGTCTCGTCCGCGCCGCGGTTCTCGATCGGTTCCATAGCGGTCACTACACCGGTGCGTTCTTTGGCGACGGCTGGGGCGGCAGCAAGCAAATGCGCTGCTGCAAGCGCGACGAGCAGGGGCTTGAATTTGAACATTATATCGGGCTCCGGAGAGGGGGTTACTTCGATTTACGGGCCTTGGGGCGGCCCCAACTCTTTACATGCGGGCGGCAAGCGACGCCGTTGTAAGCGTAACGATGGATGATTCCGTCCTCGTTCGCGGCGAAGGTGATCGTGCAGTGGTGCTGGTAGGGGACGTCGATCTTTTCGTAACCGACCACCGTATTCTGGTAGATTGGCGTATCGACATTGCCTTGCCGATGAATGCCCACCATCTGCTGGGACGTGATCGGATTGTCATAGGAATAGGCGTTTCGACCGAAGTGATAGGTGTAAAAGGTTTCGCCCGTGGCTTCGTTCTCAGCCTGGGTAAAGCCGGTATCGACCGGCCATTGCACCAGCAGGTGCGCCGCCGATTGGCCCAGCCAGGACTCCGCGACTGCACTGGTCGCCTTGTCGGCCTTGGCCTCCTTCGTCTCCTGCGCCGATGCGGGCAAAGCGACAAGCGTGAGCCCGATCGCAAAACCGCTCAATGCATTCCGAAGCATTCCTTCAATCCCGATCCAGTTGATAAATCTCTGCAGTATGCATTTTACAAGCCGGCTGAGCCCCGGTCCAACCCGGAGATGTAGCAGTACATTTTCTCGCTAATGCACGTGCGGACACTATCGCTTGATCGATCGGCATCGTAGGGAAGGCTTATGCAAACCACGCTGATCACGGGCGCCAATCGGGGTATCGGGCTGGAGCACGCGCGACAGGCATTGGCAGCGGGGGACCAGGTCATCGCCTGCTGCCGCCAGCCCGAACGCGCGACAGAGCTGAAGGCGCTTTCCGGGACTTTTGGCGACCGGCTAACGGTAAGCTCGCTTGACGTGACCTCCGATCATTCGGTGGACCAATTGCAAGCCGCGCTAGCAGGCGTTCCGATCGATATCCTGATCAACAACGCGGGCTATATGGGGCAGCGCAGCTGGCAGGCAGACGATGCCTCGCAGCAATTCGGCTCGATCGATTTCGATCAATGGCGCCAGGCGATGGAGGTGAACCTCTACGCCCCCATGCGCATGGTCGCCGCGCTTCAGCCGAACCTGGCGCTGGGGCATCGCAAGCTCGTAGTCATGATGAGTTCCGATCTGGCTTCGATCGCCGGCAACACCATGGGCGGCACACACGGCTACCGCACCAGCAAGACAGCGCTCAACATGCTCACGCGTGGGCTGGCGATCGACCTTGGCAAAGAGGGCATTAGCGTTGTCGCCCTGTCACCTGGCTGGACCAAGACCGATATGGGCGGAGAGAACGCGATCTGGGATGTTGCGGAAAGCGTCCGGAGGCAGCGCGAAGTGATCGCAGGCATGGGGCCGGACCACAGTGGCTGCTTCTTCAATCTGCTTGGTGAAGAATTGCCCTGGTAGGACCTGAAAGTTACAGACTTGAGCCGACCGGACTGGTCAGGAAACCCCACACCATGCGCGCCCAGTTGGCCGGATGGTTGGCTTGCCGGATGACGAACTGCTTCAATTCTGTCAGCTTGGTCGCGCCAAAGTAATGCCCGTTCAACATTACGCCGGCGATTTTTTGGGCATTGCGGATATCGGCCAGCGGGTGGGCTGATAGCAGTATCAGATCGGCCCGCTTGCCCACTTCGATTGAGCCCAAACTTTCCTCGCGGCCCATAAAGCGCGCCGGATCAAGCGTAGCAGCGCGAAGGACCTCGGCGTTGCTCAGACCGGCATCGGCCAGAAGAGCTAATTCGTCATGCAGGCGAGGACCGGCAATGATTGTGTCGCTCCCTGCGAAAACCGGGACGCCCGCGCGATAGGCCGCCAGCGTGTCGGCCTTGGCTTGCTGCAAGGCGCGATCCAGCAATGTGCGATCCTGTGCGCTGGCATATGTTTCAAGGGTGCTTCCGGCATCGTCTCCATAGGCCCAGCGCGATAGGGGGTCAGCAAACTCCAGGCGCGGATCCTGCATGAATGCCGGTTCGTCAGCACGCGCATCCTCCTCACGCGTGACCAGTGTCGGAACGAATGCCAGCTCCTGCTGCGCCATTCGTGCCATTTGCGTTTCGCAATAGGCGGCATCGCGGCGCTCCAGCATGCGATGCAGCACGACGGGCCTAGCTAGGTCGTCGAACGCCCCGGCGCGCCATAGGGCCGCATCTGCGAAGCAGCCTTCGATGAATATCCGCCCATGCTCGAAACTGCGCTGTTTGCTGGAAACGGCATGGTCGAGCGCAACAGACTTTGGCAAATGTCCAACGATCGCCAAATCATGCTCTGCTCCGGACTCAACCAGCGCGTCATAGGCGGATGCCGATAGCCGGTTGTAGACCTTAAGCAGGGTTATGCCGCGCGACTTATCGCTCCGAACGCGCTCGCGCACTGCACCAGGGCCAAGCGAGGCATCCTCGTAAAAAAAGCTAGCATCGGCAACAAAGCGCGGACTGGCCATGGTTCCATTCTCGGCAAGATCGGACCAACGGCGCTTGTCTTCATGGCAAGCGACCAGCGGATCTTCGTCCTCAGGACATCCCATCATGTCACGGACACTGGTTACGCCATGCGCGAGCTGAAGCGGCAAATGCAATTGCGGCGAAACTTGCCAGCTGTGGCTATGCATGTCCCAAAGACCTGGCATCACCCATTGTCCAGAGGCATCAATCCTGTGTGCATTGGCTGGCGCGGTCAAATTCGGATCGATTGCGATGATCTCGCCCTCTCGCACCAATATGCGCGTGGGTGAGCCCGCGGTGCCGCTTTCGACGTCGACAATGCTTGCGCCGTCGATCAGCACGATATCGTGCTTGGCCGGAAGCGGCGCGGCGGCTTGCGGCCAAAGGACCAAGGCGGCGAATATGACACTCGCACCGCAGACCAGCACGCCGAAGGCCTGCAAAGAACGGATTGCGATGCGCTTCATCGTGCGGAGATCAATGCCCCTGCTTCCGGCTCAGTTCGCGCATGGCGTCGTCCAGACCGTCAAGCGTCAGCGGATACATCCGGTCATTCACCAGCTGCTTGAGCATCTTGGTGCTCTGTGAATAGCCCCATTGCTTCTCGGGCACCGGGTTGAGCCAGACGGTCGCCGGATAAGTGTTGACCACACGCTGCATCCAGATCGCACCGGCTTCCTCGTTCATATGCTCCACACTGCCGCCAGGATGGGTGATTTCGTATGGGCTCATCGCCGCATCGCCAACGAAGATTACCTTGTAGTCATGCCCGTATTTGTGGAGCACGTCCCAGGTCTTGGTGCGTTCCTGCCATCGACGCTTGTTGTCTTTCCACACGCCTTCGTAAAGGCAGTTGTGGAAATAGAAGAACTCAAGGTTCTTGAATTCGGCATTGGCCGCGCTGAACAGCTCTTCGCACAGCTTGATGAAGGGATCCATCGACCCGCCGACATCGAGGAACAGCAGCAGTTTCACCGCATTGTGCCGCTCCGGCCGCATGTGGATGTCGAGCCAGCCTTGCTTGGCGGTGCCCTCGATGGTTGCATCAAGGTCCAGCTCGTCCGCTGCACCTTCGCGCGCGAAGCGACGCAGGCGGCGCAGCGCCATCTTGATGTTGCGGGTTCCCAGTTCCTTGGTGTTGTCGAGGTTCTTGAATTCGCGCTTTTCCCACACCTTGATCGCACGCTTGTGCTTGGATTCCCCGCCGATCCGCACGCCTTCCGGATTGTAACCGGAGTTACCGAAGGGCGATGTGCCGCCCGTGCCGATCCACTTGTTGCCGCCCTGGTGGCGCTTTTCCTGCTCTTCGAGCCGCTTCTTGAGCGTCTCCATGATCTCATCCCAGTCACCCAGGGACTTGATCTTCTCCATCTCCTCTTCGGAAAGGAATTTCTCAGCCACAGCCTTCAGCCAGTCTTCCGGGATGTCGACCGGGTTCTGGCCGTAATCGCTGAGGATGCCTTTGAAGACCTTGTTGAACACCTGGTCGAAGCGGTCGATCAGTCCCTCGTCTTTCACGAAAGTCGCCCGCGACAGGTAATAGAACGCTTCGGGCGTTTGCTCGATCACGTCCTTGTCGAGCGCCTCAAGCAGAGTGAGGTGCTCCTTGAAGCTGGCGGGAATGCCCGCGGCGCGCAATTCATCGACGAAATTGAAGAACATGACACACTATTAGCGTTGCGATTTGCAACGCGCCAGCCTTTGTCAATTCCCCTAGCGAATTTAACCGGTTGCTAACCACGTCGGGTTACCTCGGTTTCACGTGCATTTCAGGAACCGCGCCGAATGAAGCCGATCACCATCGATACTGCCAATGCCACCGCGCTCGACAAGATTCCCGAGAGTTGCGGCGATGTTACTGTCGGTTGCACCGATGTCGCCGGGATTGTCGAGGCGGTGATCAAATCGTCCGAAGCCTTGCGGGCAGAGCACACCGCGCTGCGCGGCACGGTCTCTGCGTTGGAGGCAGATCAGGCCAAGGTCGCCGAAGCTAGCGACGAGGCGCGACTCCTGTCGGAACGCGCGATCGAGCGCCTGGGCGAGGGGACAGCGCTGATCCATTCCTCGCTTGGCCAGATCAACTCCCTGCTCGAACTGGTCGAGGCGCTGGGCCAGCACGTCACCAGTTTCGCCGCAGCGATGGAGCAGGTACGGCGCAGTTCGAAGGACATCGAGCAGATCGCGGAAACCACCAATATCCTCGCGCTCAACGCGACGATCGAAGCCATGCGTGCCGGGGATGCGGGACGGACTTTTGCGGTTGTCGCCGGCGAAGTGAAGAGCCTTGCCAACGATACGCGCAAGGCGACCGAAGAGATCACCGCAACGATCGATGCCCTTGGCGGAGAGGCCGCACAGGTCATCGAGCGGATCGAAGCCGGTTCGAAGGCGAGCGGGCAAGCGAAAGCCTCCGTTGCACAGATCGAGCGGACCATTGTCGGGGTCGGTGAACTGGTCGAGGAAGTCGACAAGCAGAACGACCAGATTGCTCGTTCGACCACCACGATCAGCGATCATGTTGCACGGGTGCAAGACGTGCTGGACAGCTTCGACAAGGCAGCGCTCGATAACGAAGGCAAGCTCCACAGGGCGCATGAACGCATGGAAGAGCTGGAGCTTACCGCAAGCGAGATGTTCGATCGGATCGTGAAGGCAGGGCTCTCGCCCGAAGACAGCGCACAGGTGGAGCGAGCGCAAGAGGTCGCCCGCCGTGTCGCCAAGGTGGCGGAAGATGCGATTTCTTCGGGCAAACTCCGCGAAGCGGACCTGTTTGACCCGGACTATCGCGAAGTTCCCGGCACCAAGCCGCAATTGTACCGCACCAGGCTTAGCGACTGGGCGGATGCGAACTGGCGCCCCATTTTCGACGCCATGGTGGCTGAGGGCGGTTTCATTCGCATGTGTTCGTGCAACGACATGAACGGTTTCCTGCCCACGCACACCACCGATCGTTCGCGCAAGCCGACCGGCGATCTGGCGCATGACACCAAGCATTGCCGCAACGGGCGGATCATCCTCGACGGGTGCGATCTGGCCGCCAAGAAGAGTACCGATCCCTACATGATGGCGGTCTACCGGCAAGAGGGTGACGGCCAGCGCTATGAAGTCGTCCGCAATGTCTATGTTCCGCTGATAATCAACGGGCGCCGCTGGGGCGACTTCGAACTCGCCTACAGCTTCGACTAGGCCGCTGCAGCCATGCCCCGCGCGCCATACCAGCGCGTGCCGGCATGGAGTGCCATCGCCAGCCAACCCAGCCCGATGGTCGTGGTCGTGCTCGGCGCCAGGCCGAACGGATCGAGCAGGCCGGGCACGAACAGCAGCGGCGCGGGCAGGCACAGCAAGGCGAGCAAATACCGCCGCATGATGATGAACGCCCATGCCGCGCCGCCGCAGCTGGCAGCGAGCAGGCCGAACTTCAGCCAGACGGGATAGGGCAGTACGGCCATTTCGCCGAGCATGTCGGCACCCGACACGAAATCGCTCACCATCTGGAACATGATCGCGTTTTCGACTGCGTCAGACAGCGCCGCGACCACGCCCATCCACCCGAAAAGTCGCCACACCGGCGCGTCCAGTTCGCGCGCGACACCGAAAAAGAAGCTCAGCGTCAGCAGGCCATAGGCTGGCATCAGCAGGTAATCGAGCGCATTGCCGGTGTTCATGCCCTCAATCCGCGCCGCGCGCAGGGGGATCGTTTGCCTCGCCGAAAATATTGACGAGGTGCGATGGCTGACTGGCGAATTCCAGCAGCAGCACGGGACGGATGGCGCTTCCTTCCAGCGGGACCGCAAGCTCCTTCGGGAAATAGCTGCCCATGACGAGGAACACGCCAATCGTCAGCGCGAAGAACAGCAGCGTTAGCCGGTGATCGCCCAGCTTCATGAGGGTGTGCTCAGCTCGGGTTCCGGCGCGCCATGAAGGCAAGCCGTTCGAACATCATCACGTCCTGCTCGTTCTTCAGCAGCGCGCCGTGCAGCGGCGGGATCGCGCTCGTCGGGTTCTTGTCCTGCAGCACGTCGAGCGGCATATCTTCGTTGAGCAGCAGCTTCAGCCAGTCGAGCAATTCGCTGGTCGAAGGCTTTTTCTTCAGGCCCGGCACCTCTCGCAGCTCGTAGAAGATATCCATCGCCTTGCTGACGAGGTTCTTCTGGATCCCCGGATAGTGCACCTCGATGATGTCGCGCATGGTCTCGCGATCGGGGAACTTGATGTAATGGAAGAAACAGCGGCGCAGGAATGCGTCGGGCAGTTCCTTCTCGTTGTTCGACGTGATCACCACGATCGGGCGCTCCTTCGCCTCGATCCGCTCCTGCGTCTCGTAAACATCGAAGCTCATCCGGTCGAGCTCTTGCAGCAGGTCGTTGGGAAACTCGATATCGGCCTTGTCGATCTCGTCGATCAGTAGCACCGGCAGCTCTGGCGAGGTGAACGCCTCCCACAGCTTGCCCCGCTTGATGTAGTTGCGAATGTCGTGGACGCGCTCATCACCCAACTGGCCATCGCGCAGGCGAGCAACCGCGTCATACTCATAAAGACCCTGCTGCGCCTTGGTGGTCGACTTGACGTTCCATTCGATCAGCGGCGCATTGATCGCCTGAGCGATTTCATGCGCCAGCACAGTCTTGCCGGTGCCGGGCTCGCCCTTGACCAGCAGCGGACGGCGCAGCGTGACTGCGGCGTTCACGGCGACCTTGAGGTCCTCGGTCGCGATATAGGAGCTGGTGCCTTCAAAACGCTGCGGTTGCTCGGTCATAGGTCTTTCCTTGAAACTTTCCGCGGGCGTTAAGTTACGCTGGCTTCGCGCGCAAGGGTGACGCTGCGTAAGCTAGCGTTTTGGAGGGGCGATGGAACACCGAACGTACCCTTTTGAAAAACTCCGTTTAGCCAGAATTGCAATGTAGTTCAGAGCATTACGCGGATTTTGCCGTCTTTCTGTGTCACTTTCCACTTATGACCTGCTCCGATCCTGGCGGGTAACCTGCAACATAGCGGTCCATGGCCGGGTAGGAAAATCCAGATGCACGTGTGCCGCATGTTCGCCTTCGGGTAACGGATCAGCTAGGCAGGACGAAATCCGCAACGGGAGACCCGCCATGCCGACCGAAAGCCTGAAGATCACAACCAGCGAAGGACATGAACTCTCCGGTGCGCTCGAACTGCCAAGCGGGCTGGTGCGCGGCGCTGCACTGTTCGCGCATTGCTTCACCTGCACCAAGCAATCGAAGGCGGCGACCGCGGTCACGCGTGCGCTGGCGCGCGAAGGGATCGCCTCGCTGCGGTTCGACTTTACCGGGTTGGGCGCAAGCCAGGGCGAATTCGGCCGCGCCGGTTTTGCCAGCGATGTCGAAGACCTGATCGCCTCGGCCGAGTACCTGATCGGCCGGTTTGACTGCCAGATCCTGCTGGTGGGGCATAGCCTGGGCGGGGCTGCGGTACTGGCGGCGGCAAGCGAGCTGGGCCGGGACAAGGTGGCGGCAGTCGCGACCATCGGTGCGCCGAGCGACGTCCCGCATGTGCTGCACAACATCAAGGGTGATCTTGAGGCAATCGAGCGCGACGGGCAGGGCGAGGTTACCATCGGCGGGCGATCGTTCCTGCTTGGCCGCGAGTTTCTGGAAGCGACCCGTGCCATCAACCTGGTTGAGCAGATGGGCAAGCTGCGCGTGCCGCTGATGATCATGCACGCCCCGACCGACGAGATCGTCGGTATCGCGCATGCCGGAAAGCTGTTCGATGCGGCGAAGCATCCCAAGAGTTTCGTCAGCCTGGCGGGCGCGGATCACCTGCTGCTCGACGAGGATGATGCGAAATTCGCTGCGCGCATGATTGCGGCCTGGGCGGGGCGTTACCTGCCGAATAAGGAGGCGCTGCCGATGCCCGAAGAAGGCGTGGTGGTGCAGACCGGCAACGGCAAATTCGGCACCGAGGTGCATACGGTGAGCCATCGCTTTGTAGCTGACGAACC
Source organism: Altererythrobacter sp. BO-6 (assembly GCF_011047315.1). Classification (NCBI taxonomy): domain Bacteria; kingdom Pseudomonadati; phylum Pseudomonadota; class Alphaproteobacteria; order Sphingomonadales; family Erythrobacteraceae; genus Altererythrobacter; species Altererythrobacter sp. BO-6. Next base: position 279,628 of record NZ_CP049259.1, on the reverse strand, counting down.
CCTGTCATATGGCGGGGACGATACCGGGCCGACGCCTTACGACCTGCTGCTGGCGGCGCTGGGCACCTGCACCGCGATGACGATGAAGATGTATGCCGATCGCAAGCAATGGCCCTTCGCCGGTGCGCGCGTGCACCTGACGCATGAGCGCGACCATGCCGAGGATTCAGGCCACGCGCTCGACGATGGCGAAGCGGTGCAGGCGCTCTATCGCAAGATCGAACTATTGGGCGATGCGCTGGACGAGGAACGGCGCGCCAAGCTGATGGAAATCGCCGACAAATGCCCGGTGCACCGGACACTATCGGGGCACTTGCATATTCATACGGAGGCGGTGGGTTAGCGGCTATTCCGCTCGTTCTTCTCCCTTGGGGGAAGGAAAAGGATCAAGCATCGATCATTTCGCGATCCACGTCGCCAGCGTGGTTCTGGATGAAGTTGAAGCGGTGTTCCGGATTGCGCCCCATCAGCTCGTCGACCAGCCTGGCGACAGTGGCGCGCTGTTCGAATTCCAGCGGCAGGGTGATGCGGATCAGCGAGCGCGTTTCGGGGTTCATGGTCGTTTCGCGCAGCTGCTGCGGGTTCATTTCCCCCAGGCCCTTGAACCGGCTGACCTCTACCTTCTTGCCCTTGAACACGCTTTCTTCCAGCTCGGCGCGGTGCGCGTCGTCCCGGGCGTAGCGCGTCTCCTTGCCACTGGTCAGCTTGTAGAGCGGCGGCTGCGCCAGATAGAGATATCCGCCTCGCACCACCTCGGCCATTTCCTGGAAGAAGAACGTCATCAGCAGTGTGGCGATATGCGCCCCGTCGACATCGGCGTCGGTCATGATGATGATGCGGTCATAGCGCAGGTTCTGCGGATCGCAGTCCTTGCGGGTGCCGCATCCCAAGGCCAGCGACAGGTCGGCGATTTCCTGGTTGGCGCGGATCTTGTCGGCGGTGGCGCTGGCGACGTTGAGGATCTTGCCGCGGATCGGCAGGATCGCCTGGCTCTTGCGGTCGCGCGCCTGCTTGGCGCTGCCGCCGGCTGAATCCCCTTCGACGATGAACAGTTCGGTCTCGCGCTCGCCTTCGCCGCTGCAATCGGTCAGCTTGCCGGGCAGGCGCAGCTTCTTGGCGTTGGTGGCGGTCTTGCGCTTGATCTCGCGTTCCTGCTTGCGCTTGAGCCGCTCGTCCATGCGCTCCATCACGCTGCCCAGCAGCGCGCGGCCGCGCTCCATATTGGCGGTGAGGAAGTGGTCGAAATGATCGCGCACCGCGTTTTCGACGAGCCGCGCGGCTTCGGGCGAGGTGAGCCGGTCCTTGGTCTGGCTCTGGAACTGCGGATCGCGGATGAAGACGCTCAGCATCACCTCGCAGCCGGTCATCACGTCATCGGCGGTGATGTCCTTCGCCTTCTTCTGCCCGGTCAGCTCGCCGAATGCGCGCAATGCCTTGGTCAGGGCCGAACGCAGGCCTTGCTCATGCGTGCCGCCATCGGGAGTGGGCACGGTGTTGCAGTACCAGCTGGTCGAACCATCGGACCACAGCGGCCAGGCGATCGCCCATTCAACCCGGCCCTTTTCCTCGGGGAAATCCTGGCTGCCGGTGAAGGGCTGCGCGGTCACGCATTCGCGCGTGCCGATCTGTTCGGCCAGGTGATCGGCCAGGCCGCCCGGGAATTTGAACACCGCCTCTTCCGGCACATCCTCGCTGGCGAGCGATGCCGCGCATTTCCAGCGGATTTCGACGCCCGCGAACAGATAGGCCTTGGAGCGCGCCAGTTTGAACAGCCGTGCGGGCTTGAACTGCCTGTCACCGAAAATTTCCGGATCGGGGGTGAAGCTGACTGTGGTGCCGCGCCGGTTAGGAGTCGGGCCGAGCTGTTCCAGCGGGCCGAGCGTCTGCCCCTTGCCGAATTCCTGCGCATAGAGCTGCCGGTCGCGCGCGACTTCTACCCTGGTGTGGCTGGACAGCGCGTTGACCACGCTCACGCCCACGCCGTGCAGGCCGCCGCTGGTGGCATAGGCCTTGCCGGAGAACTTGCCGCCCGAGTGGAGTGTGGAAAGGATCACTTCCAGCGTCGATTTGCCGGGAAACTTGGGATGTTCGTCAACCGGGATGCCGCGGCCATTGTCGCTGATCGACAGGCGGTTGCCCTCGTCGAGCCGCACCTCGATGCGGCTGGCGTGGCCCGCGACCGCCTCGTCCATCGAATTGTCTAGCACTTCGGCGGCCAAGTGGTGCAGCGCGCGATCGTCCGTCCCGCCGATATACATGCCGGGGCGGCGGCGGACGGGCTCAAGCCCCTCCAGCACCTCGATGGAGGAGGAATCGTAATCGCCGCTCGATGCAGGCGTGTTTTCGAACAGATCGTCGGACATGGCTTGAGCCTATATGCCGCGCGTCATCGCGCCGACAAGCAGGGCGGAAAGGTTTTGCTCAGTCGCCGAAGCGGGCGGGCGCCGGATCGACCACCACGACATCGCTCGCCTGCACTTCACGCACTTCCATCGCCCGTTCGATCACGCCGTTGGTGCCGAAACGGAACGCGCCGTCAAGGCCAAGGAAACCGTCGCTGGCGGTAAGGCTTCCGACTGGAAATGGCCGCCCGACGCGCCATTCGCGCGCGACCCGCAGGGTCAGCAGCACGGCGTCATACCCCAGCGTGGAAATGCGATAGGGGGCAGAGCCGAAACGGTTCTGATAGCTGTCGCGGAAGCGCTGGAAGCGCTGGTTAGAGACGGCGGAGAACAGCGCCCCGCGCAGCGCGCTGGTGCGGGTGACGGCGCTTTCGCCGCTCCACAGCTCGGTTCCCACGATGCGCGGGTTCGCGCCGCCTTCCTTCAACGCGCTGGCACCCTGAGCCGCCAGCTGGACGCCATCGGCGATCAGCACGGTGTCATAGCCGCCGCCCTCGCGCAGGCGATTGGCCGCACCGATCACCGCGCTGCTGCCGCGATCATAACGTTCGGTCCGCCGCAGCAGGCCGCCGTAATTGCGCAGCGCATTGTTGAGCGCGCTGGAGGCACGGTCGCCGTAGTCGCCGGTCGGCAGGAGCGCCGCAAAACTGTTCGCCCCTCGCGAACGGGCATAGGCGACCGAACGTTCGATCGATTGTTCGGGGATATGCCCCATCACGAACACATCTTGCGCAGCGACGGTGGTGTTGTTGCTGAAGGAGATCAGCGGCACGCCAGCACGGCGCGTGACGGCCAGTACGGCGGGTACGTTGTCCGACAGCATCGGCCCCAGGATCAACCGGTTGCCATCGGCGATCGCCTTGGCGGCAGCCTCGCGCGCGCCCGCTGCCGTATCATAGGTCGTGATCCGCAGGTTTTCCGCGCTGGTGTCGAGGATCGCCATGTTGGCGGCGTTGGCGATCGACTGGCCCACCGCACCGTTCTGCCCGCTCAGAGGAACAAGGATTGCGATGCGGTGGCGCGTTTCGTCGGTCGGCAGCGTGGTCGCGCTCGGTTCCGGCGTGGGGGTAGGCGTCGGCGCAGGCACGGCCGGGCCGGTCTTGGGGATGACCTGGCAGCCCGCCAGGAACAGTGCCGTCGCGCCGACCACAAGGTTGCGCCGATTGAACAAATTCCGCTTCATGCTTGCCGACCCCATATCCGCTGCTCCAAAGAGCATGCCGTGAACAGCATCGCCCCTGAATCAGCCCTGTCTGAACCACTCTCTCCCGGCCTCTATATCGTTGCCACGCCGATTGGCAATTTAGGCGACATAACGCTCCGTGCCGTCGATGTGCTGAGGCGCTGCGATGCGGTGGCCTGCGAAGATACGCGGGTGACCGGCAAATTGCTGAAGCATCTGGGCTTTTCGAAGCCGCTGTTGCGCTATGACGATCATGCGAGCGAGGCGACCACGCACAGGCTGGTTGAGCGTGCGGCAAGCGAGGCGATTGTGCTGGTCAGCGATGCGGGCACGCCGCTGATTTCCGATCCGGGCTTCAGGCTGGTGAGGGAGGCGCGTACGGCCGATGTGCCGGTCACGACCCTGCCCGGGGCCTGCGCGGCGATCGCCGGGCTGACACTGTCGGGCCTGCCAAGCGACGCCTTCCTGTTTGCCGGCTTCCTGCCGGTGAAGGACAAGGCGCGCGGCGAAGCGCTGGAGGCGCTGGCGCGGGTCGAAGCTACGCTGGTGTTCTACGAAAGCGGCCCGCGCCTGGTGAAATCGCTCGAAGCGATTGCGGGGCTGTGGCCCACGCGCGAAGTCGCGGTCGCGCGCGAATTGACCAAGCTTTACGAGGAATGCCGCACCGGTTCTGCCTCCGAACTAGCGGCTCATTATCAGGACAATCCGCCCAAGGGGGAGATCGTGCTGATGGTCAGCCCGCCAGCGGAAGGTAGCGCCGAAGCTGATCCCGACGAGCTGCTGCGCGAGGCGCTGTCTGATCTGAAGCCCTCCCAAGCGGCCGCGCAAGTGGCCAAGGCCACCGGGCTGGACCGCAAGGCGCTCTATGCGCGCGCGCTGGAGCTCAAAGGGGGAATGAGCCGCCAGCAGGCGGAGCGCGAGGGGCGCAAGGGTGAATGGCGCGCTGCTGCCTGGCTGAAACTGAAAGGGTGGCGCGTGCTGGGCGAACGGGTCAAGACCCCTCGCGGCGAGATTGACCTGATCGTCAAGCGGGGCGGGGTGGTCGCCTTCGTCGAAGTGAAGTGGCGCCAGCGCGCGGCCGATCTCGATCATGCGATCGATGCCTACCGGCTGCGCCGGGTGGCCGATGCGGTGGAATGCGTCGCGCACAATTACGCGCAGGACGGCGAGGATATCAGGATCGACGTGATCCTGCTTGCACCCGGCGCCTTGCCACGCCACATCGTCAACGCCTGGATGCCTTGAGTTTTCCGTTCATCTCTCGACTGGGCTCGAGACGAACGGTTAGGGGCCGCCGTGGAAATCCGTTCGTGTCGAGCGAAGTCGAGACACTGGCCGATAAGGAATAACGATGACCCTTAGAGTAGCCGTCCAGATGGACCCGATCGAAACCGTCAAGATCGCGGGCGATCCGTCCTTTGCCTTGATCGAAGCGGCACAGAAGCGCGGGCACATTTGCTATGAATACCATGTCGAAAGCCTGACGCTCGATGCCGAGGACCGGCTGCATGCGACCTGCTTCCCGGTGAAAGTGCAGCGGATCGAAGGCGATCATGTAACCAAGGGCACCCCCGTCCGGCTTGACCTCGGCAAGGATATCGACGTGGTGCTGATGCGGCAGGATCCGCCGTTCCACATGGGCTATATCACCGCAACACACATGCTCGAGCGGATCAGGCACGAAACGCTGGTGGTCAACGATCCGGTCAGCGTGCGCAACGCGCCCGAAAAGGTGATGGTGCTCAACTATCGCCGCTTCATGCCGCCCACGCTGGTGACGCGCAGCGCGGAGGAAGCGCGCGCTTTCATGGAACAGCATGGCGCGATCGTGGATGAAGCCGATCCACGGCAATGGCGGCAAGGCGATCTTCCGCATTCCGGAAAACGGCGAGAACCTTTCCGCGCTGTTCGAAGTGTTCAACCAGACCTGGCCCGAGCCGCATATGCTCCAGCCTTTCCTTCCCGAAGTGGCCGAAGGCGACAAGCGGATCGTGCTGGTTGATGGCGTGGTGGCAGGCGCAATCAACCGCAAGCCGGGCAAGGGCGAGTTCCGCAGTAACCTGGCCATGGGCGGCAGCGCCGAGGCGACCGACCTCTCCGCCACCGAGCGCGAAATTTGCGAGGCGATGGGGCCGGAACTGAAGCGGCTTGGCCTGGTGTTCGTTGGCATCGATGTGATCGGGGGCAAGTACCTTACCGAGATCAACGTGACCTCACCCACCGGGATCATGGCGATCGACCGCTTCAACGGCACCGATACGCCGGGGATGATCTGGGATGCGATCGAGGCGCGGTTGGGGTAAATCCGCTCTTAGGAAGCTACGCTCGTTACATTAGTGCCCGCTTTTGGGTGGAAAGCAGACGTTCGGCTCCTAGACTAATTTGGCTGGAAGCTGCCTCGCGTCCGATTTGCGATCGCCACAAGCGACAGCATCACCGGCACCTCGACCAGCACGCCGACGACCGTTGCCAAGGCGGCTCCGCTACCCAGCCCAAACAATCCGATGGCTACTGCAACAGCCAACTCGAAAAAGTTTGATGTGCCGATCAGTGCGCAAGGGGCTGCTACCGCATGTGGCACCTTCCACGCCTTGGCCCAACCATAGGCGATCAGGAAGATGCCATAACTCTGGACGATGATCGGCGCGGCGATCAGCGCGATCAGCAACGGGCGCGCCACGATGTTTTCGGCCTGGAAGCCGAACAGCAGTAGCACCGTCAGCAGTAGGCCGGCGATCGAGAGCGGCTTAACCCGTCCTGTGAACTCGGACACAGCCGTTTCATCGCCGCCATGCGTTTCGAGCAGTCGATGCCGCACGAAAGCTCCAGCCGCGAGCGGCACGACCACATAGAGTGCGACCGAGAGCAGCAGCGTCTCCCAAGGAACCGCAATGTCGGTCACGCCGAGCAGAAGCGCGACGATTGGCGCGAAGGCGACAATCATGATGAGATCGTTCGCCGCGACCTGCACCAGCGTATACGCCGGATCGCCCTTGGTGAGTTGCGACCACACGAACACCATCGCCGTGCAGGGTGCCGCGCCAAGTAGTATCAAACCTGCGATATACTGCTGCGCATCGGCAGGCTCGATCAGACCGGCAAAGACGATCTCGAAAAATAGCACGCCAAGCGCCGCCATTGTGAACGGCTTGATGAACCAGTTTACGACCAGCGTGATGATAAGCCCCTTGGGCTTGTCTCCGACGCGGCGAACCGCTCCGAAATCGACCGCTACCATCATCGGGAAGATCATCGCCCAGATGAGCACTGCCACGACGAGGTTGACCGAGGCATATTCGACCGCTGCCAATGCAGCGAAGATACCCGGTGCAACATTGCCAAGCGCAATTCCGGTGAGGATGGCTGTGCCCACCCAAACGGAGAGCCATTTCTCGAACAGGCCGAGACCCGCCGCGCGGGCATCGATTTCAGCAGCGGCAACGCTCATTGCTGATCCGCCTGTTTACCGATGGCCTGCAGCCTTTCGCGCAAGACGATCTGCTCCAGGCTGGCAATCGGTAGCGCGAGCATCAGATCGATGCGCCGCTTGAGCATGCGGAAGGCATCAAGGAAGGCTGCTGCCTTCTCGGCATCACTGCCCTCGACCGATGCCGGGTCTGGGATGCCCCAATGTGCGGATGTCGGGCGTCCGGGCCAGACCGGGCAGGTTTCCGCCGCCGCGCTGTCGCAGACCGTGAAGATCAGGTCGAACTCTTGGCCATCGGCAAACTCGCTCCAGCTCTTCGAGCGATAGCCTTCTGCCGGATAGCCCAAGGTCTTGAGCGTATGGATAGCCCACGGATTGACCGTGCCGGTCGGATTGCTTCCAGCGCTGAAAGCCTTGAAGCGGCCCTCGCCGTCATGGTTGAGGATTGCTTCGCCCAGGATCGAGCGAGCGGAATTGCCCGTGCACAGGAACAGCACGTTTAGCGGTTGGTCGGACATGGATTTCCTCAGCAGCCGGAAGTCTTCTCAGGAACCACCTGTGGCGCGCAGCAAGCGCTCGACGCGGCATTCGCGGACGCGAGCTGATTGAAGTCAGGACTGCCCCCGTAGGTCGTGCTCTCACCTTCGGTCAGGAAGGCTTCCCACACAACGCCATCGGGATCGGCTATCCAGCTCTTCTCCGATTGCGCGTAGCAGCAGGTCGTTGCGCCTTCTTCCAGCACCGGACGGTCGGCGGCCTTGAGACGGCCATAGACCTCCTCGAGTTCGGCTTTGTCCTCGACCTGCAAGCCGACATGCTCGATGCCCTTGGTCGCATTCTCGCGCATCGAGATCGCGAAGTTGATGCGAGGGTCATCGAGCATCCATTTGGCATAGTCGGCCTTCACCACGGCAGGCTCGGCACCGAACAGGCTCGAATAGAAGGCAATGGACCTGTCGATGTCGGTCACGCCGACATGCACATGGAAGCGTTTCATCAGGCGCTCTTTCTTTCAGGAGAGGGAAGACAGGCGGCATCTTCGGAACAGGACATGCCGCCGCAGCAGTTTTCGGTGAGGTAGCCCATCAGGCCGTTCATCGCGGCGTAGTCCGCCGAATAGATGATCGAGCGGCTTTCGCGCCGTTGCGAGACCAGACCCGCATTGGCGAGCTGGGCAAGGTGAAAGCTCATCGAAGACGGAGGCACGGCGAGCTTTTCAGCCAGCATCCCGGCGGCAACACCTTGCTCGCCTGCCTGCACTAGCAGGCGGAATGCGGCGAGGCGATGTTCCTGTGCCAAGGCGGACAGGGCGCGGATCACTTGGTCGGCTTGCATGACGTGCTCCAATACTTCGATAAATATCAAAATATGGAAACATAAAATGGCAGTCAAGCCACTTCGGCCGTCTTCAGATTATTTGCTGGGTACGCTCAAAGCCCGGATTTCGGAGTCACCACTCTGACTGCGCGGCTGCTGATGAAGCTGATCAGTCGGTCGCGGCTGGGTGCACTGATCGCGAGCCGTTTGTCAGCAGTGCTGAAAAAACGTCGCGAAGCCTACGAAACTACGACTGGATTGGGACGATTGTCGCAAACTCTTAATCAAGCCGTCACGGCAAAGCAGCCATGCTGACATGTATGGCTTTTAATGCCCTCGCAAACAGTGAGGGCAACATTCCATGACCATCAAATTCAAACTGCTCGCTGGGGCTGCGATCGCAATGGCCTCTATCCCTTCTGCCACCCATGCTGGCGAAATTGCAGGTAAGGTAACCGATGCTGCGAACACGGTTTCGATCCGCGCCGCCGAGATCAGGATTGTCGAACTCGGTCGAGTGTCAACAACCGAACGTGATGGCTCCTTCAGTTTTGCCGATATTCCCGCTGGCACTTACACGCTTGAAGTATCTTATATCGGGGCTGAAACGCAGACCCAGACGGTGACTGTATCCGAAGCTGGCGTCGAGACCGTAAACTTTGCGCTTGGTTCTGCCGCGAACGGCAACATCTTGGTGATAGGGCAGATTGCCAACCAGGCTTCGGCCTTGGCCCGCAAGCGTGCTGCAGACGGGGTGAGCGACGTGCTTACGCGCGACGCAATCGGCCAGTTCCCCGATCAGAACGTAGCAGAGTCGCTGCGTCGCCTGCCCGGCGTAAATATCCTGAATGACCAGGGTGAGGGTCGCTTCGTTTCTGTTCGTGGGCTTGATCCTGAACTCGTCTCTACCTCGCTCAACGGCGTGCGCTTACCTGCGCCCGAAAGCGATGTTCGATCGGTCGCGCTGGACGTAATTTCCAGCGACATCATCGAATCGATCGAAGTGAAGAAGTCGCTCACACCCGATATGGATGGCGACACGATCGGCGCATCGGTCGAAATTGAAACGACCAGCGCCTTCGATCGTCAGAACGATCTCCTGACCGTAAAGCTGGAAGGCAGCTATAACGACTATTCGGGCGAGGTGACGCCCAAGGGAAGCATCGATTTTGCCGCACGGCTAGGTGAGAACGTCGGCATCTCCGGCGGGATATCCTACTACAAGCGTGAATTCGAGACCGACAACATCGAGGCCGATGACTGGATCGACGATGGCGCGATTGTCCCACTCGAACTTCAGTATCGCGATTATGATGTCGAACGCGAGCGCATCAGCGCGACGCTTGGACTCGATTTCCGAGCGGGCGATTCAACCGAGCTTTATGTGAAAGGAATCTGGAGCCAGTTCGACGATCAGGAATACCGCCGTCGTCTTACCTTCGACCTCGGCGATTTCGAGGATTTCGGGCCGACCAGCTTTTCCGGATCTGCCGCGACGTTTGACGATACGACTATCGTCGTTAGCGGGGACGATGTGCGTCAGCGTATTCAGGTCGAGCGGGATGTTAAGGATCGCTTCGAACGTCAGAGAATTCGCTCACTGGTCGCAGGGGGTAAGAGCGACTGGGGCGATTGGTTCGCAGAGTATTCTGCCAGCTGGGCCAAATCGACCGAACGGGAAAGCGGATCTGTCGATCCAGCGGAGTTCCGCCAGCGCTTCTCGGATGACGGGCTGATTGTTGGCTTCGACTTCGCTGATCCGCGCGTCCCTGCCTATTCGGTCATTTCCGATCCGGGCAGCTTCTTCGATCCCGCAGAATACGGGCTCAACGATATCGAATTCACAGCGCTGTCGGACTCCCAGGATGAGGAATATACGGCGAAGCTGGATCTCGGACGCCGCTTTGCGACGGACACTGGTGAGTTTACCGTCCAGGGCGGGGTCAAAGCGCGCTTCCGCGAGAAGTCTTATAACAAGACTGTCGAGTTCTACGAAATCGACGACTACATATTGGCTGACGCCTTGGGCATCGGCCAAACTTACCGTCTGGCCGACATCTCACCTTTGCCGGGCTATACCGAAGCGACCGACTTCTTCCTAAGCAATGCCAGCCAGTTCGAACTGGTGGAGGCCGACAGCCAGTTCGATTCTGCGGTCGAGGATTATTCAGTCCAGGAAGATGTAACGGCCGGATACCTGCTCGGCCGGTGGGATAGCGCCGATCTGCGGGTGATCGCAGGCTTGCGCTATGAGCACACAGCCAACGATATTGTAGGCAATGTCGTGACCCTGGTCGAGGAAGACGGAACGCTTCCCGACGGAACAACGGCAACCGAAGACACCGTCTTGGTCAGCCAGGGCTTCTTCACGAAGAACTATGACAACTGGCTGCCGAGCCTCAACATCCGCTATGAGGCGCAACCGGACCTGATCCTTCGCGTCGCCGGTTATCGCAGTCTTGTTCGTCCAAAGTTGTCGGCATTGGCGCCTCGATTTGCCGTGGAGCAGAATGACGACGACGAGCGCGAAGGCGAGTTCGGCAATCCCGCGCTTGATCCCTACAGGGCCTGGAACTTCGATGCCTCGGCAGAATATTACCTCAGCTCTAATGGAGCGATCTCGGCGGCGTTCTTCTACAAGGAAATATCGGACTATATCGTAGACACCGTCCAGGAAAGCGGGACCTTCAACGGGATCGATTTCGACGAAGCGCTGATCCCGATCAATGGCGACAAGGCCGAAGTATTCGGTATCGAACTTGGCTATTCACAGGCATTTACCGGCCCCCTCGATGGCTTTGTCGTCCAGGCGAATTACACCTATACAGATGCTGAGGGCACGGTGTTTACCGACGGCGATGTCAGCGATCCGCGCACAATCCCGCTACCTGCGACATCGAAACATACGGCCAATATCTCGCTAGGCTATGACAAGGGCCCATTCGACATCCGTCTGTCCGGCACCTATCGCGATCGTTATCTCGATGAACTGGCCGACGAGGCAGATTTCGATCGCTATGTCGACGATCATTTCCAGTTGGATCTGAGTGCCAAATTCCGGGCCACCGAAAGAGTCCAACTGTTCTACGAGTGGGTCAACATCAACAACGCGAAATATTTCGCCTACAACCGTCTCGGCGGGCGCCAGAACATCTACCAGTATGAGGAATACAACTGGACGATGAAGTTCGGCGCGAGAGTGACCTTCTGATGCAGAGAGTTCTGGCTTCGCTCCTCTGCTTCTCAACGGGTATCGTCGCGGGTTGCGCGACGATGCCTTTGACTGGCGACCCTGCGGTGGCCGTCTTTGCCCTTGCGGAAACCGAACCAGTCGGAACATCAGATCAGGATGCGGCAGACGATCCGGCGATATGGCGAAATACTTCCGATCCTGCGCAAAGCCTGGTCGTCGCGACCGACAAGAAGGCTGGACTATACGTTTACGGCCTTGACGGTCGAACGCGCAGCTTCTTGCCCGCTGGACTGCTCAACAATGTCGATCTGACAACCTTGAAAGATGGCCGGGTGCTGGTTGCAGCGAGCGACCGCACAGATCTTGCAACCGCACATATCCTGCTCGCATGGCTCGATACCGACACAGCTGCACTGTCCGAAATAGGCCGCTTCAAAGTTGCTCCAGGTGAAGCCTATGGCTTGTGCATGTCCATGCCTGACGCCGGAGGCTCGATCAGCATCTTCAGCCCAATCAAGGATGGCGGAGTTTATAGGTCGAACTTCTTGCAAAGCGGCGGATCATGGGTCGCAAAATCGACCAAGCTACATCAACTCGCCAGCCAGCCTGAAGGGTGCGTATATGACGATCGCACCGATCAACTTTTTGTCGGCGAGGAAATGGCCGGGATTTGGCGTTTTGATCTGGCGACGGACAATGCGCCGAGATTGGTTGCAGCAGTAGACAACCGCATGCTGGTCGCGGACGTGGAGGGGCTGGCAATCATGCCGAATGACAAAGATGGCGGGTATCTGGTCGCCTCAAGCCAGGGTGACAACGCCTATGCGGTCTTCAGCCTTCCCGATGTCAAGCCAGTCGGACGATTTCGCATTGCTGCAGGTGCCATTGGCGCTACGCAAGAAACCGACGGGATCGAGCTGAAGGGTGGCAATTTCGGACCGCAGTTCCCCGACGGACTGTTCGTCGCGCAGGATGGCGACAACCGGCCCTATGCGCAAAATTTCAAGCTCGTATCGTGGCGCGATATCATGGCAGCCTTGGAGAATTGATCGATATTAGCTTGCCACAATCGGCAATTGGTCAAGATTCGGTCGGATCACTGCCATCGACATCGCGCCAAAGAGTCACCGACTCACATTAGCTTCACACCCTGAGATTCGCTCAAATCAAAAGGGGTATTCAGCGATGGATCTAAGCCTGCATTCCGGTCTCTATTCCGATGGCGATGTCGATACCAACACCAGCAACAACCCATCATTGGGCGACATGATCGAGCAGCGCATTTCGCGCCGCAGCGCGATCCTGGGAGGCGCCAAGGCTACCGGAGTTGCAGTGTTCAGTTCTTCCTTGGTGGCTGCCTGCGGCACCGGCGATAGCGGCGCTGCTACGTTAGCCGTAAGCCCCAATGGCCAGACTGCCTTGTCGGTATCTTCCGGCCAGATGGTCTCGCTTGAATCGATCGCCAGTTCTGGCAGTGCGTCCTATACCCAAGCGATGGGTCCACAGGTCGAATTGCTTGAGGTTGAAGGGCGTCCAGGCAGCTTCATTGCCCCCGCCGTGTCCGAGCCGACAACGATCCAGGTCAATGTCCGCAGCGCCCAGGGAAGCGCAACCAAGACTGTTCCGGTCGAAGTGGTGGTCAACCCAGCCAAGCTGACATTCGCGACAGTCGACAAGAACTTCGACGATGTCGTGACTGTTCCCGCAGGTTACTCGGTCAAGGTAATTACGGCGCTCGGCGATCCAATTGCCGCCGGCGTGCCGGCCTTCAAGAACGACGGGAGTGATACCAATTTCGCGCAGCGGATCGGCGATCATGGCGACGCGCTCTACTATTTCGGCCTCGGCCCTAACGACAAACCCAATCCCAATTCTTCCAGTCGCGGCCTGCTGGCGCAGAATCATGAGAACCTCAATGTGCAGTATCTGCATCCGAACGGCCCGTCGGGTTTGCCCCGGCCAGAAGGAGAAGCCATCAAGGAAATCGAGGCCCACGGCGTATCGGTCATCGAACTGATAGATCGGGGCAAGCGCGATTGGCAGACGGTGCAGAACAGCCCCTTCAACCGTCGGATAACGCCCAACACTCCAATGCAGATCAACGGCCCGGTGCGGGGCACCAGCTTCGTGAAGACCAAATATTCGCCCGCAGGCACTGACGGTCGCGGCACGATCAACAATTGTGCCAACGGCGTTACCAAGTGGAACTCGCTGCTCACCTGCGAGGAAAACTGGGCGGGCTACTTCAAGCGAACGGGTGACGCAGCCAACCGTTCTGCAGAAGAGCTGGTCGCTCTTGGCCGTTACGGCGTCAGCAGTTCGACCGGAAACTACGGCTGGGCGTCAGTCCAGGCGGTCAACTTGCCACAAGACATCTTCTCGCGGTGGGATGCTGGTGCCACCACTGCCAATCCAGACGATGCCGTGCTCGATCACCGCAATGAGCCAAACCAGTTTGGCTGGGTGGTTGAAATAGATCCTTATGACCCATCTTCCACGCCGCGGAAGCGCACTGCGCTGGGCCGAATGGGGCACGAAGGCGCGTGGATGGGCAAGGTCGCTAACAACCAGCGTCTGGCCGTCTATATGGGCGACGATGCTCGAAACGAATATTTCTACAAGTTCGTCTCGGCTACACCGTGGGAGCAAAAAGACGAGAAGTCCGATGATCGGCTCGGCGTAGGTGACAAATACCTCGACAACGGGACGCTCTGTGTTGCCGTTTTCAATGCCGACGGCACCGGCCAATGGAAGCCGCTGGTATTCGGGCAGATCCCCAATGCGACTGGTTATGTCTTCAAGAGCCAGGCCGATGTGCTCGTCCACACTCGCCTGGCCGCAGACGCAGTGGGTGCCACGACGATGGACCGCCCCGAATGGACTGCCTGTAATCCGCAGACCGGCGAAATTTACCTGACGCTGACCAACAATCGCCAGCGCAATCGCCCGATTTCGCAGGTCAATGCGGCTAACCCCCGCTTCTACAATGATCCGCCGAACACGAGTTCGGGCAATTACGGCAATCCAAATGGTCACATCATTCGCATCCGCGAGGAAGGAGACGATCCTGCCTCGCTGACCTTCCGCTGGGACATCTACCTGTTCGGTGCGGATTCACAGGATCCGGTCATCGCCGGGGTCGATCGCAACATTTCGGGGCTGACCACCGATAATGATTTTGCCAGCCCTGATGGCCTGTGGTTCTCGCGTGATCAGAACCCCGCCGGTCGCGTTCGGCCGCTGCTTTGGATCCAGACTGACGATGGATCGATGGACGATCGCACCAACGACCAAATGCTTGCTGCATTGCCGGGGTATGTCGGTGATGGCGGCGCGATGGTCGTTTCGGGGATGGATGCCACCGGCGCGACGTCTTCTCAATTGACGCAAGTTGGCGCTGCACCAGATGTCGCCGTATTGCGTCGGTTCCTGGTCGGTCCAAAGGAATGCGAGATCACTGGTGTCGATACAACTCCGGATGGCCGCACCCTGTTCGTCGGCATCCAACACCCAGGTGAGGATGGCGAACCGGCATCGCCGAGCAGCAACTGGCCGCAAAGCCAGACGGGTAACTTTACCGGGCGCCCACGTTCTGGCGTGGTAGCCATCACCAAAGACGACGGTGGTATCGTCGGCCTT
The DNA here is from genome assembly GCF_011047315.1 of Altererythrobacter sp. BO-6. NCBI lineage: Bacteria > Pseudomonadati > Pseudomonadota > Alphaproteobacteria > Sphingomonadales > Erythrobacteraceae > Altererythrobacter > Altererythrobacter sp. BO-6. The sequence continues at coordinate 264,467 of NZ_CP049259.1, read as the reverse complement.
TGACCGCATTAGGCGCTGGAGTGGGAAGTTACGCCTTACCGCTCCAGAGGCCAAAACGATCCGGTAATGGCTGCAGACAAGGTCGGATGCCGACGGCTCGCTTAGGAATGACGCCAAGGTATGACCGTTCGTGGGTCGTTAGCAGCCTGACCTCTACTGGCTGAAAGCTAAGCACAGCAGTCTGTCTGCTATCAGGACGCCTCTAAAAGCTGAGATGCGGCTGCTGTTGGGTGGAAAGCGGTCGTCGAGCTATTCATCTTTCCAAGCCAATCGACCTTCATTTTCGCATCAAACATTTGCGATTGCAAAGCGAAAAAAAGAAGCGCAATCATCCACCCAATTAGTGGGTCGATGTTCCGAATTGATGCTGTCGGTATCTTGGTGTTTGGGAGGTCGGTATGCTCTTATCTCGCTTGGCTATTGCAACACTGTTCACGGTCTTTGCGCTATCTATTTCTGTAGCCGCACAAACAGTGGTCCCTCCGGAATTTAAGGTTTTGAAGCCTGGTCCTGTAATACCAATGGGACCGGACAATTTCCAACTCACTGGCTCCTTCAGCGTGAGTAGAGGCACGAATGCTCAACCGCTGGAGGAAAGATCATTTGGGTCCGGTGGAGCATGCATTTACGCTGACTTGGCTGCGGTAGGTGCGCCTGAGCTTTCCTGCACAAACAACTCTCAATGCACCCAGGCGTTTACTTCGTTTCATGAAGCGAACTTGGGAAATCCAAATTACGACGTCGCCTCATTCAGCGGCTCATCTGGTCAATGTATTGCTAATAAATGCTGGTATCGCCCTGGCGCTCGTCTCTGCACCAGAATGATTCCGCCAGGTTCTTTTGCGCTGGGTCATCACAAATTTGGTCCATTTAACCTTGACCACGTGGCAAAATTCTTTGGCGATGATGCAAAGATTGATTGGCAGGTCGTAACTTGCTCCAATCGCGCGCAAGAAAACGGAAGAGACGATACGTCATGTGCAACGGGCCAGGGGATCTATAATCCACCTTCGAATGCGAAGGCCACAGATTGGGAAGAAGTCGTGCGATACCCCAACGAAGCCTAACTGAAACACGGAGCTCAACCAAAACGTCCGCGACTGGGTCGGAAGCGGCTGGTCCGGTTTCGGCTGATAGCGGTGCGAAGCGGATTGTCGGCTTTCAGGATGCTTCCTGGAGCTAGTTACCGGCAGCTAATGGGTGGAAAGCGGACAACGCTATCTTGGAACCAGGAACACGGCGTTAGCAGACGGCCAGCCTGGCTGGCTTCACCTAGTCGTTCGCTCGCTCGACCGGATCGAGCAGAAATGCGCCGTCGGTAAAGGACAGTTTTGGCCGATAGGCACGAAAGACAAGCAGGAACGGCCCATCCGGAGCTGGCAGCCAGTTGTCGGCCCCTGTTGGCTTGGTGTGCGCGATATCGATCGATATTCCTCTGTCTTCCGATCTTACGAGATCAGTACCGGTGCTGCTAATTGCATAGCGATCGATCGCATTTTCGTATAGGAACCAGCGTCCAGATTCAGCAGGCTGATAAAGCGACAATGACCAGAATGCCTGGACAGGGACGTCAGGTGCAATGCGCAATCGATAGTGCTTCGCACCATCCAGCGCATCACCTGCGGAATCGCGCGTTGTTATCGAATTGAACGCTTCGTGCTTCGGAAGCGCTGCGAGACCACCCAGCGCGATGGCCGAACGATACACATCGTCGGTCTCGAACTGGGCTATATTGGACGCAGGGTAGCGCCATCCGTTGCGAAATGTTCCGGCGTTTTCGAATACCTGCCTCGCTTCGCGGTAAAAGGTAGGGAGATTGCTTTCCCATATGCGCTGCATGGTGGGATTAAGTTGAGTAAAGGAGTTGCGATCACCCGGCACAAGTCCGGTTGGCGCGAAACAGGCCAGCCGTTCAGCCTGACTTGGCGGCAACGGATCGCGCGCCAAAGCCTCGTTCACAGCGGCAAGGAACTGGCTTGCTCCAGGACTCTCGGGTAGCGCTTCTCCAAGCTCGGCCTCGATCGGCACATCGCTCTCAATCGTGTAGGACGCCTGCAAGCGCCGCGCTTCAGCCAGGTCACCGCTTCCCTCGACAAATGTTCGCGCGACAAGCCATGCGTCACGTGTCGGCGAGCGGATCAGCGTTTCCCCGGCAGAGGCCGACCCTTCCCATTCAGGTCCCGCAATGAGGAACTGGCGCCGGACTGTGCCTTCATTGCGCAGGATCGCAAAAGTGTCTGAGAATCCATGCATCAGCTGAACGCTATGATAGCGATCTCCCATCGCGGGTATCGAAAATCGCACGGGGCCTTCAGAAAGATCGAGCCAGGCAGTGGAATAGAGGGTATCGCTGTTGGGCGTAGTTATCGTGCGGTCATCCGGCCTTGACAGCGCCGGGCGATGGATCAGGGCATTGAAATCGGCCCCCGACAGAGAGAGCATCCGCTGCCGCGTGCGCGCCATCTCGTAAAGCGGCAGAGCAAACTGAAACGCACGGCGAGCGGCTTCCTTCTTCGTTGCCGACGAAGTGCAGCGTGCCGCCTTTTCCTCGCCGCCGCTATGCAGCGGCGCCGCGCAGGATGATGCGAGAAGCGCGAGCGGGAGGATTACAAGGTCTGTTCTCATAAGATGCGGTCTTCCGTGTGTGGCGCGGAAGGAGATCAAACCTCCAGGGCGGCGTAATCAGGAAGTTGATGCCCGTCGAGAACGGCGGCCTAACAAGAATGCTTGGCTCGGAATGTCGAAAATGCAACATTCCCCAATGATGGACCTTACACGCTTCCAACCGAAACCTTTCCTGAGCTTCCTCGATGAAGGTCAGGTTGCTCGCCTGAAGGCGGCTGGCAATCTGCGGAGACTGACCGACGGACAGTATATTCACAGCCGTGGAGATACAGATCCTGGCATTTCAATCATTGAGAGCGGCGCTGCGAAAGCGGGTATCTACGGAACCGATGGCGAGTTCATCCTCACATCGTTCCTGGGGCCGGGACATTCCTTCGGCGAGTTTACCGTGTTTACGGATATTCCGCTCAGTCACGATATCTCTGCGGTCGGTCCGACGAGCGTCATCCGTATTCCGTCACAAAGATTTCTCGAGCTCGGCACCGAGGAGCCCGCCTATCTCAGTGCCTTGATGCGTGCGACGCTCATGCGATCACATATCCTGCTGGAAATGCTCCATGCGATCCGCATCCTGCCGCTCGTGCCGCGCGTCGCCAAGTTCCTGCTTATCCTCACGCCCCCTCCACCCGCCAAGCCGAAGGTCCGCTTCAAGCAAACCGACCTTGCTGCAACGATTGGGCTGTCACGCGCATCCATGAACCGCGCTCTGACGGAGCTGGAGAAGGTTGGGCTGATCGAGCGGAGCTACGGAGGAATCAAGATTATCAGCAGCAGCGACCTGCTGGACTGGCTTAGCAATGAAAGCGGCGATTACTGAGGCGGAAGAAATCGCCCGCTTGCCCAAGCATGTTCGTTTCAAGATTGCCTCATTTTCGACATTCAGGCTGAGACGCTGCGGTTACTTCGTCACTCACAAAAAGAAGAGCAATCTCGGATTGCGATTGGGAGAAACGACAGAGGGAAGTCACTCTCTTGCGCCTTCACACCAATCCGGGGTGCTGCTGAGAGAGGATTGGCGGATGTCTAAGGTTCAACGCGTAAACGGATTCTTGCGAGCTGGAATTTCGGCTGTTGCATTAGCTGCAGTGCCATCGATTGCTGCAGCACAGGAGCAGTCAAGCGAGCCTGCGGCAAGTGACGATTCGGGCCAGCTACCCACCATCATCGTCAGCGCGACTCGACGTGCCAACGACGTTCAGGACATTCCTATCGCGGTGACAGCCATTTCTGCTCAGCAGCTCGAGCGAGCAGGTGTAGCGGACATCACGGCGATTGATTCGGTTGCCCCCAGTTTCAATCTCAATTCCTTCGGAACATCGACCGGCGGGACCACGCTGCGCATTCGAGGAGTCGGCACGACCGGTAACAACACTGGTCTTGAAAGCGCAGTCGGCGTGTTCCTGGATGGTGTGTATCTTTCACGTCCCGGCATCGCGCTTAGCGATCTGCTCGATGTCGAGCGGGTCGAAGTCTTACGCGGGCCGCAGGGCACGTTGTTCGGACGCAACACATCAGCTGGCGCGCTCGACATTCGGACACGCAAGCCTCAGCTTAATATCGTGGAAGGTTTTGCCAATGCTACGTATGGCAACTTCGACCTGATCAATGTGCAAGCCGGTATCAATGTGCCGGTCGTCACGGACAAGATTGCACTTCGCTTCGCCGGCGCAGCGCGCGACCGCGATGGTTATGTCGAGGGTCCGACGGGGATTGAAAGCAACTCCATCGAACGGCTTTTGTTACGCGGCCAGGTGCTGTTCGATCTTGGCTCTGCGGGCCAACTGCGCATTATCGGCGATTACACCGAAGGCGACGACAGCTGTTGTCATGCGATCTGGATCCGTGACGGCTCAACGGTCGACTTTGACGCCTTCGGGCTGCCCGCAAATGGCGGTGCGTCCAACGTCGGCGAAGACGCGCTGGATGACCTCAAATCCAATGACGGCCAGTTCGACACGCCATTTGAAACCTGGGGCGTCTCTGCGGAATATAATGTCGATATGCCCTTCGGAGAACTGACTTACGTCGCTTCGTACCGCGACTTCGAAGTCCGCACTGCGCTGGAAACCGATTACACTCAGCTCCGCATGTTCACGGCCGGCGCCTCAAATCAGGCAAGAGCGCTTGGCGGTCAGAATTTCGAACCGTTGAACAATCCGACCAGAATCAAGTCAACCACGCATGAACTCCGCCTTCAAGGAGAGGCGTTTGACGGAGGTCTGGATTGGCTGATTGGCGCCTATTACTCGTGGGAGAAGATCGAAGAACAGAAATCCCTCACTTTGCTGGATCAGTTTCAATCGGGCGTGAGCGGCGGGCTCTTCGGGGCTCTGCCGCTTCAGCCCAACCCGTTGTTCCTGACCGCAGGCGGGGTCGACGCAACCGGGGATTTCGCATCCAATCGCTATGAGCAGACCGGCAAGTCGTTCTCGATCTTCACTCACAACGTCTTTTCCGTCACCGACCAGTTGGACCTCACGGTTGGGCTTCGCTACGTCGATGAAAGCAAGGATGGCTCGTTTACGCAGGTGGATGGCGAGTATGATGCTTGCCTTGGCACACTGAACGCAGGTGCGGGCAATTTCCTCGGGGTGGGCGGAGTCGCACTCAACTGCTTCGTGTTTGCCGCACCAAGCCTGGAAGTGCTGGAGGGAATAAACCCGGCGTTCGCGGCCAATCCGCTGGCGCTAGCGCTGCTCCCGCGTGAATTCGATGATACGTTTGAAGACGACGAGCTGATCTACACGCTCAACGCGACTTTCCGGCCGAGCGAGGACATCATTTTCTACGGCAGCTTTACTCATGGCTTCAAGTCCGGTGGCTTCAATCTCGATGCGTCCGCAGGTGTCGGCGGCGCTGACCCGCGCTTCGCGTCAGAAGAGGTCGATGCGTACGAAATCGGAATGAAGGCTGAAGTGCTCGACCGCCGCGCGCGGATAAACATCGCATTGTTCGACACCATACTCAGCGATTTTCAGGTCCTCGATTTCACAGGCGTACAGTTCCAAACATTCAACGTAGACAAGGCGCGCAGCACTGGGTTTGAGGTCGAAGGCCAGGCCCAGCTGTCGGACGGTCTGTCGGCTAACGTAGCGGTCACTTACACTGACGCTCGCTATCCAAGCGACTGCGCGGAACAAGACCCGACGGCGGCGGGTTTCAATCCGAATGCTGCCACGCTATGCGGAGCATCGCTCACCAACGCCCCTGATTGGACGGTGGTGTTTGGAAGCACTTACGAAGCACCGATTTCTGATCGTCTGGAATTCTTTCTATCCGGCACTGCGCGCTATGAAAGCAGCCGCCGGACATCCACTCTCCCTTCAGAGGTCTTGCGCCCGGACCTGCCTTTGCCGGGTGACATTCAGGATGGGAATGTTCGGGTAAACCTGCGTGCAGGCATCGGCGCAGATGATGGCAGCTGGGCACTCGAAATATGGGGAAATAATGTGTTCGACGAGCGGGTGCGGACAGGAACGTTCACTGTCCCGCTTCGCGGTGCACTGGGTAACCGCGCAAGGGCCTCTTTCGTGCAGGACCCGGCGACTTATGGGGTGACGGTCAGAACCCGCTTTTGATCGGTCCATCCGCTTCCTCTGGATTGATGTATGTGGCGTCAACAATTGGGTCGGAAGCTGACCAGCCGCTATCGGCTAGGAGCGCAGCAAAGCTGACCGTCGGCTTCCAGGATGCGGCCTGGAGCTAATTGCTGGCAGCTCATGGGTGGAAAGCGGAAAAAGGCCGCGAGTTGGAAACCAGACTAGGCTTGCTCTTCGGACCCTTCCTGCTGCTTGTTCGTTTCTTCGGTGAGGAGGAGGAAATGTCATTGATATTAAAGGGACTGATTCTTGCGGGAGCGGGCGCAGCGGCAGTTTGGGTCCTAAGGAAGGACAGACCAACCAGGAATGCTGCTTTTGCCGATGATCAGCCGAACCAAGGCCACATGGACGTGCGCGATGCCGGACCAGAGGCAATGCGCGATCCGTTACAGCGTGAGTGGACTGAAGTTGACGAGGATATTGACGAGAGCTTTCCGGCCAGCGATCCACCCGGCGGTTACTGACCACCACGGCAATCGCGTCGGCTCGTTCAAGTGCGCCCCGGCTCTGTAATGGCGCTAGCCTCGATGCTGTCAACAACCCCACAACATTGGGATAGTCTGGCGCATTAACCCGCAAGCCAACTGTGGCTTCATGCTCATCGCCAGCACACATCTGGCGAATATCACCCCATAACCCCAAAATTCGGAACGCGGCCGCTGCTCCACCCGTTTGTTAGGTGTGAACTAGCAAGAGGAGGAGACAATGCAGGTTCAACAATGCATGAGCACTGACGTTTGTACGATCAGTCCAGATACGCCCCTCAGGCAGGCCGCAGAGAAGATGGCCGAAAAGGATCTTGGTTCCATTCCCGTCGCAAAGAATGACAAGCTGGTTGGAATGGTCACGGACCGAGACATTGCCATACGCGGTATTGGCTGCGGCTTCGGTCCGGAAGCGAAGGCGTCCGAAGTAATGACGCAGGAATTGCTCTATTGTAATTCAAGCGACGCTATCGACGACGTCCTTGAAAACATGGCTTCCCTTCAAATCAGGCGGCTCCCTGTGATCGACAATGACAAGCAACTCGTAGGAATTGTTTCGATCGGCGACTTGGTAAAGGTCCAGCCGATCGATGCAGGCAAGTGCTTTGCACAGGTCGCAAAACCTTCGCAGTTGCACTCGCAGTCCTTGGCATAGGAGGAGACAATGGTTTCTGCTCAACGCAAGCAGGACATCGTGAGCCCTTCCGTGCGTGATCTGAGGGATCAAAGTACCGGACATCTTAGTGACCCAGCCCATCACCTGATTGCATCTGATCGGGTTGAAGGCACAAAGGTGTTTCGACCCAACGGAGATCGCATCGGTAAGATTGAGCATTTCATGTTCGATAAGCGATCCGGCCAGGTCGAGTACGCTGTCATGAGTTTTGGCGGCTTTCTTGGCCTCGGTGAGGAGTTCCGCCCGCTTCCTTGGGGCGCTCTGGAATACGACGACAAGCTTGAAGGTTATGTGGTCGCGGCGGAGGACGACACGCTCCGCAATAGTCCGTTTATTGAGGGCACTACAGCTCCCGAGTGGGACAGCGCCTATGCCAAAATGCTCTATCGATATTGGGGTATGCCGTACTGATTTGCGTCATCGGCATATCGCGATGCTTCCCGTGATCCGGTTGAATGTGAATGAAGCGCTATGACTTTCGTCGCAGCTTATTGGTGGACGGCCAAACCTGGCTTCGAGGCTCAATTCCGAGAAGCATGGAAGCAGGGCACCAAGCTGATCCGCAAGCGCTATGGCTCGCTGGGCTCCAGATTGCACCGCGATCAGCGAGGGCGCTTTATCGGCATTGCCGAGTGGCCCGACAGGGCAACCTGGCAGCGAGCTTACGATGCCAGGATGGCTTACGATGACGAGAAGGTGCGATCTGCATTCCTCGATGCTCTTGACGATTGGGCAGAAGAACCCTTCCTGCTGATGGAGGTCACCGACGACGTGCTGGTACGGTCCGAAAAGAGTTTCACGCCATAACTCTGGCTTTTGGACAGCTCGCGACGGATTGCCATTCCGAGAAAGGTTCAGAATTCACCGATACTCAACGCGATGGGCAGGCATATGCAGATCAAATCGATCTATCATCTAGCAGCGACGATCTATTTCGTACTGGCGACGATCGGGCTCATGGTAATCGCCTTCGTAATTCTGGCATCGGCGATCCTTGACATCGTTGCGGCTTTCTCGGCGTCGGAGCACATTTCGACCGTTGCTTTACGTAGCGTAGGCCTGCTCATCATCGGCTTTGCTATCATCGAGACGGCCTCGTTCATCGCCGACGAAGAAATCTTCAACAAGCGAGGTCCGCGCTCTCCTTCTGAATCGCGCCGATCCCTTACTGAGTTCGTTACGATCATCGTGATTGCCTCGAGCCTGGAAGCTCTGGTGATGATATTCGTCGCCAGCAGAAGCGATGTTTCTAACTCGCTCTACGCTGCCGTAATCTTCTTCGTGGCCATGTTCGGGCTCGTCGCGCTGGGCATTTACCAGTGGCTTTCGAGCCGCATTCGCTCAAACAACGAGGAAGAGAAGCTCGACCCGTGAGGTTACGACCTTGATCAGAATTGACGGCGCTCGCGTATTCGATGCAGTCAAATATGAATGACCTTCGACCCTTTGGGCATCACCCGACTGGTTCAGCAATAGAGGCCTTATTACGCTTGGGACGGCTGCGTCTTCCCGGCAACGATCCAAGAGCCGCACTTCTGACGCATGATCTGACCAAGCATTCGAGTCCCATCCCACAGAGTTGCCCAGCGGTCGGGGCGCACATTCTCCAGGATATCGAAGACACGCGACGGGTTTTCGGCGTCGAACGCAAATTCAATGGGTTTTGACGACGGCTCGCCCGCTACTTTCAAGATGTAATGATGCATGTTCATGTCGTTGGCAAAAAGCCAACCCTCCAACAGAGCTCGCCGGCGCCGGGATCAGTCTGTTATGTTTCGAAGTGAAAACCGAACTCGGCGAGCATTAGATTCCAGCGATCTGTGCGCTGAATAATCGACATCTTACCACAAATGCGGTCATCTGGCTAACTGGCGGGCTAGGCCGCCTGCAATGTTGTCGCCCGCCGATAATGGTAAGGGAATGACCTGCTGAGATTCTACGCTGAAGCGTTCTTCATTCCGGACCGAGCAAATGACGCCAAACGGAGGTTATGCTATCCTAAGTGGATTATGGCTTTAATTGAACTCTACTCACGTCACCAACAAACCCTGATTCAAGCAGCACACTCGCATGACAAGCGAGATCAAGAGGCGCTTGAGCAAAAAGCTGACCGGTTGGCGGAAGAAATTTCAAATATCTTGGCCACAAATGATTCGCATTTGGTTGAATTGCTCCCCGCCGCCAAGATTTAGCCTTGGTTTTTCACGTTCTCGAATATCATTAGAACCATGCCCAAAAAGACCATCCCGAAGCCGATGAGGTGGGAGGGCTGGAAAGCTTCGCCCAACAGGAAGTAAGACGTAACCAGTGCCGTGATCGGCATCACCGACATTGCGCCAGCGCTCAACATAGCAGGCGCTTGACGCACTCCATTATACCAGATGACGGGTGCTACCCCTCCCGCAACTGCCCCCCAAAATGCGAGTGCGGCCCAAGCCGCTTTATCTGGCACAGCCAAATCAAACGGCTCCGGGTCAAAAACCAGAGCCAGAATGATGAAGATCGGGGCGGCAATCAGCGACGCCGCTAATGTCGCTTCAATCGACGAAATGCCTTCAGAGAGCTTGCGCGACAACAACGTGTAGGCTGCCTCGAAGCAGATTGCGGTTATCACCAGTGCTGTGCCGAGAAAAAGTGCTTCGGCAGGCCCATCATCCGCCGTTCCATGGGTCAGGTTGATCGCGGCGATGCCGGCAACGGCCAACACCAGTGCTCCGCCTTTGCGCCAATTTATCGATGCTCCGAGGAAAATGACTGCACCAATCGCGGTCACAACTGGTGTCGCACTCATGATTGTGGAGCCGATCACTCCTGTTGTCAGCCGCATCCCGAAGAGCATGGCCGCTGTGAACCCTACCATGCCGAAGGTAGCGATCCCTGAAATCACAAATAAGTCAGAGCGTTCCGCCTTGGCAATGCGCTCAGTCATGAACCAAACGAAGGGGGCAAGTACGGCACTGGCAATTGCCATACGCAGGAAGGATGCGGTGAATATCGAAAAGTTCTCACCGATGATCTTGCTCAGCGGCGTGGCGGTGCCAAAAAGTGCCATGCCGAGAATGAGCTGCGTGACAACCTTCGGCGAAGTTTTTCTTTTATCTGCAGACATGCCGGTCAGCATAGCACATTGAGCAGCGATGCTGCCGAGATCGGCAGTCCAGTCCTGAACCATCGCCCGCTCGCGGATGGCCAGCCAACCCGTCCCTTCGCCGGCGATAAGCAGACCATGCCGCCAATCCATGGAACAGAATAAATTAAGATAACCGTATGTATCGAATAACCCAAGATAATCAGAGTTATATCCTCTCTTCGGAACGAATCCCATTGATGCCCGTTGATTTGTTATGAAGTTTGGAGAATGATTATGTTACGCTGGGCATTTATTTTCTTGATAGCTGCAGTTTTCGCAGCCCTTCTTGGGCTAGGCGGGATAGCAGATTTTGCGATGTTTCTCGCTTATGGAGCCGGGATACTTGGTTTGATCCTGCTAGCTCTACATTTTATTGGCGGCCGAAAGAGCGTCTGACAAAGACGAATTTCGAACCACGATTGCTCCCAAGCCTTTAGAGAGGAATCTTATAATGCTTAAACAGGTAACACTCGCTGTTTTCACACTGGCTTTCGCCCTGACTTTGACTGCATGCAATACCGTACGTGGCGTGGGGGAAGATCTCGAGTCGGCTGCAGACGCCGTTGACGAAGAGACCTGATGCCTAGCTTTGCAATCACCCCCTAAGGTGCAAAGCTCTTTTGAAAAGCGGCATGGCGCATCCTGACTTCTTGCAGGTCCGGGCCGCCGAGCGTCACTTCGGCCTGGTTCATAAGCAGACCTCCCTCGCGCGCGAGTAATGCGATCCGACCTGGATCATTTATCTGATTTGCCGCATCCCGGATGCTGTCCAAGGCGACGAGTGCCGCAATCTTGCTACTGGCTAGCGCCATCCGTACTGCCCCAAAACCGCGATTTACAAAATGGCCGAAGTCATCGAGCACGGGTATGACCCGCCCCGACGTGCCATCATCATCGCAGATCTCTTGCCGAAGTTCGCGTTGGCCGAGCTCGGCCGTTGCAGCGCCAAGCCAATGGATTGCGTTAATGGCGGTGAAGGGATCGTTGATACCAGGTGACAGAGCTCGCAGGGCTATTTCCACTAGCTCGTCAATCGAGAACTCCAGGTCTTGTTCGGGTGTCCGCGAACCGCCCAACGAAAAGCAGCCGCGGATTGAATCGACGATGTCGTCCGATAACACGTCGCTATCGCTTTGGGCCAGAATGCGACCCGCATAAACAAAATCCCCGGTGCGGACCGCAAGCGCTATCCGGAGATTTGAATCCCGAACGACACGCGCCAGCTCTTCAAACTCGATATAGCGGATATAGCCTGTCGCATCAGCTGTAACCGACGAGCCGCTTGGTGTGCTTCGCATTTCGGTTGAAACAGAATTGCTGTCGGGAAAACGTTCAGCGATCTTGCTCAACAAACCCCGACCGATCCCCTCGAGAACCGTATTGATGCGGATGCTGGCTGGTATGTGGTGCAGGAAGAAGATGATTACCCCGACAGCAACGATCATCAGCCCGAAACTTGCCAGCAGGGCGAATTGTGGGACAAAGGCCTGCGACGCGGTTGCAGTTTCACCTTCGGCGCGTACCGCGCGCAAGACTGTGATGGCATAGACAAAGGTTCCGATGAAGGTCGCAAGGCTTAGCTGATTGCCCTTGTCCTCCATGAAATTAGTCAAAAGACGCGGGCCATAGTTGCCACTGGCATAGGCCACGGCAGCAATGGTAATTGAGAAAATCGTTGAGGCGACGCCGATCATCGATCCGGCCAGAACAGTAAGCATGTTGCTTGCGCCCTGTGGATGGGCGGGGAAATACCAGGAGATGCGATTGAGCCACTCGGTTGATCCAGCCCGGTCAAGCCCCATCAGAGAAAGAGCCAGGGCGAACGCCAAGGCTGCGAAGAGTGCCGGATAGAACCAATAGCTTGCCTTTAGGGCGAACCAGAAAGAGTGAAGGCGGGCTAACATGGGCATCGTTTCCAGATAATTTTTGGACCGCCAATCGTTGCGCTTACTATGCGCGCGTGTCCACCGTGCACTGCAATGCGAGGTTACTGGATTCCAGTAAAAATGCTGCTTTTTGCGGAGCCAAGGACTTTAAACAGCGTGTGCCTCTCGGTTGTTAGCCGAAGGGACGCCTCCAATTCGCGCTAATGCTAATTGGGGTATGAAGCGTCCGGGTGCGATTATTTATCGCAACCTATTTTTGAATTCAGAAGGCGTTCCTCGTCGCATCACCTTTTTCACTTCGAAACTAGTCCTGAACTGCATATTCTGTGGCGATGGATATGGTTAAGATATTATTTTGGAACGAAATTAGATCGCAGCCGTTGATTAATTGAACATGCCGATAGCGATGTTCGACGCCGGTGGCACCTCCCCTTGAAGGGTTGAGTACGAGCCACCTTAAAACAAGCGCCCGGTAGGGGCTGCGTCCGCTTTCGGCCAACCAGGAGATTTGCATCATGCAGACCACCAAACAAAATCTATCCGAAAAGAAGTTCGATACGAACCTTCTCGACAAACGCAGAGAATTTGATCGCAGTCGCCCATTGGAGCGCGATGAGACAAAATTCTTGATTTCTTCGAACAAGGTTGAAGGAACTGATGTCTTTTCGGCCGACGGTGAGAAGATTGGCTCAATCGACCATTTGATGATTGGGAAACGTAGTGGCCGAGTTGAATATGCAGTGATGAGTTTCGGTGGCTTCTTGGGGATCGGTGAGAGTTTCACCCCACTTCCATGGGAAACGTTGGATTACGATGCCGACCGTTCTGGCTATGTCGTGAATATCGACAAGAACATTTTGAAGGATGCCCCCCGTTTCGAACGTAATAGCCAACCTGCTTGGGATCGCGATTACGGTCAGCACGTATATTCATATTATGGCGTAATGTACTAACACAGAGCTCAACAGGTTCGAGCCATAAGGCTCTTTACCAACATGAGAGGGCTCCGACGTCATAGTCGGGGCCCTTTCTGATATGCGCTACAGGTGGCAAAATTCAAAAAGATCAGGCTTTGGGTTGTCGCAAGCTGGACCGCTTTTGTTGGGTTACGTAGCAAAGCTGCTAGTCAGCTATAAGGCACATCAATCTGTTGATGAGGCGTCAGCTTCTGGGTCGATAGCGGAGAGGCTGCTTCTATGCGTTCCGCTTGGGTTCATCCCATTTGAGATCTATCAGAGCTCTGAGTGATACTTTGGGAGAGGTAAAATGAGCAGGATGATCTGGACGGGACTGGCGGTGTCGTTCTTTGCAGCAGGCGCGGCTCATGCAGCCAGTGCAGACTATTTCCTGAAAATCCCGCCGATTAGAGGCGAGAGTGAAGCAATGACGCCAGGCATCGAGCCCGACGAGATCGATAGCAAAGTAGCGGCCCCCGCAACACCACGACAGGGTGACGTAACGCTAAAGCGTGGAGTGACTGCTCCAGCCCAGCGCGGCAATGTCGAAACCACATTCAAGGTCGAAAAGGGAGAAAAGGCAGCAGACAAGGATCATAAGGGCTGGATCGAACTGCTGTCGCTGACTGAAGCATCCGCCGGGCAGGCCACCGGGCGGAGAACCTATGAGCCGATCACCATTCGCAAGCGCATCGACAAGTCTAGCCCTGACCGGCAGAAGCCTGAAGGGCCCGATGATCTTGCCGCCCCGGGCGGTGGGCCAGTCGCCATCGGATTGCTGCTTCCCGCTGTTCAGAAAGTGCGCGAGGCTGCCGCTCGCACCGAAGCATGGCCAGGTTGTACACCGGGCCAGAGATTACCCGGGGTTGAGATCATGGAGGCTTCCACCGGGCGCAAGGGACGCATTCTCGATGCCACGGTAAGCAAATGCGCATCGGAACAGGTGAGCTTCAACTTTACCAAGATCGAGTGGGATTAGGCCCGTCGCGGCGGAAAGCTCCACGGCAGAAATTGGGTCGTTAGCGGCTGATCCGCTTTCGGGTATCGCGCGGGATTAGCCGACAGTCTGCTCTTGGCGTGCCCTGGGCGGTCCAAATTAGTCTGCTCATGGGTGGGAGGCGGACGTCCTCTCTTCTAGCGAAATCAACCCCCGCTCAGCCTGAGCTTGTCGAAGGCCATGCGATGTCGGTATCCACCGGGAATGCCCTTTTACGCGTACATCTTGCTGTGCAATGACGGCAGTTATTATGTCGGTCACACTGACGATCTCGACTTTCGTTTAGGCCAGCATCAGGCGGGTGCGCTCGGTGGCTATACAGCCAAGCGACTGCCAGTGAAACTCGTCTGGTCGGAAAGCTTTCCGACGCGCGACGAAGCCTTCGCTGCCGAACGCAGGATAAAGGGCTGGAGCCGCGCGAAGAAAGAAGCCCTGATCGCTGGCGACTGGGAACTGGTCTCCAGGCTGGCGCGTAATCGCCAAGGTGCCTGAAGCGAGGTCTGCGCGTGACCTTCGACAAGCTCAGGCTGAGCGGATGTGGGCGCCTGGTCGATGTCCGTAACTCGGTCGAAATCAGACAGTCTGAAAAAAAGCCCCGCCTGATAGCGGGGCTCCAAAGTTGAGGAACTTAGACATAAGTCTGAGCCCTTCGGGTCACGTCTGCTTTGATGAGGGAAATAAATTGCAGATTTGTTACAGGGCAACTGCACCATCATCTGAAGAGCATTATTCCGACACTCCGCCAAGTGTCTGATCATGCATGGTGAACTGACGGAATGGGTACCAAAAAGCTGGCAGGTTGTCCCAGCTTCGCCACCTCGCCGTTCGAGTCTCCTTCAAAGTCCTTTAAGTGGCAGGCGCATCAAAAGTTCATGGTAATAATGAGACCCGAGCTTGATCGCGCCCGGCTCTCGGCCATACTCTTGAAAGCCAGCGCCAGTGTACATTGCCTGAGCAGCTGTGTTCCCTTCGACAACCGTCAACAAGACCTCCTCACAACAAGTTCGAGCATGACCGAGAACCTCTTCGAGCAAGCGTTTGCCAACGCCATTCCGTCGCATTTCGTGCTTGACGAACATTCCCCACAAGATGGCCTTATGACGCAGCTTGGTCTTCTCTCGCTGCGCCAATCCCGCACAACCCACCAATTGCTCTGCTGACCATGCGCCGAAGACCAATCCGTCGGCTAGGCGCTCTGCGAAGGCATTTTCGGAGAGCGATGATTCCTCCTCGAAGGAGGCACCGAATGCTTCAGGATGCAATTGGAGGGCGAGGAGCCGAAGCTCTCGGTACGGACCGGCGTCGTTGCGGCAAAGACGCCTCAGGAAGATAGCTTGGTTCACCGCTTCGGGTCCTTAATAATGTTCAAAGCATCGAACATCGCACGAAGAAACGAATGACTGCAATTGGGTCGTTTGCGGACGTTCCCGATTTTCAACACCTTAATGTCCGATTGTGGGTCGTTAGCAGATCGTCTGCTTTTCTCGGATCGCGAGGCAAAGCTGCCAGACCGCTTTCAGGATAGCGCCTGCGAACGATTAGAGGCCGCTTTTGGGTGGGAAGCGGACGATTTCTGGTCCGCTCAATAATCGATGCCTCAGCCGACGATTGGCAAGAATGACAGTGCGTAAACAAAAAGCACAGTCACGAGAGCGGTGAAGGCTAAGACACTCCAGATCAGCCATTCTGGGACTGGGTCGTAGCTTGGATAGCTGCGCCGAGCTGACTCAATCTGCTCTTGGTCTAAGCTGGGCGGGCCCGCAGGGGACGCCAGGAGCACCGCACTCAATGCTGCCTGAGTGATTGGACTATCGAACATGGCGCCGAACTGATCGCCGTTGCGCCTCATGATCTTGGCTTCAACCAGCCCTGCTTCCGGAATTTCGATCTGAAATTTCTCGCCGACTTGGAGATCTGCCGACGTTTGCAAGAGCATGCCTGTTCGAGACAAGTTCAGTATGACAATGCGCGAGTTGCTTTGGGCGTCATAGGCGTCAAAGCCAAACGTGATAACGCGCCGTTCGGCGCTGCGTCTGTCGACAGAAACGGCAGGTGACGAAATTTGAGCAACTTTAGGCAGCATGAGAAATCTCCATGCTCCCTTGGACCATTGTCAGGTTAAGTTGCTCTAAACACTCGCTTCTGCTCGACCATATTTTGCCTCCTTTGGTCGGAAGTTGGGTGCCAGTCGCCGGGTCGCTTGCGGCTGGTCTGCTTTCAGGCTTCGCGCGAGATTAGCCGACATTCGGCTCTCTGGGTGCGATGGGAGGTGTGAATTTAGCCGCGAGTGGGGTGGAAAGCGGACGCTCCAAAGTTTCCGCGTGCGCTCTAGGCATAATTACAAAGCGTGCGGAGCTGTTCGATTGCGGCAGTATTGAACCACAGATTCGTCCAATCTTCCTGCTTCATGCGATATGACTGGGGCATACTTAGACCCCTGACCATAGAAGCCTCCGCCTGCAGTAAATTAACAATCTGATCTTAGGTTTTTCAGGTATAGGTAGTCACGCAGCTCCGGCCGAACAGTCTTCGGAGGAGCTCTGCAATCTAGGCGTGTCATTGAAGCCTGCATCAAGAGCAATCTTTACTGCCGAAGCAGAGTTTCTAGCGCCAAGCTTTTTGATCACGTTCGCGCGATGAATCTCGACTGTTCGAGCGCTAATTCCGAGAGCTGCGCCGATTTGTTGGTTTGACCATCCATGAATAACGCCGCTCAAGATCTCCCTCTCACGTTTCGTGAGCTGCTTGATCAGTTGTTTCGCCATGGCCTCCAAGCGCTTATTGCCTAATGACCTAGCCACTTGGCACTCGATCTTTTTGAAAACTGTTAGAATCTGTTCAATTGCGAATGGCCAGGCCAAATAACTATCCGCACCGACCTTTATTGTCTGCACAACTCGATCAATCTCAGGATCTTCCGAATAGGCAATGATGGGAATGCTTACCAAATTTTCCACCACCAGCTGCACAATCGAGGCGACCGCTTCTCCCTGATCCGAAACGAACAATGTTGCATTTTCGAGGCTTTCGGGTTCGACTTCCTTAATCCACTTGAACTGCTCAACATCGACAGCAACTTCCCAAAGTTGTTTGCAAACCAGCGCGCGCCGGTTCGGCTCAGGATCAACGACCAGGCAACGTTGAACCATCATATCCGGTTCGCCCGTTGCTTGGTTTGCTGCGGCGATGGTGCAGTATCGTTATCTTTGCGTATCTGCTGCTCGATCACCCATTCAGCCAGCTGATTGAAGTCGAGCGGAACTTGGAATTTCAATCCAGCAAAGCCAGTGTGCGTCCAACGCACTGTGGCCCTCTTCATGGACATCCCGCTAAGTTCGATTGTCACCTCGTCTTCAGGCTGAAGATATGGCGCATTCACTTTCACACCATTTTGAGAGATATCAATAAGTTCGACAGGCATACGACGACCTGTCAGCGACAGATAAGCAAATGTCCGGATCTGAAGGCGCGGCGATCTTCTCTTTAGGCCAGAAGGTAATCCAATCGACAATTGTTGAAGCAGGAGTGGAACATCGATTGACTTGTCGAACTCGATACCGACGCGAGCATCCCGCGACCAAACGACCTTGCCCTCGACAGAAAGATCACATCCAAATGTAACTTTGATCGCGGAGCCTTCTGCATACTCCACATATGTCCTTGCCATCATTCCGGAGGGTGAAATATCTCTTAGCAGACAGAAAGCTGCAACTTCAGCGGTCTCGACAAGAACCGGTTTGTATACAGTTACCGTTCTCGGCCGAAGACGCTGCTCGTCTTCTCTTTCGAACCTAGCGCTCATAGGCCAGGACTATGAAATGTGTATCTTTCGCTTCCGAAAAAAAGCCAGGATTCGAGGAACCGACGAAGTTCAACGACGATTTCGGTTCGTTATTCTCTTTCATCACGGAGCGACACCCAGTTGCCTTTGATAGGCGCATTCATCAGTCCGTCGGAATTTAAAAGGTTGTCACAGTGTCGTTTTAGTATCGAGCAGCCGTGCAACCAGCGTGATACGGTGTCATGTTAACAGTCGCTAAAGCACGTAAGCATCTGAGCCTTAGGCCTTAAGTAAAGATACGTTTATGTGCGCTGCAGATAAACGCCCGCTTTCGCTTGGACAGGTCCAAGATGCCGTGTATCGTTGATTTATATCAAATTTCCCGCAACTCCGGATCGGCCATGTTTGTTCGGAAGTTACCGCACAAACTTAGGATTTGAGCCCTGGTTGCATGCTCAGGTCGCAATTCCCGAGGAATTTGAGGAGCTAATGCTTGGACGCTTCATCCCACAAATCAGAGATGAATGAGATTGAGCGGGAAATTAATGCACTCCTCAAGGACGACGTATTCCAACGGTCGCCGGTAATGGCTCGACTATTGAAATACCTTTTCGAAATGACCGAGAAGAAAGTGCACGTCAAATCGTTTACTATCGCGACAGATGCGCTCGGGAAAACAGGCGAAGAATCGAGCGATGCAGATACCTATGCCAGGGTTGCAGTTGCACGCTTAAGGAGGGTGCTTGCAACCTATTATGCTGCGCGGCCCGAGCGAGACGCGATCCACGTTGATTCTGGCACATATCGAGTTCAGCTTCTGAAGCATCCGATTGACGAACTTTCAGAGCCTAGCGAGGATCGCGATGCGCCAGCCACCGGCAATCCCGACCCACGGGGCAAGATCGCACGCGGTGTATGGACATGGGCTATTGCTTTGGTGATGTTAGTGTCAGGGGTCGCCACTTCATATTTCTATTTCGGTTCCGACGACGATGAGACGGAAAACTGGACGACTTCAGACTTCCCTCGGCTTACCATCAACATCGAGAATCTGGATGGTTCGTCTCCGCAACCCGATGAAAGCCAACGGCTCTATCGATCGTTTTTGACGAGCGCGCTCAGCGACTACACAGGTATCCGGTTACTGGTGAACGAGGGCGGTCCAGCCGATTTCAGTCTGCGTTTGCTGTTCAGCGATGAAGAGTCAAATCGTGCGGTTCAGGCCCGATTGGTCGAAGAAGCGACCGGCGAAGTCGTTTGGCTTCAAAGCTTTTCGGCTTCAAACTCGCAAGAAGCGAAACGCAGCATAAAATTCATCTCCACCGCTATAGCTTCACCTGGCGGCGTCATTACGAGTTTGAACAGAGGAAGGGACTTGGGCGCAAGCTCGCCTTATGGCTGCTGGCTGCGCTTTACCGAGGGACTTCAGACATTCAACACGATTGGCGATGACGATTTGGTCCGGTGCGCGAGCGATTGGTATGAACAATCTCCCGGCGACTCCATCGCTTCATTTCTATATGGCTGGACGCTGCTCGACAGGGCAGTGGTGACGGCATTTCCGGGTGACCGAGACGAGCTTCTGAGCAGCGCGCTTAGCATTGCCAACCGTGCGGTTGCACTTCATCCGCAAGATGCAAGCCTGTACTTTCTTCAGTTGCGGGCTCACGTCTTGCTCGGAAACCGCATTCTTGCGAACCAGTCCGCAGAAAGTGCTTTGGCTGCCGCTCCGGATAACCGAGTCATCGTTGGCATCGTTGCAACTTTCCTGATCATGTCTGACAATCCCGAAGGTGAGAAAATTCTTCGCGTACTCGATGACGAGGAAGGCGTTGCGTTGCCATGGGAGCATGCTGGTCACTTCGTGGCGGCAATGATGCGAGATGATGTCGCTGAAGCGGGCCAGCATATGGTCCATCTTGAACAATTCGCCCAGAGACAACCGCTGCTTTTGCTCCTAAGGGCTGCCCTTGCGAGTAGGTCGGGTGAAGTTGAGATCGCGCGATCCGCGCTTAAGCAGCTGCGCGACAATCCTCGTATGGCAAAGGATGACATCGGTGGATTGGTAGGAAGCTTGCCCATGGCACCGAAGGTGAAGACGCGCCTCAACGAGTGGCTGGCCTTTTCAACGCTCGGAACTTCATCTGATGTAACAAGCAAAAGTAAGGCCCCTTCGAAATGAGGGCATGCCGGAACTTACTTCCATAATTTTCGCGATAGTACCCTCAAGCGCATTGAGGACCTCACCACTCTCGCGACTGTGCTATTTTATTCATGCGCTTCCATTCTTGCCAGTCGTCGGTTGACGCATCGGAAATCGTCTAATTAGAGAATAGCCGCTTTCCACATAGCGACAGAATGTCTGTAGTTGGGTCGTTAGCGGAACGACCGCTTTTGTTTGAATCACCGCTTCTTCGCCCGTGGATGCGCATCACGGTAGTTTTCCAGCATCGCCGCCGCATCGACCTTGGTGTAGATCTGCGTCGACCCCAGCGAAGCGTGGCCGAGCAATTCCTGCAGGCTCCTGAGATCGGCTCCCGCTCCCAGCAGATGCGTGGCAAAGCTGTGCCGCAGCGCGTGCGGCGTGGCGGTTTCGGGCAGGCCCAGCGCGCGGCGCGCCTGCGCGGTCGCCTTCTGGATAAGGCCGGGGCTCAGGGGCCCGCCCTTGGCGCCGCGAAACAGCGGCTCGTTCGGGCCGAGCGGCCAGGGGCATTGCGCGCAATATTCGGCCACAGCATCACGCGTGATCGGGAGGATCGGTACGAGCCGCTGCTTGCCGCCCTTGCCGGTAACCTGCAGCACTTCGCCCAAAGGCACATCGCGCCCCTTGAGCGAGAGCGCTTCGGCAATGCGTAGCCCCGAGCCGTACAGCAGCAGCAGCACCGCCCGGTCGCGGGTGCCGATCCAGCCTTCCGCGGCGCTTTCGCCGACCAGATCGGCAAGATTACTCGCTTCATCGGGAGTGACGGGGCGGGGCAGGCCTTTCTTGACCCTTGGTCCCCGCAAACGCGGCGCGGCGGGATCGGGATCACCCGCTTGCGCCCGTGCAAAGGCGATGAAGGCCTTGAGCGCGGAGAGCTCGCGCGCGGCGCTGGCATTGGCGATGCCCTCGGCGCGGCGTTCGGCCAGGTGACGGCGCAAATCATGCGCTTCGAGCCTTGCCACCGCGTCCCAATCGCTGAGATCGCACGCTTTCAACAAGCGGTCGGCACAGCCCAGATAGGCGCGCACCGTATGCGGGCTGCGGCGGCGCGCATTGGTTAGCTCGTTGCGCCAGCTTTCGAGGAGGTCGCCTGCGCTCATGCGCTGACCAGTCCATCGCCGACGATCTCTCCCAGCAGCGCATCGAGCAGCGGCATTCCGGCCGCGGTCACGCCGATCAGCCCGCGATCTTCCCAGACCAGCCCCTTGCGCTTGTAGAGGTTGACCTTGGGTCCATTGACCAGTTCGGATGCGCGGAAGCCGAAGCGACGGGCGAGCGACGCAAGGTCGACACCCTCGGTCAGGCGCAAGCCCACCAGCAGCGCTTCGGAGGCCTGTTCGGCGGCGCCAAGCGGTCGTTCTGTCTTGATGCCATGACCTCCCGCTTCGACCGCTGCGAGGTAGTTCTCAGGCTTCTTGTGGCGTTCAGTGGCCGCGCCAATGCGCCGCCCGTGCGCGCCAGGGCCGATCCCGCAATAGTCCTGATAGCGCCAATAGGTGAGGTTGTGGCGGCTTTCCTGCCCCGGCCTTGCATGGTTGCTGATCTCGTAGGCGGGGAGGCCAGCGGCGGCGGTCATCTCCTGCGTCAGCGCGTAAAGGTCCGCCGCCGGATCGTCATCGAGCGGGGTGAAGGCGCCACGCCGGACATCGGTGGCAAAGCGCGTGTTGGGCTCGATCGTCAGCTGGTAGAGCGACTGGTGATCGGTGCCGAGCGCAAGCGCTCGCGCCAACTCTTCCTGCCACATCTCAGGCGTTTGTCCGGGCCGGGCGTAGATCAGGTCGATGCTGACCCTCGCGAAATGGCGCTGTGCAGTGGCGATCGCCTGCAGGGCTTCGTCCACCCCGTGCAAGCGCCCGAGGAATTGCAAGGTATCGTCTTCAAGCGACTGGATACCCAGCGAAACACGGTTCACGCCCGCCTTGGCCAGCTCCGCGAAATTCGCCGCTTCGACCGAGGATGGGTTTGCCTCCAGCGTGATCTCGATATCGGGATCGAAGCCCCACAGCCGCTCCGCCTCCTGCAGCAGTGCCGCCACAAGTGCCGGCGGCATCAGCGAGGGCGTGCCGCCGCCGAAGAAGATCGAATGCAGGTGCTCGCCACCCGCAACCGCCGCCTCATGCTGCATGTCGGCCAGCAATGCCGCCTGCCACGCATCCGCATCCACGCGATCGCGGACATGGCTGTTGAAGTCGCAATAGGGGCATTTCTTCAGGCAGAAGGGCCAATGGATGTAGAGTGCGCGTGCCACGCTGCGGCACTTAATCGGCGGCGCGCGAAAAGCCAACGATGGCGAGCTTTCCACAGCGCATGCGATCCGTCCGGCCAATCCCACGCCCCGGCTTTACCCGTGCCCAGGCCGCGCCGAGCCGGTTTGACTAACGCGCGTTTACCGGTCTGTTTCAGCCAATATTGAGGACTAAAGGCAAAGGTTCCGTTCATGACATTGGGTCGCACCCTGGTGATGGCAGCAATGGCTGTCGCGGCATCAACGGTTGCCAACGGCGGCGAAGCGGAGGAGGGCGCACCTTCGAACCGCTTCGCTGCCGAACTTCTTCAGGCGCATAATATTGAGCGGAGCGAATTCGGCGCGGAGCCGCTGCGCTGGAGCCCGAGACTCGCCAGCGAAGCACAGCAATGGGCACGTACCCTGGCGAGCGAAGGGCGCATGCGCCACGCCTCGAACGACGAGCGCGGCGGCGCGGGTGAGAACCTGTGGATGGGCAGCGCCGGGGCCTATTCCGCCAGCTTCATGGTCGCTGCCTTTGCCGGGGAAAAGCGCCACTTCCGCGCCGGAACCTTCCCGCATGTCTCGCACACCGGCAACTGGCGCGATGTTGGGCATTACACCCAGGTCGTGTGGCCGGGCACGCGCGAAGTCGGCTGCGCGGTCGCACGCAACGACAGCGACGATTTCCTCGTCTGCCGCTATTGGCCGGCGGGCAATACCTATGGGCAGGAAATCCGCTGATGGCGCGGCGCTCATTGGGCGCGTCCCTCATTGCGCTGACTTTGGTGCTGGCCGGTTGCGGTGGAGGCGATAGCCCGGCGAGCTCTTCCGGCAACCTCACGGCAGGCCTGCCGTCACCAACGCCATCGCCAAGCCCCACGCCGGTACCGACGCCAAGTCCCACGCCCACGCCGACGCCGCCCCCTACTGGCGGGACAACCACTGGGCAGGACCAGATGCTGCAAGTCATGCTGGCAGAGCATAACCGGGAGCGGCGCACGCTGGGAATTCCCGACCTGGTGCTCGATCCCGATCTCAACCGGCAGGCGTTAGCCTATGCGCAGGAAATGGCCGTAAGCGCGGTGTTCGCGCACAGCCCGTCCACGTCACGACCGGGGCAGGGCGAAAACCTGTGGGCCGGGACCGCGAGCCGGTTTTCCCACCAGTCCATGGTCGGCGCATGGATTGGCGAGAAGCAATATTACCTCCATGACCGGTTTCCATATGTCAGCAGCACCGGCAACTGGCAGGATGTGGGCCATTACACCCAGATCATCTGGCGCAGTACGACGCGGCTCGGCTGCGGGCTGGCGACTGGCGGAAACTGGGATTACCTGGTGTGCCGCTATGCCCCGCCGGGCAATGTCTCTGGCCAATACGCCTATTAGCGCGGTCGATCAGGCCCCGAACTGGTCCGCCACCAGCTTGGCAAAGGCATCGGCGCGGTGGCTAATGCGGTGCTTTTCGTCCGGATCGATTTCAGCAAAAGTCTGGCTGCCGCCGGTCGGCACGAACACCGGGTCATAGCCGAAACCCAGCGTGCCGCGTGGTGGCCAGGTCAGCGTCCCGGCGCATTGCCCCTCGTAAACGGCGTGCTCTCCATCGGGCCAGGCAATAGCGAGGACGCAATGGAACGCGGCGCGGCGATCAACGTCAGGGCCAAGCTGCTGCAGCATCCCCTCGACCTTGCCCATCGCCATGTACCAGTCACGGCCCGGATCGCCCTCGAACCACTGCCGCTCTGCCCAGTCGGCGGTGTAGACCCCCGGCCTGCCGCCCAAAGCATCAACCGAGAGCCCGCTGTCATCGGCCAGCGCGGTGAGGCCCGAAGCCTCCGCCGCCGCGCGCGCCTTGATCAGCGCGTTCTGGACTAAAGTTGTGCCGGTCTCGGGCGGTTCGGGCAGGCCGAGCGAGCCGGCACTGATGCATTTCACGCCATAAGGCTCGAGCAGCGCGGAAATTTCCTTGAGCTTGCCCGAATTATGCGTGGCGATCACCAGCGATCCGCCGCCCAGCTTGCGGGTCACTTCACCGCGCCCAGCTGTTCGGTGAAGATCCGGTCGCAACCGATCCGTGCCAGGCGCAGCAAGCGCAACAGGCCTTCCTCGTCATAGGTCGCGCCTTCGGCCGTGGCCTGCACTTCGGCAATCTGCCCGCCAGTGATGAGCACGAAGTTGGCATCGGCATCGGCGGCTGAATCCTCGTCATAATCGAGGTCCAGCACAGGAGTGCCCTTGTAGATCCCGCAGCTGATCGCTGCGACCTGGCCGATGATCGGGTCTTCCTTGATGTCGCCTGCCGCGATCAGGCCATTGACGGCGAGACGGAGTGCAATCCACGCGCCGGAAATCGAGGCGGTGCGGGTGCCGCCATCGGCCTGGATTACATCGCAATCGAGCGTGATCTGGCGTTCGCCGAGCTTCCTAAGGTCCACCACTGCGCGCAGGGAGCGCCCGATAAGCCGCTGGATTTCCTGCGTGCGGCCGGATTGCTTGCCCTTGGCAGCTTCGCGGCTGCCGCGAGTGTGGGTAGCGCGCGGCAACATCGAATATTCGCCTGTGACCCAGCCTTCGCCCTTGCCGCGCATCCACGGCGGGACGTTGCGTTCGACGCTGGCGGTGCACAGCACCTTGGTATCACCAAAGCCGATCAGGCAGCTGCCCTCGGCATGCTTGGTGAAGCCGGTTTCGATGCTGATGGCGCGCATCTGGTCGGGCGCGCGGCCGGAAGGTCGCATGGGATGTCCTTGTCGATATGAGTCGTTGCCGCTGCCCTAGGCGCACATGCCTAAGTGCCGCAAGGCTTGAGGCTGCAACACAAGGCGCTAGATAGGCTTCATGACTTCGCCGCCCATTTCCGAGCTGACTGACCGCGCGCGCGAAATCTTTCGCCTGGTGGTGGAGGGCTATCTGGAAAGCGGGCAGCCGGTTGGCTCCAAGACCCTGGCGGCAGATAGCGGGGTAAATCTGTCACCCGCTTCGATCCGTTCGGTGCTGGCCGATCTGGAGACGGCGGGGCTGCTGGCGGCGCCGCATACCAGCGCCGGACGGATGCCGACCGAAAGCGGGCTTCGCCTGTTTGTCGACGGGATGATGCGCGTGGCCGAGCCGACGCCGGAAGAACGCGCAGCGATAGAGGGCCGATTGAAGGGCAATGGCCCGATCGAGCAGGCTCTGGAACAGACCAGTGCCATCCTGTCCGACCTGTCCGGCGCAGCGGGCATGGTGATGGTGCCGACGCGGGAGGCGCGGCTCGCCCAGTTCAGCCTGGTCAACCTGGGGCATGGCCGCGCGCTGGCTGTGCTGGTGAGCGAAGACGGCGCAGTCGAAAACCGCGTGGTCGAGCTGGGGGCCGGGGTGTCGCCTTCTGCGCTCGAACAGGCCAGTAATTACATCACCGCACGGCTTGCCGGACGCACGCTGGCCGAAGCATCGCGAGCGATCTCACGCGAGATTGCAGCGGGCCAATCGCAGCTCGATGTTGCAAGCCGCGAACTGGTCGAACGGGGCCTGGCTGTCTGGAGCCGCGACGCTGCTCAGCGCCCGGTCCTGATCGTGCGCGGGCAGGCGAACCTGCTCGACGATGCCGCGCTCAGCGATATAGAGCGGGTGCGCAGCCTGATCGAAGACCTGGAAAGCAAGCAGTCCGTGGCCGAGCTGCTGGAGACCGCGCGCGAGGCCGAAGCGACACGGATATTCATCGGCAGCGAGAACCGGTTGTTCGCGCTTTCGGGCTCTTCCGTGATCGCTTCGCCCTATCGCGATCGCGAGGGCAGGGTCGTTGGTGTTCTCGGCGTTATCGGTCCAACGCGGTTGAATTACGCGCGCGTGATCCCCATGGTGGACCTGACCGCCCGTTCACTGGGCAAGCTTATCGGATAGCTTTGGAACATAACGACATGATCGATAACGACAAAACGCAGGATGATGCGGTAAAGAAAGAGCTGGATGGCGTGCCGGAGGAGTTCCTCGACAAGTCGGATGCAGAAACGGTTGAAGAGGAAACCAGCAGCCTGGATCAGGCGCTCGATCGGCTGCGCGAAGACCTCGAGGTTGCCAAGCAGGAAGTGCTCTACGCCAAGGCCGAAACGCAGAATGTGCGCCGCCGCATGGAAAAGGACATCCAGGATGCTCGCGCCTATGCCGCGACTGGCTTCGCCCGCGATATCCTGAGTGTTTCGGACAATCTCGAACGCGCGATTGCGGCGATCCCGGATTCGCTGCGCGAGGACGAGAAGATGAAGGGCCTGGTGGTCGGGATCGAAGCAACCCAGCGTGAAATCGCCAAGGTCTTCAGCCAGCACGGCATCACCCGCATCGCCTCGGTCGGTATCCCGCTTGACCCGAACCAGCACCAGGCGATGATGGAAGTGCCGACCGATGAGCATGAGCCCGGCACGATCGTGCAGGAAATGCAGTCAGGCTACATGATCAAGGATCGCCTGCTGCGCCCGGCGATGGTGGCTGTGGCACGCAAGCCGGACTAAGCACCTGGCTTGCGGCGTCATTCTAGGCGCGAAATTCGGGAACACGATATAACATTACCAGTTTACTGCTCCGGAAAGGGAGTTGCCGGCGTTGTTCGCAGCGCCGCTTCCAGGAGTAGATGAACAATGAAGAAGGTTTCTTTGACGCTGATCGCCATTGCTGCCGCAGGGGTGTCAGCACCGGCCATGGCGCAGGATCGCGCGGGCGACATCCAGGTCAAGGTGCTTGGTACCGCAGTCCTGCCAGACGGCGGGATCGATGCGGTCAACCTCGACACTTTCGGCCTGCCGGCTGGGGCTGACACCAAGGCGACTGACGAAGTGATCCCGAGCTTCGCGATCGAATATTTCCTCTCCAACAACATCTCGATCGAAACGATTGCCGGGATGGCGAAGCACAATGTGGTCGGCACCGGCAGCCTTGCCGGGGTGGAACTGGTCGATGACCTGCGACTGATCCCGGGCACGGTCACCGCCAAGGCGCATTTCGACCTTGGCGGCGTGAAGCCCTATGTCGGCGCCGGTGTCGCCTATTTCATGTTCTTCGGCGAAGACGAGGGGAGCGACCTTGTAAACCTCGGCGTGACCGATGCCGATCTCTCGAACGAGTTCGGCTTCGCGCTGCAGGCCGGTGTCGATATCCCGGTCAGCGAAGCCGGCTTCGGCGTGTCGCTGGACGTGAAGCGCTATTTCATCGGTACCGACGCGACCTTCCGCGTGGGTAACACGGACATCATCCGGACCGAACACACGCTCGATCCATGGACGATCAGCGCGGGTGTGACTTACACCTTCTAAGCCTGTCTTGATCTATCGGCAGGTTGGGGCCGTCCGTGTGACCGGGCGGCCCCTTTGCCTTCAAGCTACCACTTGCGCCGCGTTTTCGTCGCGGTGCTTCTTCAGATATTTCATGAAGGGCGTGCCGCCGGTGCCGACATCGGGATCGTTGCCCGCGATGCTACCCGCCTGCTTGTTGATATAGCTTGCGGCATATTCCAGGTGCCGCGTGCGGAAGCGAGCCGATTGCTGGAGGCAGGCATTGAACGCGTCCTTGAGCGGTTTCGAGCCAGAAGCGCTCACGAAGTCCCGTAGCGTCGAGTGCGCGGCAAGGTCTTCGATGAAGCGCCGATGCGGCACCGGGCGATAGTGGTGTAGCTCGTCAAGGAAGCTCTTGAGCGGGTCATTGCTGTGGCCCACCTGGAACAGCGCATCCATTGCCGGGACAATGCTCGACTGACTGCCCGTCTGCCCGCGCAAAGCCTGCGGCTTGCCGCCGTATTTTTCGACGCCTTCGTAGACCAGGCCTCCGCCGGGCAAGGCGGGGTTATTAGCCCAGCCATGGATATAGGGGCGCACGCGGTGGAAGTAGATGTACGGATCGCAGCGTTCGGGCATGCGCGCGAAGTGGGCATATATGCGCTCCCACGCGGCGTCCATTTCGATAAGCAGTCGCTCCGCTTCGGCCTCATCTGCAATCCCGACCAGCTTGGCCGCATTGTCGAGCAGCACGCCAGCCTCGGCCTCGATCGCGACGTGGATCATCACGAACCAGTTCTCGTCGTCACCGCCCGCGAAATTCTGGAACATGTAGATATTGTCGAGCGTGATCGGGCCCGACTTGTCGAGCCGCGCCCAGTTGTCGAGCACATAGCCGGAGTATGGCAGCAGGGGCGCCTGGCCGAGCCGGTCGGCAATCGCCACCATCGGGCGGGCAAGATTGGCAGGAAGATGTGTGGGCGGGGAGGGTTCGCCCCAGACATAGGCCTGCACCAGGAAGGAATAATGCACCATCGCGGTGCGGACCTGCTCTTCCGGCGCCTCGACGGCCCAATCTTCGAGTACCGGGTCAGCCAGCTGGTCGAGCCAGTGACGCACGCGACCGCTTGAAAGGAGGCCGGAGAGGTTGCCGGCTGCCTGCGTAACACCGGCAAAGCGCGAAGGCAGCGCGATCTCGTCGATTTCGTAATGCGAAAGGTAGCCGCGCTCGCGGCTCAAACCGTAGTCCTTGATCTCCATGTGAGTGACTCGTGGGCCAAGCGCGGGTTGGGCCGCTTGGACGGGCAAGATGGTATCAATTGATACCGGATCGCTCAAGCTGGACCGGTGGAAAACCGGCCGTACGGGGACTTACAGTTCGCGCACCATTTGCAAATTGCAGCGATCGTAGGGCGAGGGCCACAGCTCTTCCTCGGCAAGTTTGCGGAAGCCCTGCCTTTCATAAAGCGCTGTCGCCGCCTCAAGCCGTACATTGGTCTCCAGCCACACCGCGTCGGCTGCTTGCTGGCGGGCATGATCGATCAGGCAATCGAGGATGGCCGCGCCGACGCCTTGTCTTTGGGCGGAGATATCGGTCACCATCTTGACCACTTCCATCCATTTGCGCCCGTCATCAGGCGCCAGTGCCGCCGGCAGGATCGCGCCTGCCCCAACGATCCATCCGCTTGCGTCGGCCACCGCAATGAAGCCACCCTTGTCGAGGATCGCCGACTTGGGATCCTGCAATTGCTGGACGTCCTTTTCCTCAAGCTCGAAAAGCTCTTCGATCCAGCGCCGGTTGAGCGCGGCGAAGGCCGGGGCGTCGCCAGGACGGAAGGGGCGGATGGTCCAGTTAACGATCGGCATTCATCCGCTCCTTGCTTTGGTTCTATGAACTCTCATTCACGAGGTCGATTTCGCGTACGCCCCGTTCCCGCCGTGCCGCATCGACGAGGTTGCGCAACTGCTCGCGCCGTTCCAGCGCATGAGGCACATGGCGCAAGACCAGTCTTTGGTTGCGCGTGGTTTCGTCGCTAGACGTTATGTGGATCGTGCCGATCCCGGCCAACTGGTTGAGGAGGCTGAAATCCATGCGAATATCTTTAACGCGGTACAGTTCGACCTCATCGATGCTTTTCGTGATAATCCCACGCCGCACAACGAGCCGCTGGCTGTTGAGCTCGAACTTTTCGCTCATCACCTGCAGCCATTTCCAGATGACGATTGCCGCAGCCAGAGCTGTCAGTAGCAGCGGCCATGGGCCGAGATCTCCGGCAGCTCCGATCAGGACGGCAAACCCCGCGATGGCAAGCGCCAGCGTGCCTAGACCGGCGGATGTTCCCACTAACCAGCGGCCAAGCGATGAACGAAATGAATCATTTGTCTTTTCCATCGTCGGTTCCCGCCTGTGACTATCCCGCCCCGGGAAAGTTCACCAATGCATCATATGCCGCACTATCGGCCACTCCTGCAAGTCGCACCCCGCGGCGCAGCAGGAAGGCATGGCGCACAATCTCTGCCTGCTGTTCGATCCCGTACCGTGTGAGCGGCCAGCCTGGCTTGAGGCTGTAGTCATAGCGGGCCCATGGCCTGCGATTGAGCACCAGGTACCAGCCTCCGCGCGTCTGCACCTGCCAGACATGCACCAATTCGTGGATGAACAGCCCTTGCCGATCGAGGTTGGCGTGAGCGAAATCGTCGCAATAATTATCGCTCAGCGGGTGGAAATGCAGGTGGCCGCGCGGCGCCATTGTGATGCGGCGCGGCTGGAACGGGAACCATTTGCGGCGCCTGATCCGCACGGGCAGATAGTCGATCGCCGTCCCGAAAATCGAGCGCGCCAATGCCACTTCGCCGGGGGTGAGGGGCCGCTCGCCACCAACGGGGCAGCTGTAATCGGCCGCGCTCACCGCATTCCCGGCATTAAATTGGCTCAGCGCTCATCCCCCGCTGCGCGCACTTCCGCGTCGAAGGAGTATTTGTCGCCACCCGATACAGTCAGTGTGACTTCAACCGTGGTTCCGGCCTGGACCGTGTCAGCCAGCCCGAATGCCATGATATGATAACCGCCCGGCTCGAACGCGATCTTGGTGCCCTTGGTGATGGCGATCGGCATGGTTTCGCCCATTTCCATCTTGCCGTTGTTCATCGCATAGGCGTGCATCTGGGTTTCCTCTGCGCCCGTTACATCGGCCCGGCGGATCGAGAGCGCCCGGTCGCCTTCATAGTCGAGATCGAAATAGACCGCGGCCGGATTGCCAGCGACGGGCGGCAGCACCAGGCGCGCGTTCTCGACCGTCATTCCGGGAATGCCTTCGGGTGCGGCTTCGGTAGCTTGCTCGGCTTCCCCGCCGCATGCAGTCAGGACAAGGCTGGACGCAAGCAGGCCAGCGGCGGCAATCCGGGTAAATTTCATATAGGGTTTCTCCTCTTGAGACAGGGGCAAAAACTAGTGTCCCCATTCCCTTGTGCCAAGCGAAACCGCACCTATATCACCCGCATAACACACCGGACGGACTGAGCCGCCGAGCTGCCTTGCCACTTTTGGAAGGCACATTGCGCGGTGTCCAAGAACTGAATGGATGGGAATAGAATGGCCAAAGTAATCGGTATCGACCTCGGCACCACCAACTCCTGCGTGTCGGTGATGGACGGGGGCAAACCCAAGGTTATCGAGAATTCGGAAGGTGCGCGCACCACGCCGTCGATCGTCGCTTTCACCAAGGATGGTGAGCGCCTGATCGGGCAGCCGGCCAAGCGCCAGGCGGTGACCAACCCCGACAATACGATTTTCGCGGTGAAGCGCCTGATCGGCCGCCGCTTTGACGATCCCATGACCAAGAAGGACATGGAACTGGTCCCCTACAACATCGTCAAGGGCAAGAACGGCGATGCCTGGGTGAACGCGGGCGGCGAGGACTATTCGCCCAGCCAGATTTCCGCTTTCATCCTGCAGAAGATGAAGGAAACGGCTGAGAGCTATCTTGGCGAAACCGTGACGCAGGCGGTCATTACCGTCCCGGCTTACTTCAATGACGCGCAGCGCCAGGCGACCAAGGACGCCGGCCAGATCGCCGGCCTTGAAGTGCTGCGCATCATCAACGAACCGACCGCAGCGGCGTTAGCCTATGGTCTCGAAAAGGACGATGGTAAGACCATCGCCGTCTATGACCTTGGCGGCGGCACTTTCGACGTCTCGATCCTCGAGATCGGTGACGGCGTGTTCGAAGTGAAGTCGACCAATGGCGACACCTTCCTGGGCGGCGAAGACTTCGACAGCGCGATCGTCGAATATCTGGCCGAACAGTTCAAATCGAAAGAAAACATGGACCTGCGCAAGGACAAGCTTGCGCTGCAGCGCCTGAAGGAAGCGGCGGAAAAGGCCAAGATCGAGCTGTCGAGCTCGGCCCAGACCGAAATCAACCTGCCCTTCATCACCGCGCGCATGGAAGACGGTTCGTCGACCCCGCTGCACCTGGTGGAAACGCTGACCCGTTCGAAGCTGGAACAGCTGGTGGGTGACCTGGTCAAGCGCACGCTCGAGCCCTGCAAGAAGGCGCTGGCCGATGCCGGTATCGACAAGGGCAGCGTTGACGAAGTGATCCTGGTCGGCGGGATGACCCGCATGCCCAAGGTCCGCGAAGTGGTCGAGGAATTCTTCGGCAAGAAGCCGCACACCGGCGTGAACCCCGACGAAGTGGTGGCAATGGGCGCCGCGATCCAGGCGGGCGTGCTGCAGGGTGACGTCAAGGACGTGCTGCTGCTCGACGTGACGCCGCTCTCGCTCGGCATCGAAACGCTGGGCGGCGTATTCACCCGCATGATCGACCGCAACACTACGATCCCGACCAAGAAGACGCAGGTCTATTCGACCGCCGAGGACAACCAGAATGCGGTGACCATCCGCGTGTTCCAGGGCGAGCGCGAAATGGCTGCGGACAACAAGCTGCTCGGCCAGTTCGACCTTGTCGGCCTGCCCCCGGCGCCGCGCGGCGTACCGCAGATCGAAGTCACTTTCGACATCGATGCCAACGGCATCGTCAACGTGTCGGCCAAGGACAAGGGCACCGGCAAGGAACAGCAGATCCGCATCCAGGCCTCGGGCGGCCTATCGGACGCCGACATCGACCAGATGGTGCGCGATGCCGAGAAATTCGCCGAGGAAGACAAGAAGCGGCGCGAATCCGCCGAGGCCCGCAACCAGGCCGACAGCCTGGTCCATGCTACCGAAAAGCAGCTTGAAGAGCATGGCGACAAGATCGATGCGGACACCAAGGCAGCCGTCGAGGCCGCCCTGGCGGACGCCAAGAGCGCGCTGGAAGGTGACGATGTCGCGGCGATCACCGCCAAGGCGCAGGCATTGACCGAAGCGGCCATGAAGATGGGCCAGCAGATCTACGAGAAGGAGCAGGCAGCTGCCGCTTCGCCGGATGCAGGCGCAACTGAAAAGCCCGCTGACGAGGAAGTGGTCGACGCCGAATTCTCCGAAGTCGACGAAGACAACAACAAGGGCTGATGTCCTGATGAAGGCCTTCCCGCCACTGGTGCATGCAGCGCCGGTGGCGGATAGGCTTTGAAGGGGCGGGGACCTTATGGCTTCAACCGATATCGATTATTACGAGCTGCTCGAAGTAACCCGCGACGCCGATGGTGCCGCGATCAAGAGCGCTTATCGCAAGCTGGCGATGAAGTATCACCCCGACCGCAATCCGGGGTGCCACGATAGCGAAGCGCGCTTCAAGGCCATCAACGAGGCTTACGACTGCCTAAAGGATCCGCAGAAGCGTGCAGCGTACGACCGCTTCGGCCATGCCGCGTTCCAGAACGGCGGGATGGGTGGCGGTGGCCGCGGCCCGCAGGGCGACTTTGGCGACATCGGCGATATTTTCGAGACGATCTTCGGCAGCGCCTTTGGCGGCGGCGGTGCACGCCGGGCCCAGCCACGCCGCGGTGCCGACCTGCGTTACGATCTTGAAGTGACGCTCGACGATGCCTTCCACGGCAAGTCGGTCGAGCTCGAAATCGAGGTATCTCAAGGCTGCGAGACCTGTTCCGGCTCGGGCGCAAAGCCCGGCACTGGCGAGCGCGAATGCCGCATGTGCGACGGTCACGGCAAGGTCCGCGCCAAGCAGGGCTTCTTCGTGGTCGAGCGGCCATGCCCGACCTGCCACGGGCGCGGCGCGGTGATCGAGGATCCGTGCAAGGAATGCCGCGGCGAAGGCGTGGTGGACAAGGCGCGCGCACTGGAAGTGGAAATTCCTCCCGGTGTCGATACCGGCACCCGCATCCGCCTGGCCGGAAAAGGCGAGGCAGGCCCGCGCGGCGCACCTCCGGGCGATCTCTACATTTTCGTCCATGTGAAGCCGCATCCGGTGTTCCAGCGCGAAGGCACCACGCTGGCCACGCGGGTGCCGATCAGTTTCACCACGGCGGCGCTGGGCGGTACGGTCGACATCCCCGACCTGGGCGGCGACGCGAACACCGTCGAGATTCCGGCCGGCATCCAGTCTGGCAAGCAGCTGCGCGGTACGTGGCGCGGGCATGCCGGTGCTGCAGGGCCGCGGACGGGGTGACCTGGTGGTCGAAATCGCAGTCGAAACGCCCACCAGGCTGTCGAAGAAGCAAAAAGAATTGCTCGAGCAGTTTCGCGACACCGAAACCGGTGAGGAATGCCCGGAAAGCAAGGGTTTCTTCGATCGCCTGAAGGATGCTTTCGGCAGCTAGGTAAAGCGCGCGGCGATTTCCGCGCGCAATCCTTCTAGAAGGTCCCGCGCGCAGCGCCCGGCCTGCAGTTCCTCATCGATAATGGCGTCAAACGCGGCGCGCTTGAAACTGCGGCAGTCATCCTCATCCAATGGTCGCTCGAGCGTCGAGCAGACCAGGTCGATCATGCGTTCGGCCCCGTGCAGCCGCCCCCAGATATAATCGTTCTCGCGATAGGCACGGCTGAAGAAGGCCCCGAAATTATAGAACTCGATACCGCGTAGCGTCGCCCGCGCACCGCCATCGCGGATCGAACGGGCGTCATCGGGAGAGATTCGGTCAACCTTGATCGGATCGAATTCGGTCAAACCCTCCTGCTGCAGCAAGGGCAGGGTAGCGACATCGAAATAAGGGAAGCCGAGATAGGCGAGCAGCATCCGGCGGCGAAGCTGCTTGGGCATCTTGCCGAGAGCTTCGCACAATCTGTCTTCGGCCTGGTCATCGACTTCGGGGAGCAGGCGCTTCTGCTCCAGGAAATCGAGCACCGCACCTGGGTCCCTGAAAACATTGGCCGCGATCGCTGGAAAATCAGGACCTAGCGCGGCGAGGGTATCGCGGTGGTAATAGTCGCTCAGGATGGCGTAGATCTCGCTTCGCGCCACATCCAATGCATCGTCAGGGATCTCCGGGTCGCGTTCCCAATCGCGTGCCAAACGCCTTGCCAGCATGCGCAACCGGCGGATGCGGAAGCCGACGTCATGGGCGCGGAAAAAGCCGATGGCGGCTTCGCTGGCACCACCCTTCGGGCCGGACAATTCGCTGAGGCCCCGACGCTCTAGCTCAGCCCGCAAGGCAGCCGCAATCGGGTCGCAATCGGGCAGGTCGAGCTGCGGTGCGGCATCGCTCACCAGCTTTGCCAGCTGATCGACAATCCCGGCGAACTTGACCTGCGCATACGACTGGAAGGCATACCCCGCGTTCTCGGCTGCAGCCTGCTGCGCCTTGGCGCGCCAACCATGCAGCCTTTTGGGCGTGGGGCGGTCGAGGAAGAAGGTTAGCCCGAACAGTTTCTCTACCGCACGTTCGACCTCGGGACGCAAACCGGCCAGGATTTGCTGCAGGCGGGCGGCGTCGCGCGATTGCTGTTCAAGCAGTTGCAGATTGTCGCGGATCGGTTGTTCGCGCGGCAGGGTGGAGATCGAACCAAAGATTGCCGCAAAGAATCCCACCGGCTTGGGGGTTTCATCCTTCATCGTGGCGATCCGGTCTGGCCGTGGATCGATATAGACGAAGCGGCGGTCAACCTCGCGGTGGCCGGGCCGACCATGCAGCGCGTTGATCGCTTCGGCAAAGGGCGCGTTGACCAGAACCGATCCGTCGATCAGCGCCACTTTCTCAAGCGTATCAAGCCGCGCATGTGTGGGCATTATCCGGTGCAGGAATTCGCTGCGGCTGGCCCAGTCGACCCCTCTGCGCTGGGCCAGACGGTCGATCTCCTTCAATTCCAATGCCGGGAATGCCCCGGGAAAACTGGCCGTGGCACGCGCGGCGAAGGTCAGTTCCAGCAGATTGGCAATGCCGTCACCCGGCAGATGGTCAATCTGTCCGCGAAAGTGAATTGGCAGGCGATGTTCGCTCTCTTCCACGACCGGCGGGCTGTTGAGGCGCAGGAGTTCCACATGGCCGCGAAAATCCGTGCTGGTCACGAACAGGTCGATCGGATGATCCGGCGGCAGCAGCGGCGGCCCCGATGGGGCATCACGCATCGCGGCCAATGCATCGAACAGCAGTTGCGAAAAATTGTCGCCGGAAAACGGCGGCTCGAACCAGCGCCCGCGAATGAAGCGCGACACTTTCCTGCGAACTTCATCACGCGTTTCGGGTGCGACGCTTTCGGATACGACATTGCCAGGGCGTGAGATTAGCCACCATGCAATCGGCTGCGCCCAGAACTTGGCGAATTTCCATAGGGGCCGCGCGTCGGGATCGAGCAAGCGGTCGACATCGGCATTTTCCAGCCACAGGTCGGTCAGGGGCTCCAGCGAGTGGCCCGCATAGATCGCTTGCGAAAGGAACACCGCGTTGATCCCGCCGGCGCTGGCCCCGGTCAGGATATCCGGCAACACCCGCAACCTGAGCGAATGTGCTTGTTCGATGTGCTCCAGCAGATCCCGATATATTTTTGCAGTGCCGGTTTCGGCCGTCTCGCCGGCATGGAACGCACGGCTTGCCCGCGCCAGGTGCCACAATTCCTTGGTGACGCCATGCATGTATACCGCCAGGCTGACGCCGCCGTAGCAGACCAGGGCAATGCGAAGTTCCTTCTGGTGCATCGGGGGATAGTGACGTGCCAACCGCAAGTTGGCAATTGCGTTCCTGTAATGTTCTGTTTATCGCGCGACTATGGCCAAGACCAAGAAACGCTTTGTGTGTCAGGCTTGCGGCAGTGTTTCGCACCGCTGGCAAGGGCAATGCCCCGACTGTGCCGAGTGGAACACGCTGGTGGAGGATGCACCGGCGACCGTTTTCTCGCAAAAGCACGATCTGTCGCGCGGGGGCAGAGCGGTGGAGTTTGTCGAACTCAACCGACCCGGTGAGTTGCCGGTCCGGCAAACAACGGGGCTCAAGGAATTTGACCGGGCGCTTGGCGGGGGGCTGGTACCCGGTTCCGCAGTGCTGATGGGCGGCGATCCGGGCATCGGTAAATCTACATTACTACTCCAAGCGGCGGCAACGATTGCGCGCAGCGGGCGCGAAGTGGTCTATGTCAGCGGCGAAGAGGCGGCCGGGCAGGTGCGCATGCGCGCGTCACGGCTGGGCCTGGCCGATGCACCGATCAGGCTGGCTTCGGAAACCTCGGTCCGCGATATCCTGACGACGCTGGGCCAGATGGCACCACCGGCGCTGCTGGTGATCGATTCGATCCAGACGATGTATTCCGACACGATCGAAGGCGCGCCGGGCACAGTCAGCCAGGTTCGCGGCTGTGCCTTCGAACTGATCCGCTATGCCAAGGAAAATGGGGTCGCGATGGTCTTGGTCGGCCATGTTACCAAGGACGGCAGCATCGCCGGTCCGCGCGTGCTTGAACACATGGTCGATGTGGTGATGAGCTTCGAAGGGGAGCGCAGCCATCAATACCGTATCCTGCGTGCGCTGAAGAACCGCTTCGGGGCGGTCGACGAGATCGGCGTTTTCTCGATGGTGAGCGAAGGTCTGGAAGAAGTGGGCAATCCATCCATGCTGTTCCTTTCGGGACGCGATCAGCCGCTGGCGGGGAGCGCCGTTTTCCCGGCACTGGAAGGCACGCGACCTGTGCTGGTGGAAATCCAGGCGCTGATCGTGCGCCTGCAATCGGGCGCTACGCCGCGCCGCGCGGTGGTGGGCTGGGACAGCAGCCGGCTCGCGATGTTGCTTGCAGTCTTGGAATCGCGCTGCGGGCTTAACTTCAGCTCGGCCGAAGTTTACCTCAATATCGCCGGGGGATACCGCCTGTCGGATCCGGCGGCTGACCTTGCGGTGGCCGCAGCACTCGTTTCCGCACTCGCCGATAAGCCCTTGCCGCAACAATCGGTCTGGTTCGGGGAAGTATCGCTGGCGGGCGAAATCCGGCCCGTCGCACACACCAGTTTGCGTTTGCGCGAGGCGGACAAGCTGGGCTTCACCGCAGCATTCGGCCCGGCGGCTGCCGAAAACGGCTCGTCGGCGATTAACTATCGCGGTTTGGGACAAGTTGCGAACCTCGTTGACCGCGTGATGGCAAATCCATAATCGGTACAACCCATGAACGGGTTCGATATCATTGTGCTGGTCATTGTCGGCATTGCCGCCATCGGTGGCTTCATGCGGGGGTTGGTTCAGGAAGTGCTCTCTCTGGCGGCCTGGGTGCTGGCGGCTTTTGCAATACATCAGCTCCATACGCCTCTGGCCGAGTTCCTTGATGGTTATATCGACTCCCCGATCACTACCGCGATCCTGGCCTTCGTTTTGCTGCTGCTCATCCCCTATGCGGCCATGAAGGTGATCGCGAACAATGTGGGCGAGGCCTCGCGCAATTCGATCATGGGCCCGATTGACCGGGTGCTTGGCTTTGGTTTCGGCCTGCTCAAGGGCGGCCTGATCGTGGTCTTCGCCTTCTCGCTGCTTGCGCTCGGTTATGACACCGTGTGGGGATACAAGGGGCGGCCAGACTGGATTGTGACCGGTCGAACCTATCCGATTATCGATACCAGCTCGCGCGCAATGGTCGAGATCATCGCCGAGCGCCGCGAAGCATTGCGCGAGGCTGCGGAAGCGGCAGAATGAGCGCTGGCACGGCGGGACAGCTCTACTCGCCAACCCTGTTGTCGCTAGCGACTGAGCTTGCGAGTTATCCTTTCGTCGGCGCATGGGAGCATTCCGGCAGCGCGCGCTCCAAGACCTGCGGCAGCAGCATCGAGATCGGGCTTGAGCTTGACGATCGGAGCAGGATCGCCCGCCTTGGTCTGCGCGTTTCGGCCTGCGCGGTGGGTCAGGCCTCGGCAGCGATATTCGCGAAAGGCGGCCAGGGCTTCGACCGGGCCGATCTTGCGGGACACCTGGCTGAAATCGGAAGCTGGCTGAACGAGCCAACCGGTGCCGAACCGACGTGGCCCGGTTTCGGACCGTTGCTGGTCGCGCGCGATTATCCGGGAAGGCACGGTGCACTGCTGCTGCCGTGGAAGGCTGCGCTGCAAGCGCTTTCCAAGGGCGATGCCAGCGGTTAGAGCTTGGCCGGCCTAGCCAAGGGGAGAGCGCAAGCGCCATGTCAGAGACAGCAAGCACTGCCATTCGTGAACCAAGCGAAAAGGAAATCCGCCTGGTGATCGGCGCCAGCAGCGCCGGCACGATTTTCGAATGGTACGATTTCTTCATATACGGCACGCTTGCCTACATCCTGAAAGATGCGTTTTACGACACCGATAACGAGACGCTGGGCCTGTTGCTGGTATGGTCGACCTTTGCGGTCGGCTTCGCCTTTCGCCCGATCGGTGCGGTGCTGTTCGGCTATCTGGGCGACAAGCTGGGGCGCAAATACACCTTCCTTGTCACGGTTACGCTGATGGGGATTGCGACGGCGGGCGTCGGCCTGATTCCCACAGTCGATACGATCGGCATCGTGGCCCCGATCATCATCATCTTCCTGCGCATCCTGCAAGGGCTTGCGCTGGGCGGTGAATATGGCGGCGCGGCAATTTATGTCGCCGAACACGCGCCGCCCGAAAAGCGCGGGTATTACACCAGCTTCATCCAGGCCAGTGTGGCAGGCGGTTTCGTATTGTCGATCGCCGTGGTTCTGATCTGCCGCGCGTTGATCCCCGAGGACGACTTTGCCGCCTGGGGCTGGCGCGTGCCGTTCCTGTTGTCGATCATCCTGCTGGGCATTTCGCTGTGGATGCGGCTGATGCTGTCGGAAAGCCCTGTGTTCCAGGCCATGAAGCAGGAAGGAAAAATCGCCGGAAATCCCTTCATCGAAAGCTTCACCTATCCCGGCAACAAGAAGCGCATTTTCGTGGCGCTGTTTGGCGTATCCGGCATCCTGACGACGATCTGGTACACCGGCTTCTTCTCAAGCATGAGCTTCCTGCGCGGTCCGATGAACGTGGCCGACCAGACGGTTGAACTGATCTTGTTCGTGACCGGCCTGATCATCATGAGCTTCTACCTGATTGTCGGCAAATGGTCGGATCGGGTCGGTCGCAAGAAGCCCATAGTCATTGGCGCCGTTCTGACCTTGTTGCTGCTGTTCCCGGCGTTCTGGGCGCTCGGCAGCCTGGCCAACCCGGGGTTGCAGGAATCGGCCAAGATCACCCCGGTGCGGGTCGAAGGGCCGCAGTGTACCACCGATCCTTTTGCCGAACTGTTCGATCGCGATCAGACCCAATGCGGCAAGATCCTCGAAACACTCACCGCCTCGGGCGTGGCTTACACCATGGTGCCGGGTGAGGCCCTTCGCGTCACTGTGGGCAGCGAAGAGATCGGGCTTGAGCCGGAGTGGTTCGATGATGGTGCCGCGCGCAAGGCTGGCCTTCAGGCCGCCCTGAGCGAATATGGCTTCGACTTCACCAAGCAACAGCCGGAGCTCGCAAACCTGCTGGGAATTTGCGCGATCCTGCTGGGTCTAGGTATCCTGTCCGCGCTGACTTATGGTTCGGTGGCGGCGCTGCTTTCAGAGATGTTCCCGCCCTCGATCCGCTACAGTTCGATGTCGATCCCCTATCACATCGGGGCCGGTTATCTCGGCGGCTTCCTGCCGTTGATAGCGGGTGTGATCGTGGCCAGCACCGGCAATATCTATTCCGGACTCTGGTACACATGGGGGATTGTCGCCTTCGGCCTGGTGGTGCTGTGGTGGGGCATACCCGATGGCCCGCCGCGCGATTTCGAAGACACACATGGCTGACGCACCGCCGCCATCGTTGCGGCTGAAGATCGATCGAGACGCGCTGGCGGCAAACTGGCGCGCGCTGAACCGACTGTCCGGCCAGGCGTCTGCCGGTGCTGCCGTCAAGGCAGACTGTTATGGGCTGGGCGTCGCGCAGTGCCTGCCGGTTTTGCGCGATGCCGGTGCGCAGCAATTCTTCGTCGCCCACTGGTGCGAAGTAGCAGCGGTCGCCCGTCATGTGCCCGCAAGCAGCATTTCCGTGCTACACGGGCCGCTGACTGACGCGGATGCAGCCTATGCCCGGGCGACCGGCGCGATCCCCACGATCAATTCGCTGGCGCAGGCAAAGCGCTGGGTCGAGAGCGGCGGCGGGCCGTGTGACCTGATGATCGACAGCGGGATCAACCGGCTCGGCTTGTCGCCGCATGAAGTCGGCGACCCGCTGGTCGCGCAGCTCGATGTGCGCACGCTGATGTCGCACCTTGCCAGCGCTGACGAGGATGGCCCGAAGAATGTGCAGCAGCTCGCCGCATTTCAAGCAGTCATTCCACTGATCAAACATGGGCAGGTCAGCTTCGCCAACAGCGCCGGTATTGCGCTTGGCCCCGATTACCATTTCGACCTCACCCGGCCTGGTCTGTCGCTCTACGGGGGATGGCAGCGGCCGGAACTGGCGAGCGAAATCCGCCAGGTGGCCTATCCCGAAGCGGCGATCATCCAGACCCGCCAGATCGTCGCGGGCGAAAGCGTTGGCTACAACGCCACGTTCATTGCCCCGCGAGACATGCGGGTCGGCGTCGCCTCGCTTGGTTATGCCGATGGCTACCTGCATCACTGGCGTGAAGTTGGCGCCCTGGAGCACAACGGACATCGCCTTCCGGTGCTTGGCAAAGTGTCGATGGACATGATCGTCATCGATCTATCGGACGCACCCGATCTCAGCGAAGGCGACTGGTTGAGTGTGCCCTATTCGCTGCCCGATGCAGCGCAGCAAAGCGGCATCCCGCAGTACGAATTGCTGACCGTTCTGGGGCAACGCTTGAAAAGCCGATAGCGCCATGTTGCGCTGCACATTGTGCAAGTGCTAATGCTGCAGCATTCTACCTTTGGGATTGCAGCACATGGCCAAGAAAAGCGCGGGCGAGGGCGACACCGTCATCGTCAAGAAATACGCCAACCGGCGGCTCTACAACACCAGCACCTCAAGCTATATCACCCTGGAAGATCTCGCGGCGATGGTGCGCGACAATGTCGATTTCCAGGTGCTTGATGCCAAGACCGGCGAAGACATCACCCATTCTATCCTGACCCAGATCATCATGGATGAAGAGGCGAGCGGTGGCGAACAGATGCTGCCGGTCAGCTTCCTGCGCCAGCTCATTGGCATGTACGGCAATTCGATGCAGGCGATGATGCCTAGCTATCTCGAAGCGGCGATGACCAATTTCCGCGAGAACCAGGGCAAGATCCGCGAGGCCTTCGAAAAGGGGATCAGCAGCACGCCATTCGCCAAGATCCACGAAACCAATATGGCGATGATGCGTGCGGCCACCGATGTCCTGATGCCGGGCATGAACAAGCGCGCCGACAAACCTTCTGGCGGGCAAAATGACGAGATCGCCGCGCTGCGCAAGCAGATGGCCGAAATGCAGAAGAAGCTGGACGAACTCAGCAAATAACGCGAAGGGCGGCGCCGCAAGACCCTCCACGCACCAGCAGGAAAACCAACACAAGTGTCCCAGATCCGCCACGCCCTCAACACCAAGCGCGAGGACGATTTCGCTGCATGGTATCAGGAAGTCATTTCCGCAGCCGACATGGCCGAGGAATCCGGGGTGCGCGGCTGCATGGTGATCAAGCCGTGGGGCTATGGCATCTGGGAACGCATCCAGCGCCTGATGGATAACCGGATCAAGGCGGCCGGCGTCCAGAACTGCTACTTCCCGATCTTCATCCCGCTGAAGAATTTCGAGCGGGAGGCCGAGCATGTCGAAGGCTTTGCGAAGGAAATGGCGGTCGTCACCCATCACCGGCTGATCGCTGACGGC
The DNA here is from genome assembly GCF_011047315.1 of Altererythrobacter sp. BO-6. Taxonomy (NCBI): domain Bacteria; kingdom Pseudomonadati; phylum Pseudomonadota; class Alphaproteobacteria; order Sphingomonadales; family Erythrobacteraceae; genus Altererythrobacter; species Altererythrobacter sp. BO-6. Next base: position 221,507 of record NZ_CP049259.1, on the reverse strand, counting down.
AAGGGCGGGTTGATCCCCGATCCCGAAGCGAAGCTGGAAGAGCCGCTGGTTGTCCGCCCGACGTCTGAAACCATCATCGGCGATGCCATGGCGCGCTGGGTCCAGAGCTGGCGCGACCTGCCGCTTCTGACCAACCAGTGGGCCAATGTGGTACGCTGGGAAATGCGCACCCGCATGTTCCTGCGCACCAGCGAATTCCTGTGGCAGGAAGGGCATACCGCACACGAAAACCGTGAAGATGCGCTGGAAGAAACCCACCGCGCGCTGGAGATGTACCGCGCCTGCGCCGAAGAAGATCTGGCGCTGCCGGTGATTGCCGGTGAAAAGCCCGAGAACGAACGTTTCCCCGGCGCGGTTGAGACCTGGTCGATCGAGGCCATGATGCAGGATGGCAAGGCGCTGCAGGCCGGCACCAGCCATTACCTCGGCACCAATTTCGCGCATGCGGCGGGGATCAAATACCAGGACCGCGAAGGCGGCGAACAGTTCTGCCACACCACCAGCTGGGGCGTATCGACCCGCATGATCGGCGGCGTCATCATGACCCATGGCGATGATGACGGGTTGCGCGTGCCGCCACGCATTGCGCCGTACCAGGTCGTGATCCTGCCGATGCTGCGCGACAAGCCCGAAGACGCCGATGTGCTGGCCTATTGCAAGGACTTGCACAGCCAGCTCGCCGCAGAGACTTCGATGGGCGAGCCGGTGCGGGTGCTGCTCGACACCAAGCCCGGCCAGGCGGCGGCCAAGCGGTGGGACTGGGTGCGCAAGGGCGCGCCGGTCATCATCGAAGTCGGCCCGCGCGACATGACAGAAGGCAAGGTGGCGATGATCCGCCGCGACCGGCTGTGGGACATGGAGAATGGCAAGGCCGCATTCCAGTTCATTGCCCGCGACGAATGCGTTTCCGGCATGGGTGCGCTGCTCGAAGATATCCAGCAATCGCTGTTCAATGAAGCGGCGGAGCGGCGCGATGCCAACATCACCCGCGGCGTGACATCGCTGGATGAGGTGGCCACCTTCTATGATGGTTCGACCAAATATCCGGGCTGGCTGGAAGTGCAGTGGTCGAAACCGAGCGGCGCTGCGCTCGACAAGGTGGTGGAAACGCTGAAGGCGCATAAGCTGACGATCCGCAATGTGCCGCGCGATGCTGCCCCGGCGGACGGCACCTGCATCTTCACCGGCGCACCGGCGGTCGAGCGGATCCTGATCGCCAAGGCATATTGATTTGGCGAAGCGACCCGTCCGGCACCCGCAAGGCCTTCCCAGCAAGAAGCAGGTTCTGGAGTTCGTCCAGACGTCCGATACACCCGCCGGCAAGCGCGAAATCGCCAAGGCGTTCGGGCTGAAGGGGCAGGAAAAGATCGCGCTCAAGCGCCTGCTCAAGGACATGGCCGAGGAAGGCCTGATCGACGGCAAGAAGACCGCCTATCACCGCATGGGGGGCGTGCCCAAGGTCACCGTGCTGCGCGTGGTCGATATCGAAGACGGCGAGCCGATCGCCATTCCGGATAATTGGTCGCCCGATGCACCGGACAAGCCGCCGCGCCTCACGATGCGCGAAATGAAGGGCAAGGGCGGAAAACGCATGCCCGCTCTCAAGCGCGGCGACCGTGTGCTTTCGCGCACGGAGGAAACCGAGCGCGGGTGGATCGCGCATCCGATGAAGAAACTGCCGGCCCGCACCGAAGGATTGATGGGCGTGGTGGAGATCGACCGGACCGGCAAAGCCTGGCTCGCCCCGGTCGATAAACGCATCCGCAACGCCTCGCTGATTTCCGACCTGGGCGAGGCGGAGGAAGGCCAGCTGGTCATCGCCGAACGCACGGGCCGGTCCGAACGCTCCGGCGTCAAGGTGATCGAAGTGGTGGGCGATCCGCTCGCGCCCAAGAGCTTCAGCCTGATCGCGATTGCCAAGCATGGCATCCCGCACGTATTCGCTGAAGATACGCTGCGTGAAGGCGAACTGGCTGCACAATTGCCGCTCAGCGCGGACCATCGCGAAGACCTGCGCCACCTGCCGATCGTGGCGATTGATCCGGCCGATGCGCGCGACCATGACGATGCGATCTGGGCCGAGCCGGACGGAGCGGGCGGTTACAACGCCATCGTCGCGATCGCCGATGTGTCGTTCTACGTCCGCTCTGGCGGCGCGCTCGACCGTGAGGCGAGGAAGCGCGGCAATTCGGTCTATTTCCCTGACCGGGTCGTGCCGATGCTGCCCGAAGTGCTGAGTGCGGACGTCTGCTCGCTGAAGGAAGGCGAGGACCGCGCAGCGATGGCCTGCCACCTGCGTGTGGACGAGCACGGCAATGTCACCAAGTTCCGCTTTACCCGGGCACTGGTGCGGATCGCAGGCAATATTGCCTATGAAGATGCGCAAGCCGCGATCGACACCGGTGATGCACCCGAGCACCTGCAGAACCTATGGGCTTGCTGGCGCTTGCTGGAACGGGCGCGGCATGCGCGCGATCCGCTGGAACTGGAACTGCCCGAGCGCCGAGTGCTCCTCGATGAAAAAGGCCAGATCGCCCAAATCGCGGTGCGTGAACGCCTCGATGCACACCGCGTGGTCGAGGATTTCATGATCGCCGCCAATGTTGCCGCGGCGAAGGCACTTGAAGCCAAGACCGCGCCGGTGGTCTACCGCCTGCACGAAGCGCCGGGACGCGAGAAGCTGCTCGCCCTGCGCGACTATCTCGCCACCTTCGGGCGCAAGCTTTCGCTCGGCCAGGTCATCACCCCTTCGCTGTTCAACCGCATGCTGAAGGACGTGAGCGACGAGGGCGAGAAGGCGCAGGTGATGGAGGCTGTGCTGCGCAGCCAGATGCAGGCCTATTACGGGCCAGCCAATGTCGGGCACTTCGGGCTGGCGCTGGGCAGCTATGCGCATTTTACATCGCCGATCCGCCGCTATGCTGACCTTTTGGTCCACCGCGCGCTGGTTGACGCTTATAAGCTCGAGCAACCGAAACCGAAGGCGAACCTGCCGGAAACGACCGGCCTGTCAGACCGCGACCGCGCGAGCCTGCAACAGGTGTCGGACGCGATCAGCCAGGCCGAACGCCGCGCGATGGAGGCCGAACGTGAAACGATCGACCGCTACGTCGCGGCGTGGTTATCAGGCCGGGTGGGCGAAGTGTTCGACACGCGCATCACCGGCGTACAAGGGTTCGGCTTCTTTGCCACCATCGTCGGCTTGGGCGGCGACGGGCTGGTGCCGGTTTCCACGCTGGGGCGCGAGCATTTCCGTTACGAGGAAGCGGCGCAGGTGCTGGTCAGCGAAGACAGCGGCACACGCTATGCCATGGGGGACAAACTGCGGCTCAAGCTGGCCGAAGCCAATCCGCTGACCGGTGCGCTCAAGTTCGTACCGGTCGATAGCGATGGCATGGAAATCGAACCGCGGGGCAATCGCCCGCCGCCGCGCCGCAAATCCGGCCCGCCGAAACAGGGCAAATATGTGGCCGGAAAACGCGGGCGCCCCGGCAATATCCGCCATCAGGGCAAGCGCAAGCGCTGAGCGGTCAACCGCCTGCAGCGGCTTCGTCGAATTCTTCGGGGATGATGTAGAGCGGGCAGGGCAGTGACCCGGCAATGGCGGAGAAATGCGTCACCAGCGGGCCGGGATTGCTGCCCTTCGCCGCGCCCAGCACCAGCGCGGCAACCTCGCCATGCTCGTCGAGATACTCGCGAATCACGCGCTGCCCGCCGCCCATCGCGACCGAGATGGTGGGCATCACGCCCATCTCCGCCAGCAGGCTGCCTGCTGCGCCGTGCGCCAGCATTTCCGCCCGGTCGCGCGCTTCCTGCTCGATCGTCGCCTGCACGCCGCCGAAGGCGCTGATGTTTTGTTGCGGCACCAGCGCCAGGATATGCACCCCGCCATCGACCGCGCCCGCGCGCCGCGCGGCGAAGCGCAAGGCCGAACGCGCTTCGTCGGTTTCGTCGATGACGACTACAAAGACCCGCATGCACCCCAACTCCTTTGCGGCGGGGTATCATCTGAAAACGTATTCTTCGCAAGGTCCTTGCCCAGTGCGCCCGAATTCGGCACAGGCTTCCCTAGCGTAATTGAAGGGAATGCGTCCGACGATGCCGATCGAAATCAAGATGCCTGCGCTCTCGCCCACGATGGAGGAAGGCACGCTTGCCAAATGGCTGGTGAAGCCGGGTGACAGCGTTGCCGCCGGCGACATCATGGCCGAGATCGAGACCGACAAGGCGACGATGGAATTCGAAGCGGTGGACGAAGGCACGATCGTCTCGATTGCGGTTCAGGAAGGCACCGAAGGGGTGAAGGTCGGCACGGTTATCGCGATCCTCGCCGAAGAGGGCGAAGATGCCAGCGCTCCTGCCGCGGCGCCTGCACCTGCTCCCGCTGCTGCGCCGGAAGGCCCCGCTGCCACGCCCAGCGCGCGCAAGCTGGCCGAGGAAAAGGGCGTCGATCTGGCGTCGATCACCGGCACCGGCCCCCAGGGCAAGATCACCAAGGAAGACGTCGAAGGCGCTGCTGGCGGTGCGCCGGCTCCGGCTCCGGCACCGGCACCGGCTCCAGCTTCAGCTCCAGCGGCACCTGCATCGAGCGGGGATCGCATCATCGCCTCGCCATTGGCAAAGCGGATCGCAGAGCAAAAGGGCATCGACCTTGCGAGCGTTTCGGGCAGCGGCCCCAATGGCCGCATCGTCAAGGCCGATGTCGAAGCGGCCAAGCCCGGAGCGCCGGCTGCTGCGACGCCTGCCGCGGCTCCTGCACCTGCAGTGACACCCGTCGCGGTACCGCAGTTGGGCGGCGATCTGGACGCTCCCTATGAAGAGCAGAAGCTCAACAATGTCCGCAAGGTTATCGCCCGGCGCCTGACCGAGGCGAAGCAGACCGTGCCGCATATCTACCTCACCGTGGACGTGCGCCTCGACGCGCTGCTCAAGCTGCGTAGCCAGCTTAATGCTTCGCTTGAGCCCGATGGCGTGAAGCTGTCGGTCAACGATCTGCTGATCAAGGCGCTCGCCCGCGCGCTCCAGCGCGTGCCCAAGTGCAATGTCAGCTTCCAGGGCGACACGCTGCACCAGTACACGCGCGAGGATATCTCGGTTGCAGTGGCGGCGCCTTCTGGCCTGATCACCCCGATCATCCGCGACGCCGGCCGCAAGGGGCTGGCGCAGATCAGCACCGAGATGAAGGAGCTGGCGAACAAGGCGCGCGACGGCAAGCTGCAACCGCACGAATACCAGGGCGGTACCGCTTCGCTGTCGAACCTCGGCATGTTCGGCACCAAGCAGTTCGACGCGGTGATCAACCCGCCGCAGGGCATGATCCTGGCGGTGGGCGCAGGCGAGCAACGGCCCTATGTGGTCGACGGCGCGCTGGCGGTGGCGACGGTGATGAGCGCCACCGGCAGCTTTGACCACCGCGCGATCGATGGCGCGGACGGCGCACAGCTGATGCAGGCGTTCCAGCAGCTGGTCGAGAACCCGATGGGGCTGGTGGTGTAACTAGGGCGCTGTCCTACAGAGTGTCGATGATGCGATAGGTGAGCGATGATAGAACACCTCCTCACTTTAATGGCCACACGCAGTTCAATGCCATTTCGCCCGGCAAAATTCTTACCCATGGACTGTGTTCCATGTGTTCCATCGGTTCAGGATTGAAAGGTTCAAACTGAATGTCTGACCAATATGACGTTATCGTGCTCGGCTCCGGCCCCGGCGGCTATGTCGCCGCGATCCGCTGTGCGCAGCTGGGGCTCAAGACCGCGATCGTCGAGCGCGAGAATCTTGGCGGAATCTGCCTCAACTGGGGCTGCATCCCCACCAAGGCGCTGCTGCGCAGCGCCGAGATCAAGCACTATATGGACCATGCGGCGTCCTATGGCCTGAAGGTCGCGGGCAAGATCGAAGCCGATCTGGAAGCGGTGGTAAAGCGCAGCCGCGGCGTGGCGAAGCAGCTCAATCAGGGCGTCACGCATTTGATGAAGAAGAACAAGATCGCGGTGCATATGGGCGAGGGGACGCTGACCGGCCCGACCTCGCTGACGGTTAAAGGCGAGAAGGGTGAGGAGAAGCTCACCGCCAAGCACATCATCGTCGCGACCGGCGCCCGCGCGCGCGACCTGCCCTTCGCCCCGGCGGATGGAAAGCGCATCTGGACCTATCGCACCGCTATGACCCCGCCGGAAATGCCGGGCAAGCTGCTGGTGATCGGCAGCGGCGCGATCGGGATCGAATTCGCCAGCTTCTACAATGACATGGGTGCCGAAGTTACCGTGGTGGAAATGCTCGAACGGATTGTGCCGGTCGAGGATGCGGACGTGTCGACCTTCCTCGAAAAGAGCCTGACCAAGCAGGGCATGACCATCATGACCGGCGCGGGTGTCGAGGACCTGAAAGCCACTGCCAGCGGCGTGAAGGCCAAGATCAAGGCCAAGGACGGCAAGGTTTCCGAGCAGGATTTCAGCCACTGCATCGTCGCCATCGGCATCGTACCCAACACCGAGAATATCGGGATCGAGAAACTCGCGGACATGGATCGCGGCTTCATCCAGATCGATCCCTATGGCCGCACCAGGTCAAAGGGCCTGTGGGCGATCGGCGACTGCACCCCCGGCCCATGGCTGGCGCATAAGGCTTCGCACGAGGGCGTGACTGCAGCTGAAGCCATCGCGCAGGAATTGGGCAACAAGGATGTCCACCCGCACCCGCTCGACCGCAACAACATCCCGGGCTGCACCTATTGCCACCCGCAGGTCGCCAGCGTCGGCATGACCGAGGCGAAGGCGAAGGAAGCGGGCTACCAGGTCAAGGTCGGCAATTTCCCCTTTATCGGCAACGGAAAGGCCATCGCCCTGGGCGAGGCCGAGGGCTTCATCAAGACTGTGTTCGATGCGAAAACCGGAGAGCTGCTGGGTGCGCACATGATCGGCGCCGAAGTAACCGAACTGATCCAGGGCTATGTCGTGGGCAAGCAGCTTGAGACGACCGAGGCCGAATTGATGCAGACGGTGTTCCCGCACCCCACGCTGAGCGAGATGATGCACGAAAGCGTGCTCAGCGCTTACAGCAAGGCCTTGCACATCTGATGGCTAGCGGCGAGGGGGGATTGATGGCCGAATTTCTCCTCCTCGCTTTCCTGATCCTGATTGCGGGGGTCGCGGCGGTCCCGCTGGCAAGCCGCTTCGGGCTCGGCTCGGTGCTGGGCTATTTGCTGGCCGGCATGGCGATCAGCCCGCTGCTGGGCGCGCTCGATGTCGATGTCGAGGCGATGCAGGTATTCGCCGAATTCGGCGTGGTGATGATGCTGTTCATCGTCGGGCTGGAGCTTGAACCGAAACGGCTGTGGGACATGCGCGGCAAGCTGATCGGGCTTGGCGGCGGGCAAGTGTTGCTGACGACGCTGGCGATCGCCGCAATCGGCCTGATTTATGGCAATCCGTGGCAGACTGCGCTGGCGATCGGCATGGTGCTGGCGCTGTCTTCCACTGCGATCATCGTCCAGACGCTCAACGAGAAGGGCCTGCTGCGCAGCGAAGGCGGCGAAGCCAGCTTTTCCGTGCTGCTGGTGCAGGACATTGCGGTGATCCCGATCCTGGCGCTGATCCCGCTGCTCGCGCTGCCTGAATTGGCGGGCGTAGCCGGCGGGCACGGGGGCGGGGGCGGCCATGGCGGGCTGGACCTGACGGCGCATATGTCGGGCTGGCTCGCGGCGCTGGTGCGGATCGGCGCGGTGGGCGCAGTAGTCGCCATCGGCATCTATGCGATCCGTCCGTTGTTCCGCTATATCGCGGCGGCGAACTTGCGCGAGCTCTTCACCGCAGCCGCCCTGGTGGTGGTGATCGGGATTGCGCTGCTGATGTCGCTCGTCGGCCTGTCACCGGCTCTTGGCGCGTTTGTCGCCGGGGTGGTGCTGGCGACGAGCGAATACCGCCACGAGCTGGAAAGCGACGTCGATCCGTTCAAGGGCCTGCTGTTGGGCCTGTTCTTCATCACCGTGGGAGCGGGGATCGATTTCGCGCTGGCTAGCGAGCGCTTTGGCGAAGTGGTGTTCTGGGCGCTGGTGACCATTGCGACCAAATCGGCTGTGCTTTTGGCGATCGGTTGGAGCTATGGCTTGCGTCGCCAGGCGTTATGGCTGTTCTGCCTCAGCCTGCCGCAAGCGGGCGAATTCGCGTTCGTGCTGATCTCCTTTGCGCTTGCCAATGCGGTGTTCTCGCGTGACCTGGCTGACCTGCTGCTGCTGATCGTGGCCTTGACGATGCTGCTCACGCCGCTGCTGTTCATCCTTTATGACAAGGTGATTGCACGCGCCTATGCCACCCTGGGCGACGAGCGGGAGCCCGACGCGATCGACGAGGAGAACGAGATCATCCTGGCCGGGCGAGGCAGGGTGGGCGGCATCGTCGACCGCATCCTTGACCTGTCAGGCTACCGTGCAACGGTGATCGATTACGATTCACGCCATATCGAACAGCTCAAGAAGTTCGGTGTGCGCAGCTATTTCGGCGATGCGACGCGGCCCGATCTACTGGCGAGCGCCGGCATAGCGCGCGCGAAATTGCTGGTGGTCGCGCTCGACGAGAAAGATCAGATCGACAAGCTGGTCGGCTATGTTGCGGCCAATTACCCCCACGTGCATATCACCGCGCGCGCGATCGACCGCGACCATGTCTACAAGCTGTGGGCACTCGGTTGCCGCGACATCATCCGCGAGACCTATGACGGATCGCTCAGGATCGGGCGTTCGGCGCTCGAAGCATTGGGTCATGATCGCCAGTCCGCACAGGCGATGGTCGACGTGTTCGAGGAGATGGACCGCAGTTCGATGCGCGAGCTGGCCGATCTCTACAAGATCGACGTTCCCTCGTGGGAGAACGAGCCGCTGCTGGCCAAGATCCGTGAAATGCGGGCCGAGTGGGATCCCAAACTGCGCGAACAGATCGACGAAATCGTCAAGCGCGGGCGCTAGGCCGCCCGATCAGGCGACCTTGCGCGGATTGTCCGCAACAAGGAGTGCGCCCTGCTCGATATAGGGCATCGGATGGCCGATGTGGAAACCCTGGAAGCAGGCACAGCCGAGCGCTTCGAGCGCCGACATCTGCTCTTCTTCTTCGATCCCTTCAGCGGTGACATCGATATCGAGCGACCGCGCCAGCGACACGATTGCGGCGACGATGGCTTCGCTGCGGCGCGAACCGGTGGCTGCGGACTGCACGAAGCTGCGGTCGATCTTGATCATCGAGAAGCGGATCTTCTCGATATAGCTGAGCGAGGAATAACCGCGCCCGAAATCGTCGAGTGCAAAGCACACGCCCAGCTGGCTCAGGCTCGTGAGCAGGGCATCCAGGTCCTCGTCCATTTCCAGCAGCATGGTTTCGGTCACTTCAAGCACCAGGCGGTCGGCGGCAATACCGCTTGCAGCCATGGCTTCAACCACGGTGCCAAGAAACGCCCTCGTCGAAAGCTGGAGCGCAGAGATATTGACCGTCAGCTTGATATTCTCCGGCCAGCTTGCCGCTTCCTTGCAGGCGCTGCGCAACATCCAGGAACCGAGGTGCTCGATCATCAGCGTGTCTTCGGCAATCGGGATGAACACGCTGGGCGGGATCATGCCGCGCACCGGATGGTTCCAGCGCATCAGCGCTTCGTAATACATGACCTCGCGCTTGGCGCCGCGAACGATCGGCTGGTAGTGGATCGACAGCTCGTCATTCTTCAGCGCATCGGCCAGATCGGCTTCAAGCTCGGCCTTGTCTTCCAGTTGCATGCGCATATGGGCCGAATAGACCACGGCAGTGCCACGCCCCCGACGCTTGGCGTCATACAGCGCCAGGTCTGCATTGGTCATCATGTCGCTGTTGGTCTGCCCGTCTGCGCCGATCACGGCGATGCCGATCGATGCACCAACGTTCATTTCGAAACCGTCGATCAGATAGGCTTCGCTGACTTCCTCGATCAGCTTGTGCGCGATCGGAAGCGCTTGCGCGGCGGTTTGCACCCCGGTCAGGACAATGGCGAATTCGTCGCCGCCGAGGCGTCCGATGTAATTTTCTGCACCTACGACCTTGCGGAAGCGCTCGCCCAGGATCGACAGAAGCTTGTCGCCGGCAGCGTGGCCATACACGTCATTGACCTGCTTGAACCGGTCGAGATCGACCAGCATCAGCACGCTGGGGATTTCGCTGCGCGCGTGCAGTTCCAGCTGCTGATCGAGCAGGCTGCGAAAATAGTCGCGCGAGTAGAGACCGGTCAGGCTGTCATGCTGCGTGACATAGGTGAGCTTTTCATTGGCCGCAGCAATGGCGGCGCGGCTGCGGGCAATGTTGCGCAACACAAACAGGCCGCCGAGAATGAGGAGAAGCGCCAGCGCGATCCCGCCGCTAAGCGCGATCAGCTGGTTGTTCTGGGCTGCGAGCTGTGCCTCCTTGGCCTGCTTGTCGGCCGAGAGGCGAGCGATGCGCACTTCGCGTTCGGCAGCTTCGAAACGGGCGCCAAGGATGGCATTGTTGGCCTTGGCCGAGAGATCGCGCGCCTGGCTATCCAGCCGATTGAAAGCCGCCATGTGTTCGGCGGCAAGGCGGTAATTCCCGAGCCGACGGAAGGTCTCGTATGCCGTTTGGTGGAAATCGCGGAAATAGGGAATGGTCTGCGTCAGGTTCTGGCCCGCGAATGTCTGTGACAGATAGGCTTCAGCACGCTTCAGGTCGCCGCGTGCGAGGGCAATCTGGCTGCGAACACCGTTGATGAATGGGACCCATTCGGGTGCATCGCGGCGAGCGATTGCCATCACTGTGTTGGCCGTTTCTTCGGCGGCCGCAAGCCGTCCGCGTGCCATCTGAACCGAAGCGATATTGTTGAGGATACGCGCCTCGAGTAGCGGGCTTTCCATCTTCTCGGCGATCTTTAGCGCCGAGCGGAACTCTTCCTCCGCCTCTTCAAATCTGCCCAGCTCTTTCAGTGCGTTGCCCTTGTTGTTGTGGGCAGAAAGCGAAAGGGCATCATCCTCGGGAAAGGTGGCGGTCGCCTGGCGATAGTAGCGCAGCACACGCTCATAATCGCGGGCATCGGAATAGAGCGAACCGATATGCTGGAGCACGATCGCTTCGCTGCGCTTTTCGCCCAGCAGATTGTAGCGCTGGTGCGCCTTGAGGAAGGCAGACAGAGCCCCGGCATAGTCGCTTGAGATCGCGGCGATCGATCCCTGCGAGCGCAGCAAATCTGCGTAAAGCTTGCTATCAGGGATGGACTTTTCCGCTTCCGAAAGCGCGCTGGAAATGATTTCGGCCGCTTCGGATGCCCGATTGAGCCGCATCAAGGCCTCGCCTTCGAGCCATTTTGCAGTCAGCCGCGCCTCGTCGGCCTCACTTCCCGTCCCGGTGGCAAGCTTGCCAGCTTCACGGGCCAGGCGGAGAGCCTGGGAAGAATCGGCCATCATCGAGGATTTTGCCTCGGCGATTTTCGCCTCGAAAGCGTCGCCTTGCGCATGTGCCGCGACAGGCTGCATCGATGCCACCATTACGGCGGCGGCGATGCATAGTGCCCTGCAGGGCGTGCGTCCCAACATTCCCAGTCCCCCTTGAATTGGGTTCGGCGGGCATCCAGGGCCCGCCTGCCCATTCTTCCTTTGCTTAGAAGCGCCAGCCCAGGTTTGCGCCAACCATGTAGCCGCCGCCTTCACCGCCGGCGTCTTGCTGGACATAGCGACCGAAGAGGCCGAATTCGGCTGCATCGCTGAGCGGCGTCGCATAGACAGCCTCGGCCGCGATCCGGCGCTTGGTGGCGATGCCGATCCGCTGGGTCACAACGCCGGTTTCCCCGGTCAACCGGTCAACCACCTGCTCGCTGCGCAGTTCGAGTTCGCCACTTTCGACGTTCAGCGGCTGCGCCAGCGAAACCCGCAGAGTGTCCGCCTGGCCAACAACGCCGCGCTTGGTCACGCTTGCCTGGCCGGCAGTGCTCAGGGCCGCACCAGCGCTGGTGAAGGCCTGGCCCCGGGCGGTCGTGGTACGGCCGCCAGTGGCGGACAGGTCGAAAGTGATGCCGTTACCCACATCGAACGAAGTCGTCACCGTGACAGCATCAGTCTTCGAACCATTGCCGAGGAACGCTTCGACTGTGGTCTGAGCCCCCAGCAGCGCATTGTCTTCCCGCAGGCGGGTGTACTGAACATCCAGCGTCACAACCTTGCTGATCTGCTGTTCAAGGCCGAAGATGTAGGCATGTGCCTGGTGCGAGCCGAGTTCGCGCTGTTGCTGGCGCTGCTCTGCATTGATCGCCGAAACTTCGTACCAGTCGAGGCGATTGTCGCTATAGCCGACACGAACCTGCGTGGACGGAGCGATGCGGTAACCGGCGCCGGCAAAGAATTCGCCCGAGGCGAAGCCGAGCACGGGGTTTACCCCGCCAGTGTCGCGGTCATGATCGCCGATCAGGCCGAAACGTTCGCCCGACAGCGCCATGGCGCCCTGACCATAGCCAAGGGTGAAGTCCAGCTTGCCGCTTGGATCGGCCAGCCTTGCCGCACTATGCACCGGATCGAGCGCACCGTCCTCGCTATAGCGAGGCATGGCCGCGTCATAACGCAGGTTCCAGCCGTTCGAGAGATCTGACACGTCAGAGCGCAATTGGGTAAGTCCTGCCTTGCCATCGCCATTGCGGTCGGTTCCGCCGCTGCGGATCCATGTAGCAAAGCGCTCGTTGACAAAGTCTTGCAGTCGCTCGAACCCGCGACCGAGCGCGTTCGTTCTTTTCCCGGTCGCGAAAGTCGATACCGGAACCGAGAAGTCACGCTGCGTATCGCCAATCTTTTCGAACATGGTGAAGAACGCGTTGTTCGTTTCCCACCAGCTCGGGATGCCCATGGCCAGAAGCTGCGAGCCGCTATAGTTGCTGCCGGTCCATGAAGAGCCACGCTGCTGGTAAAGCACAAAGCTCATCGTGTTGAAATCGAGCGGCGACTGCGATGCGGTGACGTCCAGCATACCCCAGCCATAGATCGGGTCGGGGCCGGGCGCGCCCAGATCGCGCGCCGAGCGGAAGATGATTTCCGCGGATTCGTCCGGGTGCTGCGCCAGCCATGGCCAGCGGTCATGCAACAGCGTGATTGCACCCGACACAAGCGGGGCAGCAAAGGACGTGCCCGAGCGGCGCACCACGCCACCCTGGCCGTCGCTTACCAGCAGCAGTTCGCCCGGCGCGACGATGAAGTTGCGATACAGCTCGTTACCGGCTTTGCAGACCCCGTTGGATAGCAGGCAGGCCGTGCCCGGGCGGTTCGAGAAGCTCGAGATCTCGCCAGCCGGATTGACCGAGCCGACGAAAATCGCGACGGCACCCTTGGAGAACAAGCTGCCCAAGTTCCAATCGACATTCGCGGTCTGTGTAATACCGTCATTGCCGGCGGCGACCACATAGACGGTCGAACCGTTGTAAGCGGAGACGTCGGCCCGCTTGAAGGTATCTGCCAGCCCCTTCGAAACGACCGCACCGCTTTCGCCCAGCGAAAGATTGATCACACTCGCGCGCAGGCCTCCGCCAAGCGTGCTGGTTACGGCGCCATTGGTAACGCCTTTCAGCGCAACGATGCCCTTGGCGATATCGTCCCACGTGGCGGTGCCATCGGCAGCAAACGGGTTGTAGGTCGTGATCGTGCTGTTCGGGGCGATGCCCATCACCCCCTTGCCATCATGGGCGCCGGCAATGAGGCTTGCCACGGCAGCGCCATGACCGTTCAGCTGCGTGCCGCCGGTGACTGCCTGGATGACGCTGGTCGACAGACCGGCCGAGGCGCCGAACTGCGCATCGATGATGCCGACCACCGAATCCGTGCCGGTGCCCTGGATCTGGGTAACAGCCGGATTCCAGTTCACCGCGCTCATCCAGTGATCGACGTGGTCGATCCCGGCGTGGCTCATCACGGTATCGTGCCAATCGATGAAGAAGGCCGAACGCTGCGCCGACGTCTTGTTCTGCAGCGTGGAAAGATCGTTGAGGTTGATCCCGTGGCGCGCCAGGACCTGATTGGCTTCGGCCTGTGTAAACCCGCGAGCGCCGAACTTGGCGGTTGCCTGCGCGACCAGCTGGGTCAGATTGTCCCGAACCGAGGCATAGCCATTAAGCGAAGCGCCCGAACTGACGGACTGGCCCCAGACGGTATCGGTGCTGGTAATCAGCGTGCCATTGGTTTTCCAGAAATCGCCGATCGACTGCAGATAGGCTGCGTCAAACGCCGAAATGTCCTTCCAGAAGGCGTTGATGTCACCCCAGAAGGCGTTGATGTCACCATAGAAGGGATTGATGTTGCCCCAGAACGCGTTGATGTCGCGATAGAACGGGTTGATGTTGCCCCAGAACGCGTTGATGTCGCGGTAGAACGGGTTGATGTTGCCGTAATAGGGATCAACGCCATCGGCGCTGAAGGCAATGATGTCGCCATAGCGCAGCAGCCCGGCCTTAGGGTCGTTGGTGTTCACGATGCTTTCGGTCGAGGAAGGCGCAGGGGTTGGATCCTGTGTCGTCTGCGTCCCTTCGTCCTTCTTGGGCGCTTTCTTGCCCTTGGGAGCGGCCGTCACAGTCGAGCTGGTCGTAGCGGCATCTTGCGCATGCACGACACCTGCGAGCGACATGGCGATCGCCAGGCTTGCGGCGCGGATTGCAAAAGTCGTTTTCATTGCACTGTTCCCAATTACGCTTCGAAGGCTTCAAACCCTCGATCTCGAACCCGCAATAGGGGAGTGCCCGCTCATTTGAGGTTGAGCGATGTGGTTAAAATAGTAAGAAATTCAAATCTGTGCTTGCAACGACTGGAGCGTGGGCGGAATGAAGGAAAGTGGCCTTTCGAGCGCTTGTCGATCGTAAATTATTCGTAAAACTGTTCAGGCCTGCCGGCATCCGCCAAAAATTAATTCGCCCAAGCTATTACCTGCCTTGCGGCGATTTCGGCCTCGCAGGGCCCGCGAACCAATGGACGCGAATCGCGCGCTGCAGCTGAGCGGAAAAAAATGGCCAATTGAGTGGAATTTGGCGGACAGGGTGGGATTCGAACCCACGAAGGGCTTGCACCCTTGCCGGTTTTCAAGACCGGTGCATTCAACCGCTCTGCCACCTGTCCGCTGGTGAAGCGCGCTAGCGTGATCGCTGCGCCTTGTCACCCGCAATTGCGTGGCTGCAAGGAAATCATGGCGCATTCATCCGCGCCATGGCAAGAAATGGGCATGCATTTGAAACTTGGACCCATTGCCGCATTGTGTCTTGCTCTTGCGCTGCCCGCGGTGCCGCTTGGCGCGCAGGAAACCTCCCCAACCGCCGGGCAATCCACTGACCTGTCATTCGACGCCTATCTCCAGCTGCTTATCGCACGGGCCCGCGCTGAAGGCGTGAGCGAGGCCACCTTGCAGCGGATGACGGTTGGGCTGACGCCCAATGATCGCGTGATCCGGCTCGATCGTGCGCAGCCTGGCACGCCGACCCGTAGCGGTTTTCCAGCGCTCGCCCCCTATATCTCGACCCACGTCAACTCGGTCCGGATCGCGGGCGGCCGCGATGTCTTCGCAGCGAACCGTTCGGCACTGCTGGCGGTGGAGGCGGAGTATGGCGTTCCGGCCGAAATCATCGTCGCCATCTTCGGGCACGAGACCAGCTATGGCCGGATCCGGGGCGATTTCGATCTCGCGCGCTCGCTTGCCACGCTTGCGTGGGAAGGGCGCAGGCGTGAGCTATTTGCAAATGAATTCATCGCCTTGATGAAGGTGGCTGACAAAGGATATCAAAGATATGAATTGGTCGGCAGTTGGGCGGGGGCGATGGGCAACCCGCAATTCCTCCCCAGCATTTACCTGAAACTGGCGAAGGATGGTGACGGTGACGGGCGGGCCAATATCTTCTCCAACCGGGCCGATACCTTCGCGTCGATCGGCAACTATTTGCGTTACGCCGGCTGGCGCCCCGGCCAGCCGTGGGGTGTAGAGGCCACGGTTCCTGCCGGTTTCGACTGGAATGCAGTCGAAACTGAACTCGTCGCGCCGGTCTGCCCGCGCGTGCATGTGCGCCACAGCCAATGGAAAACCATCGCCGAATGGCGCGCCCTTGGCGTCCGCCCGCAGCGGCTGATCGGGGACGAGGTGCTCGCTTCGCTGTTCCAGCCTGACGGGCCGGGCACTCCTGCCTGGCTGCTGACGTCCAACTATCGCGCGATCCTCGAGTACAATTGCTCGAACTACTACGCGATGAGCGTGGGCCTGCTGGCGGATGAAATCGCGCGCTGACGAAACACCGCAGTCACGCAAATCTGAAGGGGGATAGCGTCACCTGCACGCTCGCAAAGCAAGGCCCGAATGGCTAAGGCCATTGGCACTGCAGAGGAGTGTGATTTGCGGCTGACAACTAAGGTGGCAGGGCTTTTTCTGACGATGGTCGCTCAGGCCGCGCTGGCGCGCGCACCTGCGCCCGAACTGCCGCATCCTGACGAAATCCCGATCGCCATCCTGGTTGACCTGTCGAGCGGACAGGTGCTCCACCAGCGCAATGCCGATCGGCGGTTCATGCCGGCGTCGATCACGAAAGTGATGACGACGTTCCTGGCCTTCGAACTGATCGAACAGGGAAAACTGAAGCCCGATCAGCGCTTCCGCTTTTCCCCTGCTGCCTTCGCGGTTTGGGGTAATAATGGTTCGACCATGTTCCTGGCGGCCAATGATGAATTGGCAGCTTCTGACCTGTTGCTGGGCGTTACCACCGTGTCCGGCAACGACGCGGCCGTAGCTCTGGCGGAAGGGGCGGTAGGCTCGCTGCCCGCATGGACCGCCCTGATGAATGCCAAAGCCGCCGAACTCGGCATGACGCAAAGCCATTTCGGCACCCCCAATGGCCTGCCCGACGAGGGCAGTACTTTCGTTACCGCGCGAGACCTTGCGAAGCTTGGCAGCGCGCTTGTTCGCCGCCATCCGGAGCTTTACGCCCGTTATTACGGCCATCGCCGGCTGACTTATCGCGGAATCACCCAGCCCAACCATGATCCGTTTACGGGACAGGTAAGGGGCGGCGACGGGATCAAGACAGGCTTTACGAACGAAGCCGGATACGGCTTTCTAGGCTCTGCGAAACGCGGGGACCGTCGCCTGGTTCTGGTCGTGGCCGGTGCTGAACGCGGCCGGATTCGCGACAATGCCGCGCGCGACTATCTCGAATGGGGCTTCCAGAGGTTCGACACCCGCCCGCTGTTCGCCGCAGGGGAAGAGGTGGGCAAGGCGCGGGTGCAAGGCGGAGCGAGCCGACGTGTACCGCTGGTGGCAAAGGACTATATCGGCGCGGCGATGCCAGAGGGGCAACAGCGCCAGCTTACCCTGACAGTCCATTACGATGGTCCGTTGCGCGCGCCGATCCGCGAGGGGCAGCAGGTGGCCGAGCTTGAAATTGCGGTCGAGGGAATGGAGCCTTCGCGCGTACCGCTTTACGCGGGCACCGACGTTCCCGTTGCCGGGACATTTGCGCGGCTAGTCAATGGCGTTCTGGGGTGGTTCGGGTGACGCGCGGCCGCTTCGTTGCTTTCGAGGGCGGGGAGGGCGCGGGCAAGTCAACGCAGGCGCGGCTCCTGGTCGATGCACTGCGCGCCCGTGGGCTCTCGGTAGACCTGACCCGCGAGCCGGGCGGCACGCCGGGAGCGGAAGCAATCCGTGCGTTGCTGCTCGATCCGCCAGGCGAAGGCTGGGGTGCCGAGGCCGAGGCGCTCCTGTTCGCAGCCGCGCGCGCTGATCACGTTGCGCGGCGCATTCGCCCGGCGCTTGAGCGCGGGGAGTGGGTCATTACTGACCGGTTCGTCGATTCCAGCCGGGCATACCAGGGCGGGGCCGGGGCCTTGGGCGACGAGGCGATCACCGCGCTTCATGCAATCGGCAGCGGCGGATTGCGACCCGATCTGACCATCCTTCTGGAAGCCGCCGACGAGCAGGTCTCTGAGCGCCTGCGTGCTCGCGATGGCGATACCAGCGACGCCATCGGCGGGCGCGACGCGGCCTATCACCGCGCCGTGGCTGAGGCATTCAGGCGCTATGCCGCCGAAGATCCACAGGGTTTCGCAGTGATCGACGCCTCTGGCACACCCGACGAGGTCCATGCCCGGGTGCTGGCCGCGCTGGCACCCTTGCTGGAGCGGGCATGACCGACTGGCCCAACCACACAGCGGCCTGGCACGAATGGCGCGATGCGATCGGCGGGGCGCGCATGCACCATGGCTGGATCCTTGCAGGCAAGGCTGGCCTGGGAAAGCATGACTTTGCGCTCGCCGCGGCGCGAGAATTGGTGGCGGAAGAGGGTATTCCGCAACCCACCGGCGATCATCCCGATATCATCGTGCTCACGCACCTGCCCAAGGACGACAAGGAAGAGCGCAAGCGCGAGGAGGGGAAGCCCTTCGAGGTCAAGCGCAACATCACAGTCGCTCAGATCCGCGCGATGCAGCAACGGCTGACCACTCGCCCGACGCTCGGCTCCCGGCGCGCGGTGATCATCGATCCGGCGGACGATATGGAGCGCGGTGCATCCAACGCCTTGCTCAAGAGCCTGGAAGAGCCGCCGCAGGGCACATTCTTCCTGCTGGTAACGCATCGCCCCGCCGGGCTGCTACCCACGATCCGGTCGCGCTGCCGGATGCTGCGCTTTCCGCAGCTCAGCGATGCTGCGATTGCGAGCCACCTGGGCGGCGAATTTCCCGCGGTAAGCGCAACCGAACGGGAGCTGGCCGTTGCGATGGCCGGCGGATCGCTGGGCGCAGCGCGCGGTTTCCTGCAGCAGGAACTCGGCGGCGTGGCGCAGGCGATCCGCAGCCTGGTCGCGCAAGGCGATCCCGGGTTCGAGCTGCGCGGAAGGCTGGCCGCCGCAGTCGGCGCGCGGCCCGATCGCGAACGTATGCGCGCGGTGATCGAACTGGCGCGCACCACTCTCGCCCGCGCGTTGCCCGATGCGCGGCCCGAACAGCACAGCGGACTGATCGAAGCGCACGCCGAGCTGGTAACGCTTGCGGCACAAGCGCCGACCTATAATTTCGATCCCGGCCTGCTGGTGGGCGAAATCGCCAGCTTGCTTGCGCGCGCGGCTGGCGCTAGCGAGCCGGCCCATGGCTGAACCCTTCTACATCACCACCGCAATCAACTATCCCAACGGGCGCCCGCATATCGGCCACGCCTATGAAGGGATTGCAACCGATGTCGTCGCGCGGTTCCAGCGGATGATGGGCCGCGACGTGCGTTTCATCACCGGCACTGACGAACACGGGCTGAAGATGGACCAAACGGCGCGCAAGATGGGCCGCGCCACGATCGATCTTGCCGATGAAATGTCTGCCTATTTCAGGGAGATGGCGGACACTCTCAATCTCTCTTATGATGATTTCGTGCGCACCACAGAGCCGCGCCATCATGCCGCGAGCCTCGAGCTGTGGCGCCGGATGGAGGCAGCGGGCGATCTCTATCTCGATCGCTACGAAGGCTGGTACTCAGTCCGTGACGAGGCTTTCTACGATGAAAGCGAGCTGACCGAAGGGGAAGGGGGCGAAAAGCTCTCTCCGCAAGGGACCCCGGTGGAATGGACGGCAGAGGAGACCTGGTTCTTCCGGCTGTCGAACTATCAGGACAAACTGCTCGCGCTTTATCGCGACAATCCCGGCTTCATCCGGCCCGAAAGCCGCCGCAACGAAGTGCTCCGCTTTGTCGAGGCAGGGCTGAAAGACCTCAGCGTGTCGCGCACCAGTTTCGACTGGGGCGTACCGGTGCCGAATTCTCCTGGGCACGTGATGTATGTCTGGGTTGACGCACTAACAACCTACATGACCGGGGTCGGTTTTCCCGATGCCGACGGCGAGATGTTCCAGCGCTATTGGCCGGCGAACATCCACATGATTGGCAAGGATATTGTCCGCTTCCATACGGTCTACTGGCCTGCCTTCCTGATGAGCGCGGGCCTTCCGCTGCCCAAACAGGTGTTCGGACACGGCTTCCTGTTGGCGCGCGGCGGCGAGAAGATGAGCAAGAGTGCGGGCAATGTGGTCGATCCGATGGACCTGGCCGCACGCTTCGGGGTCGATCCGCTGCGCTATTTCTTCATGCGCGAAATCGCTTTCGGGCAGGACGGAAGTTATTCGGCCGAAGCGATCGTACAGCGGGCCAATGGCGAACTGGGCAACGCGTTCGGCAATCTGGCGCAGCGTACGCTGGGTTTCATCGCCAAGAACCTCGACGGCTATTTGCCTGTGATACGCGGCCACACCGAAGCGGACACCGCGCTGTTCGAAGCGGTCGACAAAGCGATCAGCAAGGACATTCCCGAAGCATTCGAAAGCCTGGCCTTGCAGCAGGGGGTTGAAGCATGGCTGCAAGCGGTGTTCGCCTGCAACGCCTATATCGACAGCGAAGCCCCCTGGGCGCTGCGCAAGACCGATCCCGAGCGCATGGAGACCGTGCTGGCCACGCTTTACATCTGCATCGCGCAGTTGGCCGTTGCGATTGCGCCGGTGATCCCGGCAAGCAGTGCGAAATTGCTCGATACGATGGGTATCGCACCGGATCTGCGCAGCTACGAGGGTATTCGCAGCCACTGGTATTCGCCGCTGGCTGAAAGCGACTTCCGGATCGTCGCACCCACGCCGCTTTTCCCGCGGCTCGAACTGCCCGCAGAGGAAAGCGCCTGATGCTGGTCGATAGCCACTGCCACCTCGAGTACAAGGGCTTGGTCGATGACCAGGCCGGCGTACTTGAACGAGCGCGGACGGCGGGCGTCGGCCAGTTCCTCAATATCTCTACCCGGCGCAGCGAATGGGGCCAGGTGGTCGGCACAGCGGAGCGCGAGAGCGATGTCTGGGCCAGCGTCGGCATCCACCCGCACGAGGCTGACCAGCACGCCGATCTGGGCCGCGAAGCGCTGCTTGAAGCAGCCGCTCATCCGAAGGTGATCGGGATCGGCGAAACCGGGCTCGATTACTATTACGACCGTTCCGACCGCGCGACCCAGCGCGATCTGTTTCGCATGCATATCGGCGTAGCACGAGAGACCGGCCTGCCGCTGATCATCCACACGCGCGACGCTGACGATGACACGCTGGAGATTCTTGAAGAAGAGACGGGGAAGGGCGCCTTCCCCGCGCTGATCCATTGTTTCACCGCCTCGGCAGACTTCGGCAAACGGGTGCTCGAGCTCGGCCTGAGTATCTCGCTGTCTGGCATTGTGACTTTCAAGAACGCCACAGAACTGCAGGAAATCGCAAAGGAAATCCCGCAAGATCGGTTGCTGGTGGAAACCGACAGTCCGTTCCTTGCGCCAGTCCCGCATCGCGGCAAGCCGTGCGAGCCGGCTTTCGTGGCCAACACCGCGCAGTTCCTGGCCGATTTGCGGGGCGAGGAATTCGCCGAACTCGCGGACTATACAACCGCCAATTTCCGCAAGCTGTTCAGCAAGGCCGCGTTTTGAAGCTGATCGTCCTCGGTTCGGGCACTTCGACCGGCGTTCCGCGGGTCGGCAATGACTGGGGCGATTGCGATCCAAACGAGCCGCGCAACCGCCGCACGCGGGTTTCGATCGTCGTCGAAAGCAATGCCGGCAACCGCTTGCTGGTCGATACCTCGACCGATTTGCGGCAGCAGCTGCTCGACAATAACATCGACCGCCTCGACGGCGTGTTCTGGACGCACGATCACGCCGACCATTGCCACGGGATCGATGACCTGCGGGTGCTGCGGTATGGTCGCGGAGGCCCAATCCCCGGATTTGCGTCCGAAGATACGGCATATCGGCTGCGCCAGAGGTTTGGCTATATCTTCGCGGGCCAGCACGGCTATCCCACAATAGCCACACTGGAGGTGCTCGACAGGCTAAGGATGCATGCCGGTTTCGGCGTCGATTGGTGCCAGATGCCGCATGGGCCAACCGAAACGACCGGCTTTCGCTTTGATGCGGATGGCAAAAGCATCGCTTATGCTACTGATTACAGTGAAATTACTGATGATATGATCGATCTTTACCGGGACGTTGACATCCTGGTCAGCGATTGCCTGAGGCGGGATCCGCATCCCACGCATGCCAATCTGGCTATGGCGATGGAACTGGCTGAACGTTCGCGGGCGAGAATCCTGGTGCTCAGCCATCTCGACAAGAGCATGGATTATGCGACGATATCCGCAGAGACGCCTGATAACGTCGTAGTCGGGTATGATGGGCTGGAGATCGTCGCATGAACGAATATTCGATTGTCCAGATTGTTTCGCTGGTCGGGTTTCTTATCCTAGCATTGAGCGCGCTTGCGTCGCATCGGCTCAATTGGAGCAAGGCGCTGAGGATGGGCTTGCTGTGGGTTGCCATTTTCCTTGGCGTTGCCTTGCTGTTCAGCATTGTTGGACCGGGGGCCTAGGGAAGTGGACGCCGCACGCGAGCGCATCTTTTATTTAACATAATATATATTATCATTCCAAAATCCAGGCATCAGAACACGCGCTTATGAGCTCCCCTCTCGATCAAATGGACCGGCTGTTGCAGATCATGGCGCGCCTGCGCGATCCACAACGTGGGTGCGAATGGGATCTGGCGCAGAATTTTGCCACGATTGCGCCGTACACGATCGAAGAAGCCTATGAAGTCGCCGACGCGATCGAGCGCGGTGACATGGCTGAATTGCGCGAGGAACTCGGCGACTTACTACTTCAGGTCGTGTTTCACGCCCGCATGGCTGAAGAAGCCGGCCATTTCGCATTCACCGACGTTGCCGCCGCCATTTCAGACAAGATGGAGGCCCGCCACCCGCACATCTTCGGCGATGAAACCGGCACCATGGGCGAAACCCGCTGGGAAGCCATCAAGGCCGCCGAACGGGACCAAAAGGGCGCCGCAAGCGCGCTCGACGGAGTTGCGAAGGCGCTGCCGGCTCTGATGCGTGCCCAGAAGCTGCAGAAGCGAGCGGCGCGAACAGGCTTCGATTGGCCTGATACCGAAGGGCCCAAAGCAAAAATCCTTGAGGAAATCGAGGAACTTGATGCAGCAATCTCAAAACAGGATCGGTTCGAAGAGGCCGGGGACTTCCTGTTTGCCGCGGTAAACCTCGTCCGCGCGTTCGGGATCGATGCCGAAGAAGCGCTACGTGCCGCAAACCTCAAGTTCGAGCGGCGTTTCAGGGGAATGGAAGCGATCGCGGGTGATACATTTGCCGGACTTTCGCTCGATGAGCAGGAAGCGCTGTGGCAGCAGGTCAAACAATCCGAAAAGCGTTCATAGCCGCTCGAACTGGCCCAACTGCTTGGGATTGAGCCGAACCGTCACCCGGCGGATCGGGCTGCCCTCACCTTCACCAGCGTCCTCCTCTGCCAGCACCTCGCCATTGGCGTGGAGCCAGGCGATGCGCTTGCCATCGCTGACCGGCAGTTCCAGTTCGATCACGCGTGCTTCCTTGGTCAGCAGCGCACCAATCCGCTCAAGCAGCGCGTCAACGCCCTCCCCAGTCAGCGCCGAAATCACCAGCGCATCGTCTTGCTGAGCAGCCATTTCGCGCAATTCTGCGGCGCGTTCGAGCCCGACGAGATCCACCTTATTCCAGGCTTCGACAATCGGGATTTTGCTCTGCCCTTCCCCGTCGGTCACCCCGAGATCGGCAAGGACCGATAACACCTGCTTTTTCTGCGCCTCGTGTGAAGGATTGGACATATCGCGCACATGCAGGATCACGTCCGCGCCGGTCACTTCTTCAAGCGTCGCGCGAAAGGCCGCGACCAGCTGGGTCGGCAGATCGGAGATGAAGCCGACCGTATCGGACAAGATCGCCTTTTCGACCGCCGGCAGCTCGATCGCCCGCATCGTCGGATCAAGCGTGGCGAACAGCAGGTCTTCCGCCATGACTTCTGCACCGGTCAGCCGGTTGAACAGCGTCGATTTGCCGGCATTGGTGTAACCGACCAGCGCGATGACCGGCCACGGCGCCCTTCCCCGCCGTTCCCGATGCAACCCGCGCGTCTTGCGCACCTGCTCCAGCTCCTTGCGCAACCGCGCCATCCGCTGGCGGATCATCCGCCGGTCAGCCTCGATCTGGGTTTCGCCCGGACCACCGAGGAAACCGAAGCCGCCGCGCTGGCGCTCAAGGTGGGTCCAGCTGCGCACAAGGCGGCTCTGTTGGTAGTCGAGATGCGCCAGCTCTACCTGCAACCGCCCTTCGGCCGTCGCCGCGCGTTCGCCGAAGATCTCCAGGATCAGACCGGTCCGGTCGATCACCTTGCGCTTGAGCTTTTCCTCGAGGTTGCGCTGCTGGATTGGTGATAGCGCGCCATCGACAATCACCAGTTCCGCCTGGTGCAATTCGCAATCACTGGCGATCTGTTCCACCTGGCCGGAACCAAACAGCGTTCCCGGCCGCATGCTCCGTACCGGGATTACCCGCGCGTCTGCGATGATAACGCCTATCGCCAGCGCAAGCCCGCAGGCTTCCTCAAGCCGTTCGGCGGTATCGATGGCATAGGCCTGACCCCGGATATCCGGACACAGCACTAGGGCGCGCGCGCCGCGCGTAACTTCGCCCAGCAGGTCGTCGTCGAAGCTCAGTCTTCTTCGCCTTCCCAGTCGCCGGCCAGATCAACTGGCGAAGCAGGCTGGATTGTGGAGACCGCATGCTTGTAGGCAAGCTGCACAAAGCCGTCGCGTTCCAGCAGCACGCAGAACAGGTCATAAGCGGCAATCCGGCCTTGCAGCATCACGCCGTTGACCAGGAACATGGTGACCTGCACCTCGACTTCGCTGACGCGCTGCAGGAACACATCCTGTAGCAGGCGCTGCTTGCCGCTGCCGCCCTGGCTGGCGAATTGTTCGGCGTCGATCGGCTGACCCGGCATGATCGTCGAGATCGCATGCTTGTAAACCAGCTGCGATTGCCCGTCGCGGCGCAGCAACAGCGAGAAATTGTCAAACCAGGTGACGATTCCCTGAAGTTTCACGCCCTTGACAAGGAATACTGTGACCGGTGTCTTGTTTCGGCGCAGCAGGTTCAGGAACGCATCCTGAAGCTTGGCTTGCTTGCCCCCGCCCCCGCCACCATCGGAGGAGGCTGGCTTTTCCGGCTGGGGGCGCGCGGAGAGGGTTCGCCCGCTGGACATGTGTATTCTCCTGTTATTGGCGGCCGCCCTTGCGGTCCGCAATCTGGTGCCTGGCACCGTCTTCTCTCAGGATAATGGCGAGTTTCAGTGCGTTCGGCAATCCCGATTATGCTGCAATGCAACCTGATCAGTCATTCCGGTCCGTCATTCCCAGCAACTTGAGCTTTCTATGCAGTGCCGATCGCTCCATGCCGATGAACGCGGCGGTCTTCGAGATATTGCCCGAAAATCGCCGGATCTGGACACTCAGATACTCCCGCTCGAAGCTCTCGCGCGCTTCGCGCAGCGGCACGCCCATGACCTCGGAAAAGCTTGTGCCGCTCGGCTCGCCAGTCGAACCGGTTATCTCTCCCGGCAGCATATGCGGTTCGACCACAGTCAATTCCTCGCGCGGGGTCATGATGATGGTTCGCTCGATCACATTGCGCAGCTCGCGCACGTTACCCGGCCAGTCATGTGCCTGTAGCGCAGCCATGGCCTGCTCCGAGACTTCCGGCGGCTGCAGGCCTTGATCTGCGGCCAGGCGGGTGAAGAAATGCTGCGCCAAGGCTGGAATGTCATCACGCCGCTCGGCCAGCGAGGGGATAGCCACTGGCACGACGTTGAGCCGGTAGAATAAATCCTCGCGAAAGCGCCGCTCGGCCATTTCCTGCGCAAGATCTCGCGAGGTAGAAGAAACCACCCTTACATCGACCCCGATCTGGCGACTGCCCCCGACGCGGACAAAGCTCTGTTCGGTGAGGACCCGCAGGATGCGCGCCTGGGTGGACAGCGGCATGTCAGCCACCTCGTCGAGATAGAGCGTGCCGCCATCGGCCATTTCCAGCAGGCCCGGCCGCACCAGCTTGCCATCCGCCTCTTCCCCGAACAATTCCTGCTCGAACCGCTCGGGCGTTATGCGGGCGGAATTGACGATCACGAACGAATGTTCTGCTCGCGGGCTCCAGCTGTGGAGCAAACGTGCGGCCACTTCCTTGCCGGCACCGGCGGGGCCTGAAATCAGGACCCGGCTACCGGTATTTGCCACGCGCTTGAGTGTCGCGCGCACGCCGTTGATTGCGGTCGAATTGCCGGTGAACTCCTCCCCGCCGATCACCTTGCCGCGCAGCTGGATGTTCTCGCGCCGCAGCCGATCCGTTTCCGTCGCGCGTTCGACCAGAAGGAGCAGTCGCTCGGCCTCGAACGGTTTCTCGATGAAGTCCATTGCGCCGCGGCTGACGGCGGAAACCGCGGTATCGATATTGCCATGGCCGGAAAAGATGATCACGGGGAGCTCCGGCTCGCGCGCCTTGATCGCATCGAGCACTTCCAGCCCGTCCATCTCGCTGCCGTGCAGCCAGACATCGAGCAGCACCAGACTGGGCCGACGTTCGTCGATCGCGGCCAGCGCGCCAGTGCTATCGGCCGCGGTGCGGCAAACATAGCCCTCGTCACTCAAGACCCCCGCAACCAGGTCGCGGATATCGCGTTCGTCATCAACGATCAGGATTTCGAGCGCCACTACGGCACCTCCCTTTGCTCTGTAATGCCATTGCCTTTCGCTGCGCCGCTTTCCATCGGGTCACGGGCAAAGCGCAGCATGACGCGGGTCCCCCCCGTCTTCCCCGCTTGAAAAACTCATGTCGCCGCCATGTTCGTCAACGATCTTGTTGACGATCGCGAGCCCGAGCCCGGTACCCTTCTCGCGCGTCGTGACATAGGGCTCGACAATCCGCTCGCGCTCTTGTGGTAGACCTACGCCATTGTCTTCGACGCTGATGGTCAGATGAGACGGGCTATCGCGCATCACGATGGCGACCTTGCCGCGAAAATCGATTTCGGAACCTCGGGCGCGGGCTTCGACCGCCTCGACCGCATTCTTGATCACATTGGTCATGGCCTGGCCGAACTGGTGGCGGTCACAATTGATCACGCCGGATTCAAGCTCGTCGATCGACAGCGCGAAATTCACCTCGGGATGCGCCACTTCCTGCAGGAACAGCGCCTGGCGGACCAGGTCGAGCGAGTCTTCGTGGCGGAAGGTCGGCTTGGGCAGGCGTGCGAAAGAGCTGAACTCGTCCACCATGGTCCTGAGGCTGCCGACCTGGCGCACGATCGTGTCGGTCAGCTCGTCAAACAGATCGGCATCGCTGTCGATCTGGCGGCGATAGCGGCGCTTCAGCCGTTCGGTCGCCAGCTGGATTGGCGTGAGCGGGTTCTTAATTTCGTGCGCAATGCGGCGCGCCACATCCGACCAGGCGGCCTGCCGCTGGTCGAGCAATTGCCGGGTGATATCCTCGAAGGTGATAACGTGGCCGCCTTTTTCCGGGGCGATCTTGACCGCCAGCGTCAGCAGGTCGCTTCCCTTGGAATGCGTGGCAATCCCGCTTTTGAGCCCGGCTTCGATCATCGCGGCGATCTGCGGTGACAGTTCGGACAAAGGAGCGCCAATCGCCTCCCTCGCCTGCCCTTGCTCGAACAGCAGCGCTTGCGCCGATCCGTTCATGAGCAGCACTCGCTGCGCGCTATCGACCGAAATGATCCCGGCAGTGACTGAATCCAGCACCGCTTCCATGAAGGCGCGGCGGTCATCGATCTGGCGGTTCGCGTTGACCAGTGCCTGGGTCTGCTTTTCAAGCTGCGCGGTCATGCGGTTGAAGGCTCGGTTAAGCAGTCCGATTTCGTCAGCCCCCTTGCGCCCTTCCACCCGCATCGCGAAGTTCCCTGCCCCCACCTTGTTGGCAGCGGAGACAAGCTCTGTCAGCGGTTCCACCTGCCGATCGGCGAATCGCAGCGCGAACCACACCGCCAGCCCCACCAGTGAAAGGCTGACAACGAACAGCGCCAGGTTGAAACGCAGCTGCAGCGCCCGCGCGCGCTTGGTCAGGGTTTCGTAGGTCGAGGCGACCGATTGCGCCTTTTCCCAATAGTTGAACGAATCCTCTTCCGGGCTGCGCGCATTGTAGAGATAGATCCCGGCATCGCGATCGATTGGCGCGAGCGCGGCGATGCGTTCAGGGCTGCCTTCAACCACTACCAGCTCGCCATTGTCGAGCCGCGGCAGGGCACTCTCGCTGAATTCGAGCGGGCGATTGCCTTCCACCAGATCGAGGATCGCAGCGGTTCTAAGCGAGCCGTCTGGCATCTGCTGCAGGATCGCGCTTTCGGAGATCTCGCGGGCCTGCGCCTGGTACGCGTAGACATCGGCGAACCCTTCATCGGCCAGCGATCCGCGCTGGAGGTAGAAGCGCATGTCCCCCGCCATGGTCACCGTTTCCTCGGCGACGTCGCGCTGGTTCTGGTCGTAATAGCCCTGCGCCAGCTCGTTGGCGTTGTTCATCAACCCGCGTGAATCGTCCGAGAACCAGAAGTCGACGCCTGACTGGAACAGGAAGGCCGCAAAGCCGGCGACCAGCAAGGTCGGAATGGCGGCGATCAGCGAGAAAAAGAACACCAGCCTGACATGCAATCGCGCCGTAGTGCCGGCCGCGCGGCGCAAGGCGAGGCGCCGCCCGAATAGGACCATTAGCGCCATCGCAGGGATCAGAGTTGCGACGAGGAGGAAGGAAACCTGCGCCGAAGGCAGCAATGTGCCATCGGCTGGCGCGCTGGTGAAGGCGAACCATGTGCTCCAGACGGCCAGCAGTAAACCGGCAGCAGATAGGGCCTCAAGCCAGGCAAACACGTTGGAGCGCCGCGCGCCCAGATAGGCGCGACGGAGCCAGCGCGGCGTGCGTTTAAACTCCATTCCCGCCAGGACCTGCATAGTTGCAAGGATACAACGGCAATGTTGCAATTATGCAAGCAGTTTTTTGCTGCCTTGCGTCAGAGCGGTTTGGCGAAGCGGTCAGCGTTGATGGCCAGCTCACCCAGGCGTTTGCGCAGGGTGTTTCGATTGATGCCCAACAGCTTCGCCGCGCGAACCTGGTTACCGCCCGTTTGCGCCAACGCATATTCCATCAGCGGCTTTTCGAACGCGGCCAGCGCATTGTGGTACAGCGCGCCCGGAGGCGGATGATTGGCTGCGAGCCAAAGCTGCAGCGCGCCGTTGAAATCAAGCTGCTGCTCGGTCGCGCTGGTCTCGCGTTCCTGCCCGATAATGTCCGCTAGCACGCTGGCGTCGATCACATCCTCGCGCGCCAGCAAAGCCAGGCGATAGATCACATTGCGCAGCTCGCGCACATTGCCCCGCCAACGACGCTGCTCCAGCGCAGTGATGGCGTCACGTGCAATCTGGCGGCGCGGCAACCCATCCTCGGCTGCAAGGTTCAGGAAATGCTGGGACAGCACTTCGATGTCCTCGCGCCGGTCGCGCAGCGGCGGCAGCTCGATCGGCACCACATTCAGGCGATAGAACAGGTCCTCACGGAAGCTTCCGGCGGCAATCATCGGCGCCAGGTCGCGATTGGTAGCAGCGATGATCCGGACATCAACTGAAATTTCCTGCCGACCGCCGACCCGGCGGATCCGGCCTGACTGGAGCGCACGCAGCAAACGTGTCTGCGCCTCAGCCGGCATGTCGCCGATTTCGTCGAGGAACAGCGTGCCGCCATTGGCCTGCTCGAACTTGCCGATGGTCTGCGCCACCGCTCCCGTAAAGGCGCCCTTTTCATGCCCGAACAGTTCGCTCTCGATCAGTTCGGAGGGGATCGCAGCGGCATTGACCGCCACAAATGGGCCGGACTTGCGTGAACCCAGTTGGTGGATGGCTTCGGCCACCAGTTCCTTGCCCGTGCCGGACTCGCCTGTAATCAGGACCGTAAGGTCATTGCGCAGCACGCGCGTGATCATGCGGTAGACGCCCTGCATCGCCTGGCTGCGCCCGACCAGCGGCATGCCGTCGCCCTCTGCCGCAGGGGCGGCTTCTGCCCCGCTGCGTTGACCAGCAGCCTGCCGGACAGCCCGCACCAGTTCGTCGAGATCGAACGGCTTGGGAAAATATTCGAAGGCGTTGGTCTCGCTTGCGCGAACTGCGGTATCCAGCGTGTTCTGGGCAGAAAGCACGATCACCGGCATGTCGGGATCGGCAGACCGAACCGCACCCAATGTCTCTATCCCGTCACCATCGCCCAGCACCACGTCGGTCAGCATTGCATCGAAACGGCGTTCGGCCAGCAAGCGGTCACGCGCGGCAATGCTCTCGCAGTGATGGAGTGAGAAGCCTTCGTCTTCCAGCGCCGCGGTGATCACCGTCGCGATGGAACGATCATCTTCGACCAGCAGGATTGCGCCGCTCATGCCGCCTCATCTCCCTTGGCCACCGCCATGTGAATACGAAAATGGGTCAGGCCATCGCGCGTGTCGCGCTCATGACCGATCCGGCCCTGCATATCCCGCACCAGCTTGCGGACAAGCGCCAGCCCAAGGCCTTGCCCCGATTTCTTCGACGTAACAAAGGGCTCGAAAATATGATCGCGTAGCGCCGGATCGATACCCGGCCCGTTATCGGTGACAGTAATCTCGATCGGCAACTTCACGCTGCGTCCGAAGTGGAGCGCGCTATAGGCGAAGCCGCTGACGAAACGCGTCCGGATCACGATTTGCGATGCCTCGACTTCCGCAGAATTGAGCGCGTCGCGGGCATTCGAAACCAGGTTGATCAGGACCTGTTCCAGCGCATCGCGGTTGGCCAGCACTGGCGGCAGCGAAGGATCGAACTCTTCAAGGATTTCGATCCCCTCGGTGCCCGCCGCCCTGACCGTTGCAACCGCCGAGCGGATCGCCTCGTGCAAATTGGTCGGCCCTAGCTCCTCTGGGGTCGAGCGTCCGAGCTGCTGCATCCGGTCGATCAAGCGCGCAATCCGGTCCACCTCGTCGGTGATTACCCGGGCAAGGCCGCGATCCTTCGGTTCCAGCTTGCGCGCGGCGAGCTGGGCTGCGCCGCGGATAGCCGCAAGCGGATTGCGGATTTCGTGCGCAAGAATGGCCGGAGCGCCAAGGCTGGCCGCCTCCCCTTCCTGCTCGCGCGATGTGTCGTTGCGCCCCGAGTCCGACAATGTGACCACGCGCCAGCCCGGATGCGCGGCGAGCGGCGACAGGGTCAGGTTGATGCGGTGTTCCTGCCCATCGACAAAGGCACTGATCGAGCGCGCGACGAGCGAAGCGTCAGAACGGGCCAGATGATCCAGCACGCGGTCGTCATGGAATTCGACCGCCTCCACCAATGGCCTGCCGGCCAATCGCTTCTCGCTCTTTCCGAGCAACATTTCGGCCGCGTAATTGAGCTCGGCGATCCGGCCACGATCATCGATCAGTACGGCTGCAAAGATCAATCCGCCCAGCTGCGACGCCGGATCGGGACGTCGCATGGATTTTGCCGGAGCTTTGTCGGCCACCCCGGTCACGCGGCACGGCGACGCAGGAAGGGTTCGTAGAAGCGTTCAAGCTCGCCCAGCACCTGTTGCGGATCGTCGATGAAATTCACCTTGTTACGGAACTCGGCCGAGCCATGCAGGCCCTTGGTGTACCAGCCCAGGTGCTTTCGCGCGATTTTCACGCCCGTGTCGCGCCCGTAATGATCGAGCATATCGGTATAATGCTCGACCAGCACCCGGTATTGCTCGTCGAAACTGGGGCTCTCCAGCTTCTCGCCGGTCCGCCACCAGTGCATCACCTGCCCCAGCAGCCATGGCTTGCCATAGGCGCCGCGCCCGATCATCACCCCATCGGCACAGGATTGCTCAAGCGCCTTGGCCGCATCCTCGATCCCGCAGATATCGCCATTGACGATCACCGGGATCGAGACAGCTTCCTTGACCTTGCGGACGAAGGCCCAGTCGGCGTGCCCCTTGTACATCTGGTTGCGCGTGCGGCCATGGACGGTGATCATCTTAACACCCAGGTCCTCGGCAATGCGGGCCATCTCGGGCGCGTTCAAGCTGGCATGATCCCAGCCCATCCGCATCTTGACCGTGACCGGCACGCTCACAGCTTTCACCGTCGCTTCCATCAGCTTCGTAGCCAGCGGAACCTCGCGCATCAGCGCGCTGCCAGCGAACTGGCCCACCACCTTGCGCACCGGGCAGCCGAAATTGATGTCGATGATCGCCGCGCCATTGCCTTCCTGCAGCTTGGCCGCTTCCGCCATGCTGGACGGGTCGCACCCGACTAGCTGCATCGAGACAGGCTCCTCGATCGGATCCCATTCGGCCTTCTGGATGCTGATCCGCGTTTCGCGAATGGCTGCTTCGCTGGCGATCATCTCGGTCACGTTGAGGCCTGATCCGTAGCGGCGCACCAGGCGGCGGAACGGCAGGTCTGTCACCCCCGTCATCGGCGCGAGCACGACCGGGTTGTCGATCCGTACCGGACCGACATCAATCGGCTTCAAGGCCGGGGGAGGTGGAAGCGAAGTCATGAAATTGTGCTGCTGCCCAAAAATTGGGCAGCGCATAGTGGATTGCACTTGGCGCGTCCAGCCCTTAAGCGCCAGCGCCCTTGGAGCATTACCTGCGTGAGCGAAAGCACCACCCTTCTCCCCTTTGCCGCCATAGTGGTCGCCGCCGGCAAGGGGCTGCGCGCGGGCGGTGACGTGCCCAAGCAGTTCGCTATGTGGCGCGGCAAGCCGCTGGTCCGGCATTCGGTCGAGGCGCTGCTTGCCCATGGTGCAAGCGACGTGGTGGTAGCCATCCCGGAAAATGGCGATGACGCGGCACATGCTGCGCTGGCAGGACTCGATGGCTATCGTCTCGTGACCGGTGGTGAAACCCGCCAGCGATCGGTCCGCAATGCGCTTGAAGCCTTGGCCGGGACTTCGCCTTTGCGCGTCCTGATCCATGACGCTGCCCGGCCGGATATCCCTTCACGCGTTATTGCCGGGCTACTCGAAGCACTCGACGCCGCGCCCGGCGCGATACCGGTTTTGCCCGTCGTCGACAGCCTGGCCGTCGCCGAAGGATCGGTCATGAGCGGCAAGGCGGACCGCGAGGCAATGCGCCGCGTCCAGACACCGCAGGCTTTTCGTTTCGATGATATACTGGCCGCCCACCGCGCCTGGCATGGCGCACCCGACGCTGGCGATGATGCGCAAGTGCTGAAGGCCCATGGCGGCGAAGTGCGTCTGGTCGAAGGCGACGAACGCTTGAAAAAGATCACATTCGCGGAGGATTTCGTGAACAGCATTCCCGCAAGTTCGGGTCGGATCAGGCTTTGATGTCCATCGCTTGGCTGAAGGCGAGGAGTTGTGGCTGTGCGGCGTGCAAATCCCCCACAACAAGGGACTCGCCGGTCATTCGGATGCGGACGTTGCCATCCACGCGCTCGTCGACGCAATGTTGGGCGCGATCGGCGATGGCGACATCGGCACCCATTTCCCGCCCAGCGACCCGCAGTGGAAAGGCGCCCCCTCCCCACTGTTCCTCGAACATGCCGCAAAGCTGGTGGCGCAGGCGGGCTATGCCATCGGCAATGTCGATCTGACGCTGATTTGCGAGGAGCCCAAGATCGGCCCGCATCGGGACGCTATGCGATTGAAACTGGCAGAGCTCCTGTGCGTTGATGTATCGCAAGTGAGCGTGAAGGCAACCACTACCGAGCGGCTCGGCTTCACCGGCCGCGGCGAAGGCATTGCTGCGCAGGCCATGGTCAGCCTGCAGAGGAACCAATGAGCGAAGACACACCAATCGAACCTGGCAGCCTGCTTCCCGCCGATATCGACGCGCTGGCGCGCAAGGTGGTCGAGGCCAACGCGGCAATTGGCCGGAAGATTGCTCTCGCAGAAAGCTGCACTGGCGGGCTGGTGGCGGCGGCGATCACCGAAATCCCTGGCTCCTCCGCAGTGCTCGATCGCGGCTTCGTGACCTATTCGAACGAAGCCAAGATGGAGAGCCTGGGTGTCCCGCTCGACATCATCGAAACCTTTGGCGCCGTTTCGATCGCGTGCGTCTGGGCGATGGCGGAAGGGGCGCTGAAGCACAGCCATGCCGATGTGGCAGTGGCAATTAGCGGCGTTGCCGGGCCCGATGGGGGATCCAAACTCAAGCCGGTCGGCACGGTCGTGTTCGCGCGGGCGACCCGCGGAGACGGTGCCAAGCCCGAAGGCGAGCTGAAGCTGTTCGCGGATATGAACCGCGCCGAAGTGCGCCGTCAGGCCGCGCTGTGCGCGCTGGAACTGTTGCTGCCGTAAACTTCCGCCGCGCGCGCTTCGAACGCGGCCACCATCTTGTGGAAGGCGCGGTCGAAATACTGGCCCGCAAGCCGCTCGAACATTCGGCTCTTGAACGCGAATTCGACCGTGAAATCGATTTCGCATCCGCCATCCGGGTGCGGGCGAAAGATCCAGGTGTTGTCGAGATCGCGCAGCGGCCCGTCGACGTAGTGCACATCGATCATGCGCGGGCGTTCCTTCTCAACCCTTGAGGTGAATTTCTCGCGCAAAGATTTGAAGCCGACCACCATGTCCGCGATCATTTCGGTCTCGCTGTCGGAACGTACGCGGGTGGCGATGACCCACGGCAGGAATTCGGCATAGCGGGCGACATCGGCCACCAGGTCGAACATCTGTTCGGCGCTATAGGGCAGCCGCCGCGTTTCTCGGATACCGGGCATCAGGCCTTTTCGCGGGCTGCCGCCTTGGCCAGCTTTTCAGCGCGGGCGGCCTTCATCTGTGCGAAATCCTCGCCCGCGTGATAGCTTGAGCGGGTCAGCGGGCTTGCCGCAACCTGAAGGAAGCCTTTCGCGCGGGCAATCGAGCCATAAGCCTTGAATGCATCGGGCGTGACAAATTCCTCGACCGTGGCATGCTTCGGCGTCGGCTGCAGGTACTGCCCGATGGTGATGAAATCGACTTCCGCGCTGCGCATGTCGTCCATCACCTGATGCACTTCAAGCCGCTGTTCCCCCAGCCCCAGCATGATGCCGGATTTGGTGAAGATCATCGGATCTTGGCGCTTCACTTCCTCGAGCAAACGCAGCGACGCGTAATAACGCGCGCCGGGGCGAATGGTCGGGTAAAGCCGCGGCACGGTCTCGAGGTTATGGTTGTAAACATCTGGCCCGGCTTCACAAATCGCCTCGACCGCGGCGCGCATCTTGCCGCGGAAATCGGGCGTCAAGATCTCGATCGTCGTGCCCGGCGTCTCGCGGCGCAGCGCCTTGATCACCTTCACGAACTGCCCTGCCCCGCCATCGGGCAAATCGTCGCGATCGACGCTGGTCACGACGATATGCTCAAGGCCCATCTTGCCGGCCGCGATCGCAACGTTTTCCGGCTCCATCGGATCGACCATGCGCGGCATGCCGGTCTTGACGTTACAGAAGGCGCAAGCGCGCGTGCACACATCACCCAGGATCATGACCGTGGCGTGCTTCTTGGTCCAGCATTCGCCGATATTCGGGCATGCCGCTTCTTCGCACACGGTGTTGAGGTTGAGCTCGCGCATCAGCCTGCGCGTCTCGTTGTACCCCTCGCTGACCGGCGCCTTTACGCGAATCCAGTCAGGCTTGCGCTGGCGCGGTGGCCGCGGCCCGTCCGATGCGGGCGGCGTGGAAGAAAGGTCGTTCATGGCGCCCATCTAGGGAAAGGCTGTGCAAGGCGCAATGGTGCCGCTTGTCGAGATAGGTATGCATGGCTAACGCGGGGCAATGGACGCTACGACACTGCAGACTTTCACCTCGCCCGTAGTGCTGTTTTTCGTGCTGGGCATGGTGGCTGCTTTCGCCCGCTCGGACCTTGCCATCCCCGAGGCGATTGCGAAGGGCATGTCGCTTTACCTGATGGCGGCGATCGGCCTTAAAGGCGGGGTCGCGGTTTCGAAATCCGGGATCGACAGCACGGTGCTGGCGGCGCTTGGTGCCGGCATTGCCGCAAGTTTCCTGATCCCCTTTGCCGCCTATGCCCTGATCAAGGGCTTTGGCAGGCTTGACCGGATCAATGCCGGTGCAGTCGCGGCGCATTACGGCTCGGTCAGCGTGGTAACCTTCGTCACCGCGGTCGAGATCCTTGAGGCACAGAGCAAACCGCCCGGCGGCTATATGGTGGCGGTGATGGCGGCGATGGAAACGCCCGCTATCCTCTCGGGCCTTTTGCTGGCCCGCGGTATGGGCAGCAAGGGCGACCAGTCCAAGGGCGAATTGCTGCACGAGGTATTCTTCAATGCTTCGGTGGTCCTGCTTTTGGGCGCGTTTGCGATCGGCATGATCGGGGGGGGCGACGGCTTTTCCGAGGTCAGCCCCTTCTTCGAGGCTGGTTTCAAGGGCGTACTTTGCCTGTTTCTGCTGGACATGGGGCTGATCGCGGCGCGCCGGATCATGGATGCCCGCGCGCTGACCTGGCGGCTGGTCGTGATCGCAATCGGTCTGCCGCTGGTGAACGGAGCATTGGGCGCAGCGCTGGGCACGATCATCGGCCTGGACGTCGGTTCCGCTGCCGCGCTGGGCGTGCTGTGCGCCAGCGCCAGCTATATCGCCGTCCCGGCGGCGATGCGGCTCGCCCTGCCCGAAGCTGACCCGGGCATCTACCTGACGATGTCGCTCAGCCTGACCTTCCCCTTCAACATCCTCGTCAATATCGGCTTGATCAGCGCGACCGCGAGCGCGCTGGCAGGCATGATGGGAGCCAGCGCGCCATGATCGAGACCGTGATCCGCAAACGCATCGAAATCCTGACCGACAAGGCGCTGGTCAAACGTGTGACCACTGCCATCGACAAGGTGGGAATCACCGGCTGGACGGTGACTCCGGTTGAATCCGGCAAGGGCCGCGAGGGGCGCTGGCGCGAAGAACGCGTGATGGGCACCGACAAGGTCCTGGT
Organism: Altererythrobacter sp. BO-6; assembly: GCF_011047315.1. Lineage (NCBI taxonomy): Bacteria > Pseudomonadati > Pseudomonadota > Alphaproteobacteria > Sphingomonadales > Erythrobacteraceae > Altererythrobacter > Altererythrobacter sp. BO-6. The sequence goes on along the minus strand of NZ_CP049259.1, from coordinate 184,676 downwards.
GCTGACAATCGCGCCGGAGGACAAGGCGATGCAACTGGCAGAGGATATTGCCCCGATCCTGACATCGCACGGGCTGCTCTTCAGCATGTGGGATGTGCAGGTGATCAGGGGCGAACGTTTCTAGCATGATGCTCTGGGGGGACGCAGAAAGTGCCTGAATTTGCCGAACTGCTGAAAGGATACCGGCGCTTTCGCCACGAAGGCTACCCGCGCCAGAAGGCCCGCTATGACGAGCTGGTGCGCGAGGGCCAGCGCCCCGAACTGATGATCATCGGCTGCAGCGACAGCCGGGTCGATCCGGCGCAGATATTCGATGTCGATCCCGGCCGCATCTTTGTAGTGCGCAACGTTGCTGCACTGGTCCCCCCATTCGAAAACGCGCCGGGCCACCACGGGGTGTCCGCTGCGGTCGAGTTTGCCGTCCAGATGCTGCAAGTGAAGCAGATCGTGGTGATGGGGCATGGCATGTGCGGCGGGTGCAAGGCAGCCCTGACACAGGACTTGCACGGCAACGAGCCCGGCGAAGGGGGTTTCATCGCCGATTGGATCCACTTGCTCGATCACGCGCGCGAACCGGTTGCCGCACGTTACGGGACCGAAGGCCGCGAAGCAGAGCGCGCGATGGAAATGGAAGCGGTCAAGGTCAGCCTCGCCAACCTGCGTACCTTTCCGTGGGTTGCCGAAAAGGAGCGGAGCGGCGCGGTGAAGCTGCGCGGTGCCTTCTTTGCGATATCGGAAGGCGTGCTTTACGTACTGGATGAAACGAAGGGCGCATTCGAGCCGGTCGAATAATCGCTTGCCCGCACCCTGCCCCGGCCCCAATTAGGCGCCATGTCAGAAACAAATGCAAAAAACATCGCGCTGCTGATCGACGCAGACAATGTCGATCCTGGCGGCATCAATGCCGTCCTAACCGTGTTGGCCGAACTGGGGCAGGTGAACATTCGCCGCGCTTACGGCAATTGGGCCAAGGACGCGTTGAAGCGCTGGGCCGATATCACCAACCGTTATGGCATCCGCCCGCACCAGCAATTCGACCTGACCCGCGGCAAGAATGCGACCGACATGGCCATGACGATCGATGCAGTTGACCTGCTTTATCAGGGCAAGGTCGACGGTTTCGGGATCATGAGCAGCGACAGCGACTTTACCCCGCTCGTCACTCGGCTGCGCCAGGATGGATTGCCCGTTTATTGCTTTGGCGACACCAAGACGCCTGAAGCGCTGCGCACCGCCTGCACCCGCTTTATCGATATCGGCAAGCTGATGAAGGAAGATGGCGGCAGCGGCAATGCCCCCGGCAAGGGGGAGAACGCCGTTGACGAAGAGCTCATCGAATTGCTGGGCGGTGCTTGGAAAGCCGCAAGCCGTGATGATGACGGTTTTGCCAAATTGCAGGAAGTCGGCCAGATCGCGGGCAACCGTTCGAGTTTCGATGTCCGCAACTACGGGTTCCGCAGGCTGTCAGAATTGCTCCGGTCGCTCGACCGGTTCGAACTGAAGCGCGGTACGGACGGGCAGGTTTATGTCAGGCGCCTGCGCTGAATTCAGATAGCCGCAATGCAAAAGGCGCGACCCTATGCAGGGCCGCGCCTTTCCTTTTTCAACTTTTTGCTGGCTTAGCTACCAGTTGCGACCGCCGGTGCAGCGGCCGGAGCAACCGCGCCAGCCTTTTGCTTGGAATAGGTGCTCCACAACCGCGCAATCGGCGCGCGGATCCCTTCGACCTTGCCGAAGGTGGCCTGCGCCTCGCCATATTTGCCCAGCTCTGTCTGTGCGATGCCAAGGCGGGTCAGGACGAGCGCAGTGTTGGAACCCGGCATGCCCAATGCCTTGATGTAGAACTCTTCTGCCTTGTCGTATTGGCCATAGCTCAGGAAGGTATCCCCGGCCGCAACCACGGTGCGCAATGGCGCACTTGCAGCGCGGGCATCGCGCTCGAGCGCCGGCAGGTCCGCTTCGTCGCTTGAGATACGTGCGTTTGCCTGGGTCAGCGCGTCCGACAGATAGATGTCGTCCTTGCTGGCATGCCCCTTTGCATAGGCCCGCTCGATGACTCGCTTAACCTCGCGGGGAAGGCGCCGGGCATCTGCCGCTTCGACATAGTCGCTGTATTCGTACTTCTCCAGCAGCCCATCGACGCGATACGACAAGCGCATCAGATCGAGCATTTCGGGCGCTTCGAAGGAATTCAGATTGCGCGCGATGTTCACCGCGTCGCGCCAGTTGGTCGGGCTCGGGTAATCGCCCACCCAGCTGGCCACGACTTCATAGACCTGAGGCACGATCTTGTTGGTATAGCCCACGCTCAAACCGCGGCGGTACCAGCTTTCGTCAACCTTCTGGCCGGATGCCTGGACGTTGGCAATCGCCCGCGAAAGATAGTCGAGGCCCTGCGCGAAGTTGTTTTCCGCGAAATAGCTTTCCGCCATCGCGATGCGCAGGTCGGCTGCCGAAACGTTTTCCAGCGTGAAGTTCTGATCGATCGCGGTCTGCAAATATGCGCGCGATTGCGCATGCTGGCCCAGGGCGCTGGCAAGCTGGTAAGCGATGAAATTGAAGCGCCCCACCTGGTCTGCTTCCACTTTGCCGCTTTCAAGCATCGTGGTCATGCCCTGCAATTGCAGCTGGCGATCGTTGCCGCGCACGCCCGCGTTGTAGATCAGGTTGCCTGCTACCATCTTCTCATCAGGATTCAGCGAAGCCGCCAGCAAACCGGGGAATTGCGCCTTGAGGCTTGCAACATCGGCCCCTTCCGCATTCACGGCTGCGCTCAGCGGCTGATAGACGGCCACGAATTCCTTGGAATATTGTGGCTTGCCTTCGTCCTTCTTACGCTCCTTTTTCTCGCGCTGGGCGAACGCAGGCTCGGCCACCATACCGCTCAGCATCGCCGTGCCGGTCGCCAGTGCAATGGCGAGCGCGAGATGCCGTGCCCCCTTGCCGCGGGCAAGCGGATTAGAAACGAAAAGACGCATCAAACTGTCTCCTGGAACCAATGAATTGACGCTCTGTCGGAGCGGGTACGATCACATTCTGGCGCAGCCATGGCCTGCCTTGGGGAAATTTGCAATTCTCCCTATGCAAGCCGTGCTGAACGGGCTTTGAATGGAGCCTGCAGCATTCAGGCAGAATGCCCTGAAGATGAACGACGCTATGTGTGGAAAAAGACCGCATGTTCCACCTTTGACCCGGGCACGAGGTGGCGAAAACGGCGTGCTCGCACTACATGCAAAGTAACGACTTTGCTGCAATTGATCCCAGATCGGACCCGTTTTGAACGACGACACCGAAATCCTTCCTTCCGCCCGCCCCACGGGTGAATACGAACGCATCGACATCGTCGATGAGATGAAGACGAGCTACCTCGATTACGCGATGAGCGTGATCGTCAGCCGCGCGCTGCCCGATGTACGCGACGGCTTGAAGCCGGTCCACCGCCGCATCCTGTTCGCCAGCCAGGAAGGCGGTTTTGTGGCCGGGCGCCCTTATCGCAAGAGCGCAAAAATCGTTGGCGACGTAATGGGTAACTATCACCCGCACGGCGACGCGGCGATCTATGACGCGCTGGCACGTATGACCCAGCCGTGGTCGCTGCGGGTGCCGCTGGTGGATGGCCAGGGCAACTTCGGCTCGATGGACCCCGATCCGCCAGCCAGCATGCGTTACACCGAAGCGCGCCTGGCGCGTGTGGCAAATTCACTGCTCGAGGATCTCGACAAGGACACGGTCGATTTCGTCGACAATTACGATGGCTCGCGCCGTGAGCCGACCGTCCTCCCTGCCCGCTTCCCCAATCTGCTGGTCAACGGGGCAGGCGGGATCGCGGTTGGCATGGCGACCAACATTCCGCCGCACAATCTGGGCGAAGTCATCTCGGGCTGCCTCGCGTTTATCGAGAACCCGGCGATCACCACGGAAGAGCTGATCGAATACATTCCCGGCCCCGATTTCCCCACTGCGCCGCTGATCCTGGGCCAGTCTGGAGCCAAAACCGCTTACACCACCGGGCGCGGTTCGGTGCTGATGCGCGCGCGGCACGAGATCGAAACCGGGCGCGGCGATCGCCAATCGATCGTGCTGACCTCCATTCCCTATCAGGTCGGCAAGTCCGGCCTGGTCGAAAAGATCGCCGAAGCCGCCAAGGAAAAGCGGATCGAGGGTATTTCCGACATCCGCGACGAATCCAGCCGCGAAGGCGTGCGCGTGGTGATCGACCTGAAGCGCGATGCCACGCCCGAAGTCGTGTTGAACCAGTTGTGGCGTCACACACCTGCTCAGGCGAGCTTCCCTGCCAACATGCTGGCAATTCGCGGCGGCCGCCCTGAAACGCTGACGCTGCGCGAGTTCATCCAGGCCTTCATCAGCTTCCGTGAGGAGGTTATCACCCGCCGGACCAAGTTCGAACTCAACAAGGCGCGTGAGCGAGCGCATATCTTGCTGGGCCTGGTTGTCGCGGTTTCGAATCTTGACGAAGTCGTGGCGATGATCCGTGGTTCTTCGAACCCGGCGGATGCGCGGGCCAAGCTGCTTGGCAAGGAATGGCCCATTGGCGACATTGCGCAATATATTGCGCTGGTCGAGGCAATCGAACCATCAGCGGATGAGCACGGCGGGACCTATCGCCTGTCCGAGCGGCAGGTGAAGGCCATCCTTGACTTGCGCCTGCATCGCCTGACCGCGCTTGGCCGCGACGAGATTGGCGGCGAATTAAAGGAGCTATCGATCGCGATCGAGGAATATCTCTCGATCCTGGCCGATCGGCGCAAGCTCTACGCCGTCATGCGCCAGGAGCTGGAAGAAATCCGCGCCACCTATGCCACACCGCGCATGTCGGAAATCGCCCCTGCATGGGACGGGCTGGATGACGAGGACCTGATCGAGCAGGAGGATATGGTCGTCACGGTCACTCATGGCGGCTACATCAAGCGCACCCCGCTGGCCACTTTCCGGGCGCAGGCGCGCGGCGGCAAGGGACGCAGCGGGATGGCGACCAAGGACGAGGATGCCGTGGTCGAGATGTTTGTCACCTCGACCCACAACCCCGTGCTGTTCTTCACTAATACCGGCCGCGTCTACCGCCTTAAGGTGTGGAAGCTGCCCGAGGGCGGCCCGCAGACCAAGGGGCGCCCGATGGTCAATTTGCTGCCGCTTGGCGAAGAGGAGCGCGTCACCAATGTGCTTCCGCTTCCCGAAGACGAGAACGAATGGGCCACGCTCAATATCGTATTCGCCACCGAACAGGGCATGGTTCGGCGCAATTCGATGGACGCCTTCACCAATGTGCCGACCAATGGCAAATACGCAATGGGCTTCGTCGAAGGCAGCGGCGACCGGTTGATCGGGGTCGAATTGCTGACCGAAACACAGGATGTTTTCCTGGCCAGCAATTCCGGCAAGGCAATCCGTTTCTCCGCGACCGATGCGCGCGAAACCAAGAGCCGCACCGGGATCGGCGTGCGCGGCATGAAGCTCAAGGACGGGCAAAAGGTCGTTTCGATGGCCGTGCTCGACGCTGGCGAGTGGTCAACCGAGCAGCGCGACGCCTATCTCCGCGCCGCGCCGTGGAAAGATAACGATGCCGAGCCGGCGCTCGATGCGGAGACCATGGCCCGCATGGCCGAAGCGGAGGAGTTTGTCCTTACGATTACCGCCAACGGCTATGGCAAGATTTCGTCTTCCTACGAGTACCGGACAATCGGACGCGGCGGCCAGGGCATCACCAATATCGGCACGCCTGAGAGCAACCCCGATCGCAACGGTCCGGTGGTGGCGAGCTTCCCGGTCCGCCACGGTTCGCAGCTGATGCTGGTGACCGACCAGGCCAAGCTGATCCGGCTGCCGATCGACCTTCGCCATATGCTTGAAGGCGAGGACCCGGGCGGGTTCCGCATCATCGGACGCGGTTCTGCGGGCGTGCGCATCTTCAATGTCGCAGATGACGAGCATGTGGTCGGAGCGGCGCTGATCGACGAGACAGAATCGCCCGAAAACGAGGCCGAGGAGGCAGTGGTCGAAGCAATGGCCGGGCGTGGCAGCGCGGAAACGACGCCCTACACACCTCCGCAATCGGACGATGATATCGAGAGCGAACCGGGCAACTGACCCGGTTCGCTGCTCAACCGATCTCGTCGTCTTCCTCGCTCAGCTCGTGGCGCAACGTCTGCACCACGCCGGTCGCGATCAGGAACTGGCCGGCATAATAGAGCGGCCAGATCAGGTAGTGCGGCAGATCACCAAGTTCGATGGCGCCCATGCGGCTGAAGATCAGCCAGTCCGAAAATACGAACAGGACCGCGCCCAGCCCTACCCGATAGCGCGGATAGCGGCTGATCCACGCCGTCGCCGCCATGGCGCCGAGCCCGGCAGAATAGAGCGTAACCAGCGGATCGCCGCTCAGCATCCAGCTGACCAGCGGCGTCAGGATCAGCAGCACTCCTGCGAGCGCCATCTGGCTGGGCGAGTGATGCTCGCGCGGGTGCCGCAGATACAGCCAGATCGCGATGAGGTGGCCGACAAGGAACAGGGCTCCGCCCAGCCCGAAATCGAACTCGATCGCCATATCGCCCAGTGCGCCGAACATCATCACCAGCGCTATCAGCGTGGCGTTGGCACCCGCACCGCGCTTGATCGCGTAGAACGCCAGGCAGCCAACCGCGAGCCCCTTGATAGCGGCCTTCCAGATGTCGGCCAGGGTACCATCGCGCAGGAAATAGAACGCCACGGCGGCGATGATGCTCGCTAACAGCCATGGGCGATGTTCGATCAGCGCGCGTTTGGGCATAGACATTTCCTTCCCGCGTTCTCTTGGACTTGAACATTGGGGCAGGCAAGCACTAGGGGCTGGTCGCTATGGTCAAATCCACCACTCATGACGTGCATATCATTGGCGGCGGGCTCGCCGGCAGCGAGGCAGCCTGGCAACTCGCCAAGCGGGGCTTTCGGGTGCGCCTGTCCGAAATGCGCGGTAGCGGTGAGATGACCCCTGCGCACCAGACCGACGGTCTGGCGGAATTGGTGTGTTCGAACAGCTTTCGCTCGGACGATGACGAGAAGAATGCCGTCGGCCTGCTTCATTATGAAATGCGGCAGCTTGATTCGCTCATCATGCGCGCCGGTGAAATGGCGCGCGTTCCCGCGGGTAGCGCGATGGCGGTCGACCGCGATGTCTTTTCGGCCGAAGTCACCCGCACACTGGCGGAGCATCCCAACGTCACTGTTGTGCGCGAGCGGATCGACCGGCTGCCCGATGCCGGCCTGACGATCGTCGCAACCGGGCCGCTGACCGCACAGGCACTGGCCGAGAACATCGTCGCGGCCACCGGGCAGGAACGGCTCGCCTTTTTCGATGCGATCGCTCCAATCGTCCACCGCGACAGCATCGACATGTCGAAATGCTGGATCCAGAGCCGCTGGAACAAGCGAACAGAAGCCTCGAACGAAGGCGGCGACTATATCAACTGCCCCATGACCAAGGAGCAATACCTTGCCTTCCACCAGGGGCTGCTCGATGGCGATAAGACAGAATTCCGCGAGTGGGAGAAGGACACGCCGTATTTCGACGGCTGCATGCCGATCGAAGTGATGGCCGCACGCGGGGTCGAGACGCTCCGTTATGGCCCGATGAAGGGCGTAGGGCTCGACAATCCCTATGACACCACGCCCGAGCATCCGCAGGGCAGATGGCCCTATGCCGTGGTGCAACTGCGGCAGGATAACAAGCTGGGCACGCTGTGGAACATGGTCGGCTTCCAGACCAAGCTGAAATACGGTGCGCAGATTGAACTGTTCCGGACCATTCCGGGGCTGGAGAATGCCGAATTCGCGCGGCTTGGCGGTCTGCACCGCAACACCTTCCTCAATTCGCCGCTGGTGCTTGACCGGCAATTGCGGCTCCGCCAGGCGCCGCATATCCGTTTCGCCGGACAGGTTACGGGCTGTGAAGGCTATGTCGAATCCAGTGCCGTCGGCTTGATTGCAGGAATGATGACCGCATGCGAACTGGCAGGCGGTGAGTGGAAGCCCCTGCCCCGCACCACCGCCATGGGCGCGCTGCTAAGCCATATCACCGGCGATGCCGAGGCCGACACGTTCCAGCCCATGAACGTCAATTTCGGACTGTTCCCGCCACTGCACGAGGTACGGAAGAAAGCGCGCAAGGAAGCCTACACAAACCGTGCAAAGCAGGATCTAAGCATCTGGCTTTCGTGAATAACTAGTACATTCGAATAATGCTCCGGTAAATCTCCCGGCAATGTTGCGAGCACCATTTGCGGGTCCGGGCGTGCGACCCGCACATGGAGCAACATCAATGAAACGTTACAATTCCTTTGTCTGTCTGGCCGCGGCGGCCACGGCTGTATCGGCATCGCCGGCCATGGCGCAGGATGACGAGAGCTGGACCGGCCTTTATGCCGGCGTTCACGTCGGCCTGAGCGAGGTGCAATCTGAAAGCGATGTCACGCTTGGCGGAGCCTGGTCGACTGAAACGCAGGGCTTGCGGGACTTTATCGTCGCCAACGCAGGTGCCGACCAAAAGGAAGACAATGTAAACCTGGGTCTGCAGCTGGGCTATAACTACCAGACCGGCCCGGTCGTGTTCGGTGCTGAAATCGAATTCAGCTCGTTCGAGAAGAACCATATCGAAACGCGTGGTCCGCTGAAGCAGACCGCAAACGCTGCCACCAGCTATACCTTCTCGAACACGGTCAAGCCGGAGTCCCTGGCGTCCGCCAAGGCAAAGCTTGGGCTAACGACCGGCTCGACGCTGTTCTACCTCACTGGTGGCTGGGCCATGGCCGAGATGAAGTTCGGCGCAGGTATCACCAGCAGCGCCAATTATCTGAAGCAGGGCTCGCTCAAGAAGGACACCGATGGCTTCACCGTTGGTGGCGGGATCGAGCAGCGCCTGACGCGGAACATTTCAGCGCGGCTGAGCTATGATTACACCGACCAGGGATCGGTCAATTACACCACTGCTTACCGCCCCGGCAGCGCCTTCACCACTCCCGCTTACAGCGAGACTGTGAACCAGGATCTGAAATTGCACTTCATCCGCCTGGGCGTGAATTACACGTTCTGACGCGATAGAATTCAGAGGTCTTGATCCCCCGCCTCGCCTTAATTGGCGGGGCGGGTTTTCAACATTTGCAGGCCGCTCTGCCCGCAGGTCGCTTGGGCGCGGTCGTTGCAAATTCCTTGGCGGTCAGCCTGCCGTCACGATTGGCATCTGCGCCATCGAAGCGCTCTGCCGTGGTTACCGCCCACTCCTCGAAAGTCAGCAGATTGTTGCCGTCCTTGTCGAGCGCGCGGAACGCATCGCTGCGGGTAGACAACATCTCGTTCCGGCTGATGGTGAGGTCGCGATTACGGTCATAGCGGAAGAAGCGGCGCTGCTCGCGCGTCAGTTCGCTGGCTTCAGGCGGCAATGGCCCGCGCATGTCGCCCGGATCGGTGACGGGCAAATCTTCGGGCATAGGGCCGGCAGCTTCAGCCATCGGCGGAGGCGGCGCATTTTCCTCAACCTGCGCGCGGCCCTGCCACCAATACAGCCCGACACTCGCGACCACGAGACCAAGGAACAAACCCAGCAAAATGCGCGACATACGACCCTCCTGCCTCACAGGCGGGCAGGATAGCCGAATTCATCTTCCTAGCAATCCTGCGCGCAGGGCAACCAGCGCCGCCCCCCTTCCTTCCATCAGTGGCCGCCCTCCCCTCAGGAGTGCGCGCCTTGAGAGAGCGTCTAGCACGCCTATGCCACGCAAATGGCGCGGCCACCTGCCTCCTGCCAAACTGCGAGACAGCCCTGCCTCAACCAGTAGTGCCCGCTCCTGCGGTGCGGAAACGCCGCATGCGGCATCAGCCAGCGCCCAGCACCAGGCTGCGGCGCAAACTTGCCCTCCGTCCGATCCGGATGGGTGACCGGACAAGCATATCAATGGCGTACTGCGACCGTTGCCGAAAGCTTCGATCTGATCGCTGCCGAGCGTCTCTTGGGTGACCATCACCTCCCACGCATCGACAAGGTGCAGCAGATCCTGCTCTAGCCCGCACCAATACTGCCCGATCTGATCGAGCACAGGATCTCCCTTTGGCCGCTCATCGACTGGTCTGCCAAGCATGTCCCGCCACCATGCGAGGCGCATCTGCCCCAGCAACGGCTCGGTGGTCTTGGCAACGATCGTGCCGAGGCGCCGGTCCAGTGCGAAGAAGCCCGCCAGTTTCGGTCGCAGGTGCTGCGGCGAATAGGACAGCGCCAGCTGTTGTTCAGGCGGCAGGGGCTCTTCCGGATCATGCATTGCAGCAACAGCTAGGCGGTTTAGATAACGAGCTGTCAATACTTTGCAGTCGCTGCAAGGATACCGCCCGGAAGCGCATGCCAGTTTTAAACGGCCGTTAACCACGCTGCTTGAAGGGTTGATTAGGACGGTCGCGCTAAACCCCTCTGTCATAGCTATGCAGAGGCGTTAAAAATGGGTGTCATCAAGGATTTCCGGCAGAAGCTTTGCCAGTGCACCAGCGGCAACGCTGCGATCATCCTCGGGCTCAGCCTGCCTGCCCTGATGGGCGGCGCAGGGCTCAGCGTGGACGCTGCGCAATGGTATCTGTGGCAGCGTGAGCTGCAATTCGCCGCCGACCAGGCAGCGCTTGCCGGCGCATGGGCGCGCGGCAATGGCGACACCGGCACAGTGTATGTGACGCGGGCAGATCAGGAATTTGACGACAACTTGTCGATTACGACGGATTTGCCTCCGATCCACAATGCAACGCTGGAGGATTGGGGAACCGGCACCGACAACAGCGTGCTGGTCACCGCCGAGGCGACCGCCAACCTGCCCTTCAGCAGCTTTGTGCTGGGCAGCAGCACCACCATCCGCGTGCGCGCCCAGGCGATCTTTGAAGAAGTTGACGAATACACGGCCTGCCTCGTTTCGTTGCACAAGACAGCAGACAAGGCGCTGTGGTTCAACGGCGGTCCGACTGTCGACGCAGCATGCGGCGTGGCATCGTTCTCTACCTCGAGTGAATCAATCCGCACCAACGGCAGCGGCGGCGCGCAGAACATCAATACTGTTGCCGCCGCTGGCGGTGTCTCGGACGGCATGGGTGCTTTTGCCAACGCCAGCGTGATCGAGAATTTTGACGGACTTGAAGATCCGTATGAAGGCCTTACCCCGCCAGATAACCCTACGCCGCGTTCCGTAACATGCGGATCCGGCAGCGTCAGCTACACTGCCGACCAGACTATCCAGACAACACTGTCATATCGCTATTATCGCGGTCGGAACGAAAATCAGGCCGTCAATGCCGGTACGATCACCTATTCGGGGGCGCAGCTCAGCACGACATCTACGGTAACCAACGTGGGACAGACGTTCACGTCCCTGCCGGTCGATGGAACGTCGCAGAACATCAGCGACCCCTACCAGGTTTCGGGTAGCGGGCCGGACAAGATTTACGAACAGATGATCGAGACTCTGGTCACGTCCTACACCAATGTGACGCTAACAAGCGCTTCGTCCGGCGCCTTGCTGCCTGGCACCTACACCGATTTCGAACTGAGCTGCGACACCACGCTGGCCGGCGGGATCTATGTCATCAACGGCGGCAGGCTGAAGCTCAACGGCGGCAATGAGCTCCGCGGGACCGGGGTGATGTTTGTCCTCAAGGGCGGCGCCCAAGTGGACATCAATGGCGGCGCGGAAGTGTATCTCACCCCGATGACAGCGCTCGAACTGATTGCGGCCGGGGTCAGCGCAGACGACGCAGCCCTGATGGAGGGCATGCTGATCTTCGAGGACCCAACCTCGCCAGGCAACGCCGGCAGCAAGCTGACCGGCGGCGCGGACTTCAACCTCAACGGTGTGATCTACATGCCCAAGAGCGATATGCAGCTGGCAGGCAACATGGAAGCAACCGCGAAGTGCCTGATGATCATGACTTCGACCCTGAAACTCAGCGGCACCGCAGACCTGACCACGCTGTGCCCGGCAGGCGAAACGCATGATGTCGTCATCGGCAACGGCGGAACCCGCGTAAGGCTGGTCAGCTGATGTCGCGCCGTAGCCCTCTTGCACGCCTGCTCCGCGACAAGCGCGGCAGCGCTGCCATCGAAACGGCCTTCGTGCTGCCGATCCTCGCAACCATGACTTTGGGTGGTCTCGAAGTCAGCAAGATCGTCTCGCGCCAGTCGGAACTCCAGACGGCGGCGTCCGAGGCCACCGCAGTCGTGCTCGCCCGCCCGCCGAAAGAAGCGAGCGATCGCGCAACGCTGGAATCGATCATCGAGATCCTCGACCGGGCTCGACGCGGCAAACGTGACGATGCGCCTGCGGTATCGTTGCGACACCGAAACGACCTTGCGCTTGACCCCGTTGGGCTGCGGGACGACCGCGGTCGTATCGGAATTCATCATTATCCAGATGAACGATACCTACACCCCCACCTGGACTTCGTTTGGTGTCGGCGGCCCGATCAACTTCCGAGTGACGCGAAGGGTACAGATCTCATGAACCGGCCGCTGCACCATCTCGCCCGCGATGAAAGCGGGTCCACGATTATCGAGTTTGCGGTGCTAGCACCGGCCGTAATCGCCATGCTGTTCGGCGTTTTCCAGGTTGGCCTGGGTATGCAGGCCCAGAATGCCTTGCGCTCGATCGCATCGGAAACGGCCCGCTATGCTGTGGTGGAATATCAGAAGGGCAATGAAATCTCGGACGAAGCGATCGAGGATTGGGCGGAAGCCAGGGGCGAAGGGGCACCTTACCTTTTGCAGGCCAGTTTCGAAGCAACGATCACCGAAGTGGCGAGCCCGCGCGTGTTCGGGACATTCGAAAAGACGCTAACCCTGACCTATACACCGCCTGCGGTTGTGCCGCTGGTTAACTGGGCATCGCCCACGCTGACCTTCTCGCGCCCGATCTTCCTGATCGACGAGTGAGTCCAGAGAGTCCGGGAGTAAGGGGGCGGTTATCGCCCCCTTCGTTTATCGCCTACTTGTAGCAGACCTTCTTCGCTGCCGCGACGATCCGCGGCGTATCGATTAGCGCCAGCTTTTCGAGGTTCGCGGCATAGGGCAGTGGCACGTCCTCATTGCAGACACGCAGCACCGGCGCATCGAGGTGGTCGAAACCTTCCTCCATGCAGATCGCGATCACTTCGGAAGCGATCGAGCATACCGGCCAGCCTTCTTCGGCGATGACCAGGCGATTGGTCTTGGCCAGCGAAGTCAGGATCGCTTCCTTGTCGAGCGGGCGCAGCGTGCGCAGGTCGATCACTTCGGCGTCGATGCCTTCCTCGGCCAGTTGGGCAGCGGCGTCGAGCGCAAGGCCTACGCCGATCGAATAGCTGACGATGGTGACGTCCTTGCCTTCGCGCATGATCCGCGCCTTGCCGATCGGCAGCACGTAATCGTCAAGATCCGGCACATCGAAGCTGCGGCCATAAACCAGCTCGTTTTCGAGGAACACGACCGGGTCCTCGCTTCGGATCGCAGCCTTCATCAGCCCCTTCGCATCGGCGCTGTCATAGGGCGCGATCACGATCAGGCCCGGTACCGAGGCATACCACGGGCCATAGTTCTGGCTGTGCTGCGCGCCAACGCGGCTGGCCGCGCCATTGGGTCCGCGGAACACCACCGGGCAGCGCATCTGCCCGCCTGACATGTAATTGGTCTTCGCAGCCGAATTGATGATGTGGTCGATCGCCTGCATCGCGAAGTTGAAGGTCATGAATTCGACGATCGGCCTGAGACCACCCATGGCGGCGCCGGTGCCGATCCCGGCGAAACCATATTCGGTAATCGGCGTGTCGATCACGCGCTTCGGCCCGAATTCGTCGAGCAGGCCCTGGGTGACCTTGTAGGCGCCCTGGTACTCGGCGACTTCCTCACCCATCACGAAGACGCGCGGATCGCGGCGCATTTCCTCTGCCATGCCATCGCGCAGCGCTTCGCGCACCGAGGTGCTGGTGAAGCTGGTGCCTTCGGGGATTGCGGGATCGGACTTTGCCAAGGCCGGAGCGGGCTTCGCGGGAGCTGCAGCAGGCGCAGGAGCCGGTGCTGGAGCAGGCGCAGGCGCAGGAGCCGGTGCGGGCGTTTCAGCCGCAGGCGCTTCTGCCCCACCCTCGCCTTCGATCAGTGCGATCACCGCGCCAACCTTTACGTTCTCAGTGCCTTCGGGGACCAGGATCTTGCCCAGCACGCCATCGTCAATGGCTTCGAATTCCATCGTCGCCTTGTCGGTCTCGATCTCGGCGATGATGTCACCCGGAGCGATGGCATCGCCTTCCTGCTTGAGCCAACGGGCGAGCGTCCCTTCTTCCATAGTCGGAGAAAGCGCGGGCATCTTGAGTTCGATAGCCATGGCTCAATACTCCTCCACCAGCACATCGGTGTAGAGTTCGCCTGCTTCCGGCTCTGGCGAGGTTTCAGCGAAATCGGCGCTTTCAGCGACACGCGCGCGGATCGCTTTGTCGATCGCCTTCAGATCGTCTTCGCTCTTGCCCTGTTCCAGCAGAACTTTCTTCAAGCCTTCGATCGGGTCCTTGTGCTCGCGCACGTCCTGCACCTCCTCGCGGCTGCGGTATTTCGCAGGGTCGGACATCGAGTGGCCGCGATAGCGATAGGTTTCGCACTCCATTAGCACGGGACCCTTGCCTTCGCGCACATGGGCAAAGGCAATCTCTGCGGCCCCTCGTACTTCCAGCACGTTCATGCCGTTGACCTTCATGCCGGGAATGCGGAATGCCGTGCCACGGCGGTAGAATTCGGTCTCGGCCGAGCTGCGGCGCACCGCGGTGCCCATGGCATACTGGTTGTTCTCGACCACGAACACGATCGGTAGGTTCCACAGCGCAGCCATATTGAAGGTCTCGTAGACCTGGCCCTGGTTCGCCGCGCCATCGCCGAAATAGGCCAGGCAGAGCCCGCCGTCTTCGTTGTACTTGTGGGCCAGCGCCAGACCGCCACCGAGCGCCACCTGGGCGCCGACGATGCCGTGCCCCCCATAGAATTTGTGCTCGGTCGAGAACATGTGCATCGACCCGCCCTTGCCCTTCGAGATCCCAGCCTGGCGCCCGGTCAGTTCGGCCATGATCACATTGGGATCGATGCCATAGGCGAGCATGTGGCCATGATCGCGATAGCCGGTGATGACGCTGTCGAGCCCTTCAGTCAGTGCCGACTGGAGCCCCACTGCCACCGCTTCCTGGCCGATATAGAGATGGCAGAAACCGCCGATCAGGCCGAGACCATAGAGCTGGCCGGCCTTTTCCTCAAACCGGCGGATCAGCAACATCTGCTCATAGAAATGCAGCATTTCTTCGGCGCTCGCATCGTAATGCGGCTTCTTCTCATGCGCTGCCTGGAGCGAATGAAGAGCGAAGTCTGGATTGTCCGATGCAGCTTTGCTGGGCGATTTCTGTTGCGTCTTCGCGGCTTTGGCCAAAGCTCAAATCCTTGCAGTTTCTGTTCATCCCGGGGAGGCGGGGTTCGGGCATCGCTATAGGCGCAAGCCACGCGCTGACGCAACGTCAAGCGCGTATCCTGCATACGAAATCTTCATGCAAATGGACGCCGCTATTCGTCCTCGAGCGTGATCACCACTTCATCCGGGTGAACGACATTGAGATTGCTGCGCAGCAATTCGCCAACCAGGTCAGGATCGGCGCCATCGGGATTGAGCCGGTCAACCTTGTTCTTGAGCGCATCGCGCTCTGCCTGAAGCTGGGCGATTTGCGCCTGTCGCAATTTGAGGACTTCCTCGCTCTCGTTCCAGGCGAGCAATCCGGTCGGCCCGGCAACGGCAAACCCCGCGATCAGCAGCAGCGCAGCGAGCGCCAATGCCTGCCGAATCTGTTCCTTGGGTGGTTTGCGCATTTTGTCCCCGACTGTCCCGAACCGCACAGAATCACAGTTAACGCGCGCGATCAAGCGGTTTGTGCGGGATATCAGTAGGAACGCGGCAGACCGAGGACATGCTCCGACAGATAAGACAGGATCAGGTTCGTCGAAATCGGCGCCACGGTATAGAGCCGCGCCTCGCGGAACTTGCGCTCAACATCATATTCCTCGGCAAAACCGAAGCCGCCGAAGGTCTGCACGCACATGTCGGCGGCGGCCCAGCTGGCTTCCGACGCAAGCAGCTTCGCCATGTTCGCTTCCTCGCCCGGGTTTCCGCCCTGATCGTAGACATGGGCTGCATGATGCACCATCAGCTCGGCGGCGCGCATCTGTGCATAACACCGCGCGATCGGGAACTGCACACCCTGGTTCTGGCCGATCGGGCGGCCGAACACCTCGCGCTCGCTAGCGTAGGCCTTGGCCTTTTCGATGAACCACTTGGCATCGCCAATGCATTCTGCCGCGATCAGGATCCGCTCGGCGTTCATGCCGGACAGGATATAGCGGAAGCCCTTCCCTTCCTCGCCAATCAGGGCACTTGCCGGGATCCGCATGTCATCGAAGAACACTTCGCAAGAGGAGTGGTTCATCATCGTGCGGATCGGCTTGATGGTCATGCCCTTCCCCACCACCTCGCGCATGTCGACGAGGAAGATTGAGAGGCCCTCGGTCCGCTTCTCGACCTGGTCGCGCGGCGTCGTCCGGGCAAGCAACAGCATCAGGTCCGAATGTTCGGCGCGGCTGGTCCAGATCTTCTGCCCATTGACGACATAGTGATCGCCGTCACGGACCGCCCGCGTCTTGAGCGAAAGCGTGTCGGTGCCACTGGTCGGCTCGGACACGCCGAATGCCTGCAAGCGCAATTCACCGCTGGCAATTCGCGGCAGGTACTCGGCCTTCTGTGCCTGGCTGCCGTACCGCAGCAGCGTGTTCATGATGTACATTTGCGCATGGGCTGCGCCGCCATTGCAGCCCGATGCCTGGATTTCCTCCATGATCACGGCGGCCGCATCGAGCTTCAGCCCGCTGCCGCCGAATTCTTCGGGAATCAGCGCAGCGAGGAAGCCAGAGCGCGTCAGCGCGTCAACGAACTCCGCCGGGTAATCGCGCGTACGATCCCTCTCCCGCCAGTATTCGCCCGGAAACTCGTCGCACAGTGCGCGCACCGCGCGGCGGATTTCGGCCAGTTCATTGCTTTCCTGCATCGGCGGGACTTGTCCTCTCAAAAACTGGCCCGCTGCTTGCCCAAGTGCAGCGCGCAAGTCCACCTGCTCAAGTTGCTAGATACCGCTGCAACAAGCCTTTTCGGAACCCCCGCCCTGCTTTATCGATTGAGGATAGCAAAGGGGACAAGCGCATGTTCAGCCAGATAGATTACCAGGTCACGTCCATGTGGCAGAGTTTCGTAAGCTCCATCCCGGTGATCGTGATCGCCATCATCGTGCTGCTGGTGACCGGGCTGATTGCTGGTTCGGCGGCGAAGATCGCCGACAAATTGACTGGCAAGACCGAGTTGCGCCCTTCGCTCAAGACGCTGATCGAGACGCTGGTGAAGCTTGCGATCTGGCTGTTCGGGGTAATGCTGGCCGCGATCATCGTTTTCCCCGACCTGACCCCTGGCAGCCTGTTTGCCGGGCTTGGTATCGGCGCTGTCGCGATTGGCTTTGCATTCCAGGATATCTTCGAGAATTTCCTGGCCGGCGTGCTGATCATGCTGCGCGAAAAGATGCGGATCGGCGATTTTATCGCCTGCGAAGGCATCAGCGGCAAGGTGGAGCACATTACCCTGCGCGAAACGCATATCCGGGCCGGCTCAGGCGAACTTACCGTGGTGCCCAATTCGATCCTGTTCAAGAACCCAGTCGAAATCCTCACCGATGTCGAACAGCGCTGCCATTCGGTGGTGGTCGGCGTTTCTTATGACGCCGATCTCGACAAGGCCGCCGAAGTGATCCGCAAGGCCGTCGAACGGGTCGACGCGGTCGATGTCGGCAAGGGAATCGACGTCTTCGCGAACGAGTTCAACTCGAGCTCGGTCGACTTCCTGGTGCGCTGGTGGGCAGGCTCGTCGCCGGCCGATGAACTTGCGAGCCGTGACAAGGTCGTCCGTGCGATCAAGCAGGCACTGGACAGCGCCGGGATCGAGATCCCGTTCCCCTATGTCACGCACACCTTCAAGCATAGCGTGCCGATCGAAAGCTGATTATCTTCGTGTTTCCCCGTTACAGGAAACAGAAGCGATCACGCGAAAGGAAGAAGCCCAGCGATGAAGATCATTTCCTACGATCCAGCCCGATTTGCGGATTTGCCCGACTATCCTTTTGCTGAGAACTGGCTCGAGATCGAATTGGGCGATGGCCACCACGGCCGCATGCATTACCTCGATGAGGGGCCGCGAAATGCGCCGCCAGTATTGCTGTTCCATGGCGAACCAAGCTGGAGCTTTCTTTATCGCAAGATGATCCCGATCCTGGTCGAAGCAGGCTTTCGCTGTCTTGCGCCCGATCTCATCGGCTTCGGTAAGAGCGACAAGCCGGACGATCCCTCGTTCTACACCTATGTTCGCCACGTTGACTGGCTGCAGCAATGGCGGAACGCAGTGTGCCCGCAAGATGCCGCGTTGTTCTGCCAGGACTGGGGTGGATTGCTGGGTTTGCGCATGGTCGGCGAAGAGCCTGATCGTTTCGCCTGCGTCGTTGCCAGCAATACCTTCCTGCCCACGGGAGGTGGGCAGGCTAGCGCCGGTTTCATCGCATGGCGCGAATTTGCCAAGACCTCTCCCGAGTTCGAAATTGGCGCAATCCTGCAGCGTGCCACGCAAACCGAACGCAGTCCGGCTGAAATTGCTGCTTACGATGCGCCCTTCCCGAATGAAGCAAGCAAAGCCGGTGCGCGGGCATTTCCGCAGCTGGTCCCAGTCGAGGACGACAAGCCAGGTGTCGCCGAGAATAAGGCCGCATGGGCGGGCCTAGCCGCCTTCGATAGGCCATTTCTGACGTTATTCGGTGAAAACGATCCCGTACTCGGATCGGCTGGGCCGCTGTTGGCAAGCAGGGTCAAGGGCGCAGCAGGATTGCCTCATGCAATGCTGAGCCATTGCGGGCATTTCAGTCAGGAGGACCGCCCGGAAGAGTTGGCACAGGGTGTAATCGAAATGGCCCGGAAAGCAGGATTCCTGCCCTGACTGCAAAGTTGGTGCGCCCGACGGGATTCGAACCCATGGCCCCCAGATTAGGAATCTGATGCTCTATCCTGCTGAGCTACGGGCGCCCGCGCGCGGTTTAGGCAGCGCGGGCTGCTAAATCAATCAATTCAGTTTATCGGGCGGCGCAACCGGGAACGGCAGCGGCGCCACCGGAATGCCCTCCTCGATCAGCCCTTTGGCTTCTTCCAAGCTGGCCTGCCCGTGGATCGGCTTCTCGTCCGCCTCGCCGTAATGCATCTTGCGCGACACCTCGGCGAACTTGTCACCCACCCAGGTGCTTTGCTTGAGCGCCTTGGCCTGCGCTTCGGCCAGTTTGGCCAGTGCCTGCTGGACTTCGGGCGGCATCGGCTGGCTGGAGACCTGCTGCCGATCCGCAGGCGGGGTTTCCAGACGTGTATTGCTTTTCGCTGGCACTGCGGGAGCCATCGGTGCCTTGCCCACGTCCCCGCTGCCGCAATGCGGGCAGGACACAAGGCCGCGCTCGCGCTGCCCGGCATAGTCAGCCGACGAACCGAACCAGCCTTCGAACCGGTGCCCGGCGTCACAGATGAGGTCATAGACGATCATTACGCGCGCCTATTTGGCGATCGCGCGGCGATTGGCAAGACTTGGCAGTTGGCGGCGCACCTCATCAATGCGGGCAAGATCCACGTCGGCAAAGCCAAGCCCCGGCTTTTCGCCGCCCATATCGAGCAGGACTTCCCCCCACGGATCGACGACCAGCGAATGGCCATAAGTCTCGCGCCCGTCTTCGTGCTTCCCCACCTGCGCCGCCGCAATCACGAAGGCGCTGGCCTCTATGGCACGGGCGCGCTGGAGCAGGTGCCAGTGGTCGCGCCCGGTCGGCACCGTGAAAGCGGCGGGAATCGCGATGACGTCACACTGACGCCGGCCCAGTTCCTCAAACAGCGCCGGGAAACGGATATCATAGCAAACGGCCAGCCCCAGTCGCCCAATCGGCGTGTGCTCCACCGCAACAACCTCTTCGCCGGGCGCATAAGCCGCGCTTTCGCGCCAGCTTTCGCCACTGGCCAGTTCGACATCGAACATGTGGATCTTGTCATAACGAGCGATCACTTCGCCCGTGCCGTCGATCACGAAGCTGCGGTTGGCCCAGCGCCCGTCTTCACGGGCGACTGCCAGCGATCCGAGTGCAACCATGATTTTGGCCGTGGCGGCAGCTTGCCGGACTTCGGCGAGCAGAGTGGATACGCTTTCGGGCAGGATGGATGCGGCGGCGCGCTTGCGGTCGCGATCCAGCAACCCGCTCATTTCGGGCGTGAACAGCATCTCTGCGCCGCCCGCCTTTGCATCGTGCACGGCACTGGCAATCGACGCGGCATTCGCAGCCGGATCGATCCCCGAGGTCATTTGCAGGACAGCGATCTTCGGCATCAGCCCGCCAGCAAGGCGTCGAGCTTGCCCTCGCGCTCCAGCGCGGCGAGATCGTCCGACCCGCCGACGTGATAGTCGCCGATGAAGATCTGCGGCACCGTCATCGCATTGGGTGCCCGCTGAAGCATCTCATCGCGCTTGGTGCCGCCCAAGGTGACATCAATTTCGTTGAACTCCACGCCCTTGCTGGTGAGCAAGTGCTTGGCCCGGACGCAGTATCCGCAAGCGAATTTGGTATAAATATCGATTTTCGGCCTTGCCATTTTCATCCCTTGCCAGTGCATCTTGAACCAGCTTTTTCGCACCTTATTTGGGTGAAGTCGAAGCCCGCCGCAATGGGGGTGGAGACTTAACTTGCGGAAGCGCTGCTCAGGCAGGCCTCCATTTGTTCAAATTGCTCAAGAGAGGATTTGTGCCATGTCACGTTTTGATTTGACCCCCTATCGCCGCAGCACGGTTGGCTTTGACCGGCTTTTCGACCTGCTCGAAAACCAGGCCCGGCTGAATTCCGGCGACAATTACCCCCCCTTCAACATCGAACGCCGCGGCGATGACGAATACCGCATCACGCTGGCTGTGGCGGGTTTCCGCCCGGACGATATCGATATCACCGCGCAACAGAACCTGCTCGTGGTCAATGGCAAGAAGCGCGACGAAGCTCCCGCAGGCGAGATGCTGCATGTCGGCATCGCCAACCGCGGTTTCGAGCGCCGCTTTGAACTGGCCGACTATGTCCGTGTCGAAAGCGCCGATCTTGCGGATGGGCTGTTGACCATCGACCTGCTGCGCGAATTGCCTGAAGTGATGAAGCCGAAGAAGATCGCCGTGAACGGCCAGCCCCGCCTCAAAGCGGTTGATACGCCAGGCAAGGATGACGCGGCAGACGCTGCCTGACGGCGCACCGCATTTTTCGGAAATCCAAACTAAAAGGGGGCGGAATCTCTTCCGCCCCCTGCGACACTTGGTCGCCTCTTCCAGCCTGTGACGTCCGGGTCGCAGAAGACGGCACCGGCCGGTTCGAGCCTGTAAGCCGGGAAAGCTAAAATCCCGGATCGCTATCACATAGGGAACGTCCCGTGTTCCATTAAGGCTGAAACCCCTGATCGCACCCCCACGCGATGAATGTACTCGTTATCTTGCGCAAGAATCGTTGTGTTGACTTGTAGGAACGCGACACGCTGCACAGTGAATTGTATGCGCCTGCAAAGCGTGCTGGAAATTCAGCAACTTGGCTGTTTAGATAATTTTCAACTCGCCTTTATTTTCAGGCACTTGTGTCCCTCAATTGGGGGTCAAACAAGGCGCGATTGCTCCAGCGCGGCAGCGACAAAGCCGGCGAAGAGCGGGTGCGGGTCAAACGGCTTGGACTTCAGTTCGGGGTGGAACTGCACCCCGATGAAGAAAGGATGGTCGGGACGCTCGACAATTTCCGGCAGCAGCCCGTCCGGTGACATCCCCGAAAAGATCAGACCATCCGCCTCGAGCGGCTGGATATAAGCCGAGTTAACTTCGTAGCGGTGGCGATGGCGCTCGGAAATCATCTCCGCACCGCCATAGATGCGCGAGATATGGCTGTTGCCAGCCAGGCGCGCGTCATAGGCGCCAAGCCGCATCGTGCCCCCCAGATCGCCGCCCGCCTCGCGGGTTTGCAGGCCCTCTTCCGTCATCCACTCGGTGATGATGCCCACCACCGGTTCGCTGGTTTCCCCAAATTCGGTCGAGGATGCCTTGTCGAAACCGGCCGCCCGTGCCGCTTCGATGCAGGCCATCTGCATGCCAAGGCAAATGCCGAAGAAGGGAACCTTGCGCTCGCGTGCAAAGCGCACGCTCGCGATCTTGCCTTCGCTGCCGCGTTCGCCAAAACCGCCCGGCACCAGGATGCCATGGAGCGGCTCAAGCTTGGATGTGATCTCCGAATCATCACCCTCGAAGATCTCGGCATCGATCCACTTGATGTTGACCTTGACCCGGTTGGCCAGCCCGCCATGGACCAGCGCTTCGTTGAGGCTTTTATAGGCATCGGGCAAGCCGACATATTTGCCCACTACGCCGATCGTAACCTCGCCTTCCGGGTTGAAATAGCGATCGGTCACATCGTCCCAGGCCGAAAGGTCAGGCTCCGGCGCATCGGTGATACCGAAGGCGCGCAGCACTTCTGCGTCCAGCCCTTCCTGATGATATTGCAATGGCACCGAATAGATCGACGGCGCATCGAGCGCAGGAATCACCGCTTCAGCGCGCACGTTGCAGAACTGCGCGATCTTGCGGCGCTCGCCGGCCGGGATTGGATGCTCGGCGCGGCACAGCAGGATATCGGGCTTGATGCCGAGGCTGGCCAGTTCGCGCACCGAGTGCTGGGTCGGCTTGGTCTTCAACTCGCCCGCTGCCGCGATATAGGGCACCAGCGTAACGTGGACCGAGACCGTCTGGAACGGTTCCAGCTCGTTCCGCAGCTGCCGGATTGCTTCCATGAACGGCAGCGATTCGATATCCCCCACGGTCCCGCCGATCTCGCACAGGATGAAATCGTGATCCTCCTGCCCGGCGAGCGCGAATTCCTTGATCGCGTCGGTCACATGCGGGATCACCTGTACCGTCGCGCCAAGGTAATCGCCACGCCGTTCCTTGGCGATAATGTCGCGATAGACCCGGCCGGAGGTGATGTTGTCGCTCTGGCGCGCGGAAACGCCGGTAAAGCGCTCGTAATGGCCCAGGTCGAGATCGGTCTCCGCCCCGTCGTCGGTCACGTAGACCTCACCGTGCTGATACGGACTCATCGTGCCCGGATCGACATTGAGATAGGGGTCAAACTTGCGAATGCGGACTTTGTAGCCGCGTGCCTGCAGCAAAGCACCGAGGCTTGCTGCCATGAGACCTTTTCCGAGCGAGGAGACCACGCCGCCGGTGATAAATATGTACCGCGCCATGGGAGTCGGGCCTTAAGCGGTGAAACGGATTCGTGGCAAGCGCTTTGGATCGCGGCAAAGGCTGCAATCCACAACCGCGCGGCGAAAAAGGTTACTCGGCGGTGCCGCCGAGCGGGTCGGCCGGTGCCGGTTCAGCCGGTGCAGGTGCAGGTGCCGGAACCGCGAGCGGGTCAATCGGAGCGGCAGGCGCTACCGTGCGATCGAGCGTGGTGCTGATTTCATCGCCACCGGTCGTTTCAACCGCGACAGCGGCAAGCGCGATCGACAGTGTGACAAAAGCAATCGCCAGCCAGCGGGTGGAACGGGTCAGGAAGTCAGCCGCGCCGCGCGCACCCATCAGGCCGCCCGGGCTGCCACCAATCCCGAGCCCGCCCCCTTCGGAACGCTGCATCAGGATCACGCCGACAAGCGCGGCTGCGACCAGGGCCTGGACGACGGTGAGGAACAGAAATAGCGACATGAATACCAACTCTCGATTTCAGCCAGCGCATTTAGGGGCGCGGAGCGAATAGAACAAGGGTGGAGCGACGGCTCAATTGTCCAAGGGATCGCCCGCAGCGAGCGCGATGCCCATGAAGCTGTCGGCGGTCAGGCTTGCCCCGCCCACCAATGCGCCGCCAACCTCGTCGGCGGAAAGGATTTCGCGGGCGTTTTCCGGCTTCACCGATCCGCCATAGAGGATCCGCACTGCCTTGCCCTGCTCTTCGCCATAGAGCTTGACCAGCAATGCGCGGATTTCGCGGTGCATTTCGGTGATATCGGCAGGCGTGGCATTGTTGCCGGTCCCGATCGCCCAGATCGGCTCATAGGCCACTGTCAGCTTTTCTGCAGCATCTGCCATTTCGGGAAGCGATGCCGTCAACTGTTCAGTCACGAATTGAATGGCCCGGCCGGCCTTGCGGGTCTCGGCGTCTTCGCCGCAGCACATGATCACCCGCATGCTGGCGCTGAGCGCCGCCTGCGCCTTTTGCCGCACCAGTTCGTTGCTTTCGCCGTGCCCCATGCGGCGCTCGCTATGCCCGACGATGACGAACTTCGCCCCGGCATCGGCCAGCATGCTGGCGGAGATGTCACCGGTGAAGGCGCCATCGGTACCCGGATGGCAATCCTGCGCGCCGACGCCGATCTGCTCGACTTCGCGGTGAACGGCGTGAATCAACGTATAGGGGGGCGCCAGTGCCACTTCGACTTTCATATGGCGCTGCGCCGCACGGTCGATCGCGCGCGCTTCCGAAAGCATCGCGCGCGTCCCGTTCATTTTCCAGTTTCCGACAATATAGGGCCGTTCGGCCATGGAGAGGTTCCTGTTTTCTACGAATCCGGTCGATTGTTATATGGTTGGCCGGGCGGGCCCCGCTAGCGGACCTTGCCGATCCAGTCAAAATCGTTTCTCAACTGTTGCAACAAGAACCCGTCTCGGCTGTTGCGGGCGGGCATCTGGCCCGATAAAGCGCCGTCAAACATTCCTGCGCCCGTATCATTGCGACGCGCCCAGTTCTGGATTCCGGACCACATGATCAATTCCTTTCGCAGATTTTTCAGCTCAAAGCTTGGCCTCGGCATTACGCTGGGCTTCCTTGGATTGATTGCGCTGGCCTTCGCCAGCAGCGACGTGGCGAACCAGGCGACATTCGGCGGCGTCTCCGGCGGTGACCGGGTAGCGGTGGTAGGCGATGAAAAGATCGGCAATGCCGAATTCGCCCGCGCAGTGAGCAGCGCAGTCGACCAGGTCCGCCGCGAGCAGCCGACGATCACCATGCCCTCATTCATCGCTCAGGGCGGGCTTGACGAGGTGCTGAGGCAGTTGATCGACCGTTATGCGGTGGGCACCTATGCCCGCGAATATGGACTGCGCGCTGGGGAAAACCTGATCAACAGCGAGATCCTGCAAATTCCGGCATTTCGCGGACCAGACGGAAACTTCAGCAATGACGCTTTCCAGGCTGCACTGCGCCAACAGGGTTTGACCGAGAAAATGGTGCGCGATGACTTTGCCGACAGCCTCCTGGCGAGCCAGATCATCACGCCAGGCGTCAGCGGGGCGCAGATGCCGCAGAAGATGGCGCAGCGCTATGCCTCGCTGCTGCGCGAGCGGCGCGTGGGGGCGATCGGCTTTGTCCCGGCAGCGGCCTTCGCACCGCAAGGCGAGCCGAGCGAAAAGCAGCTTGCCGATTTCTACAAAGCGAATCGCGACAATTACATCCGCCCCGAACGTCGTGTGATCCGCTATGCAACGTTCGGCACTGACAGCGTTGGCGATGAAGCGAACTCGACCGATGCGGAAATCGCTGCACGTTACCAGCGCGACCGCGCGCAATATGCGGCGCGCGAGGATCGCAGCTTCACCCAGCTGATCGTCCCGACGCAGGAAGCCGCCAATGCCATTCGCCAGCGCGTTGCCGGCGGTGCGGCGCTGGCCACGGTTGCCCGCGAAGCGGGCTTCAGCACCACGTCGATTGGCCCGGTTGACCGTGCCGCATTGGCAGGCACAGCGGGTGAAGCGGTGGCCAAGGCTGCCTTTGCGGCGACTCAGGGCAGCATTGCAGAACCGGCCCGCAGCTCGCTGGGCTGGCACGTGATGCGGGTCGATCGCATCAACCGCGTCGCCGAACGGACGCTGGCACAGGTAACGCCGGAAATCCGCGCAACGCTCACCACGGAAAAGCGGGCCGCCGCTTCGGCTGACCTCGGCGCCCGGATCGAGGAAGAAATCGATCAGGGGGCGGCATTGTCTCAGGTTGCCGATGAGCTTGGCATTACCGTGCTGACCTCCCCGGCGATCACCGCTGACGGGCGCATCTATGGCCAGGGGAATGCCCTGGTTCCGCCCTTGCTGGCGGGCGCGGTCAACACCGCGTTCCAGATGGACGAAGGCGAACCGCAGGTTGCGGAAGTCGTGCGAGGCTCGACTTTCATGATCTTCGAAGTGTCCGATATCGAACCTTCGGCTGCTGCCCCGCTCAGCGAAATCCGTCAGCAGGTCGTGCTCGACTGGCGTCTGACGGAAGGCGCAAAGCTGGCACGCGCCGCGGCGGATCGCGTCATGGATCGCGTGCGCAAGGGCGCCGCGCTGGGTGCCGCGATGCAGCAGGAAGGCAAGTCGCTCCCTGCGCCAGACCGGCTCGATATGAGCCGCGAAGACCTGCTTTCGCGCGGCCAGCAGATCGCCCCGCCGCTGGCGTTGATGTTCAGCATGGCGGAGGGCACGACCAAGCGGCTGGAAGCGCCGGACAACATCGGCTGGTTCGTGGTGGACCTCGATGACATCGTGACGCCGCAGGTGGCAGCAAACGATCCGCTGATCATTGCCGCACGCCAGCAGCTTCGCGGTCCGATCGCCGACGAACTGGCGGACCAGCTGACCAAAGCCATGCGCAACGAGCTGGGGGTCGAGACCAACCAGGCCGCAGTGGATGCCGTGCGGCGCCAGCTGACCGGCGAAAACTAAGGGAGCCGGGCTTCTTGCCGCAGGTTGCAGCAACCCATGCGCCAGCCAATGCCGCCACCGCCCGCAGCATGCTTGCCGCGGGCAAACCGGCGCTTGTGTGGCGCAAGGTCATTGCCGATGCCGAAACTCCGGTTGGGGCGGCGGCCAAGCTGATCGAGCCAGAGCGCGGCGATTTCCTGCTGGAATCGGTCGAAGGCGGGGAAGTTCGCGGGCGCTACAGCCTGCTCGGCCTCGATCCGGACCTGGTCTTTCGCGCCAGCGGCGATGCTGCGGAAATCAACTCCGCGTGGCAGCACGATCGCGGCGCTTTCGCGCCATGCCAGCAAGGCAGCCTGGCCGCTTTGCGGGCGCTGGCGGATTCGTGCCGGATTGACGTGCCTGACGAATTGCCCCCTGCGCTTGCCTGCCTGGTTGGCTATTTCGGGTTCGAGACCGTGGGGCTGGTGGAGCACCTCCCCCGTGCCCCGGAAAGTGCGCTTGGTTTGCCTGACATGCTGTTTGTGCGGCCGACCCTGATCCTGGTGTTCGACCGGCTAACGGATGCTCTGTTCGTTGTGGCTCCGATCTGGCAGGCTGGCGACGCAGATACAGCGATCGAGCGCGCGGGCGAACGGATCGACGAGGCATTGCGGCGGCTTGGCAGCTCCACTGGGGCCAGGGTTCGCGCGGCGGACCTGCCCGAAATGGCGCTTGAGCCGGTTATGCCGGCCGACGACTACAAGGCCATGGTCCTGCGCGCCAAGGACTACATCACCGCCGGAGATATCTTCCAGGTGGTGCTGGCGCAGCGGTTCACCTGCCCCTTCCCGCTGCCGCCGATCGAGCTTTACCGTGCGCTGCGCCGCGTCAACCCCTCGCCGTTCCTCTATTTCCTCGACCTGCCCGGGTTCGCCGTGGTCGGCTCCAGCCCGGAAATCCTCGTGCGGGTGCGCGACGGCGAAGTGACCATTCGCCCGATCGCCGGGACCCGCCCGCGTGGCGGCTCTCCAACAGAGGATGTCGCCAACGAGGCGAGCCTGCTCGCCGACCCCAAGGAACGGGCCGAGCACCTGATGCTGCTTGATCTCGGGCGCAACGATGTCGGGCGGGTGGCCGCGCGCGGCACGGTTACCGTAACGGATAGCTTCACCATCGAACGCTACAGCCACGTCATGCACATCGTCAGCAATGTGGTGGGGCGACTTGATCCCGCGCATGATGCGATCGATGCCTTGTTCGCCGGTTTTCCGGCCGGAACTGTCAGCGGCGCGCCCAAGATCCGCGCGTGCCAGATCATTGCCGAGCTCGAGCCGGAGGCGCGCGGCGCCTATGCCGGAGGTGTAGGGTATTTTGCGCCCGATGGCTCCGTCGATAGCTGCATCGTCCTGCGCACCGCAGTCGTCAAGGATGGCACCATGCATGTGCAAGCTGGCGCGGGCATCGTGGCTGACAGCGATCCGGATTACGAGCTCGCCGAATGCAAGGCCAAGGCCGGCGCGCTGATTGCGGCTGCGCGCGAAGCGGCGCGGGTCGCTGGCGAAGCCGAGTTCGGGCAATGAAGCACGCACTCGCCATAACCGCCGCGCTTCTGGTGCTGGCCGGGTGCGAAATCCAGGGCGGCGAGCCCGTGACGCGTACGGAAATCGGCTCGAAGTCCGAAGAGCGGGTGCAATTGCGGCGGCAGGCATCGGCCTGCGAAGTCGCCACCTTCGAAGGCGTGCCACTTACCCATTGCGTCGCCGATCCGGCCAAGCATGCGATCGCCACAGTGCTGGCTGACCCGGAGGGCACGCTCTATCGCTCGCTCAAGACCTATGGCGCGGCACTGGGTGAGCAGGCCCGGGTCGTCGCATTCGCCACCAATGCCGGCATGTTCGACGGGGAAGGCAAGCCGATCGGCTATTACGTCGAGCAGGGCGAGCGCCTGAAAGAGCTGGATCGCAGCGACGGACAAGGCAATTTCTACCTCAAGCCCAACGGCGTGTTCTTCGGCACCGGCGGCAAATGGGAAATCCGCACCGCAGACAGCTTCTTCGCCAATGTCGGCGCTCGGCCGCAGTTCGGCACGCAATCCGGACCGATGCTGGTGATTGACGGTAAGCTGCATCCGGAATTCCAGGATGACGGGCCTTCTCGCGCTATCCGCAACGGCGTAGGGGTAGATGCAGAGGGCAAGGCGCACTTCGTCATTTCCGAAGCGCCGATCAGTTTCGGCCAGCTGGCGCGCTATTTCCGCGATGAGCTCAAGACGCCCAATGCGCTCTATCTTGATGGCGGCGTGTCGGCGCTGTGGGACCCGGTGATCGAGCGGCTCGACAATGGCGCGTCAATCGGACCCTTGATTGTCGTGACGAAACGGGCGACGGCATCCCCATGATCCTGGTCATCGATAATTACGACAGCTTCACCTTCAACCTGGTCCATTATCTGATGGAACTGGGCGCGGAGGTGCGGGTCGAGCGCAATGACGCGCTTTCGGCCAGCGAAGCGATCCAGACCAATGCCGCCGGTTTCCTGATCTCGCCCGGCCCCTGCACACCGAACGAGGCGGGGATCAGCCTGGACCTGGTCGCCGCCTGTGCGGACGCGGGCAAGCCGTTGCTGGGCGTATGCCTGGGGCACCAGTCAATTGGCCAGCATTTCGGCGGCACCGTTCGGCGCGGCGGGCTTATGCATGGCAAGACCTCGCCGGTCAGTCATGACGGATCGGGCGTATTCGCGGGCTTGCCCTCGCCCTTCACCGCCACCCGCTATCACAGCCTGGTGGTGGAGGATGCGCCGGCAGAGCTGGTGGTCAACGCCACATCGGACGATGGCTTCACCATGGGCTTCCGCCACCGCGAGCTGCCGATCCACGGCGTTCAGTTCCACCCGGAAAGCATCGCAACCGAGCACGGCCATGCGCTGCTGGCCAATTTCCTGAAACTGTGCGGGATCGAAGCGAAGGAAACGGCATGAAGCACTTGCCACTCGCCGTGCCGCACATGAGCGAAACCGAAGCCGAAGAAGTGTTCGGCTGGATTCTTGATGGTGACGCGAGCGACGAGGAAATCGCGCGCTTCCTGCTGGCGATGACAGAGCGCAGCGAGACTGCCGAGGAAATCGCCGGCGCTGCGCGAGCCCTGCGTGCCCGCCTGATCCCGATCGATGCGCCCGAAGGCACGGTCGACTGCTGCGGCACCGGGGGAGACGGGCACCACACGCTCAACGTATCGACTGCGGTCAGCCTGGTCGTGGCGGCCTGCGGCGTACCCGTGGCGAAGCATGGCAACCGGGCTGCTTCGTCCAAGTCAGGAGCAGCAGACACTCTCGAAGCCCTCGGCCTCGACATGGATGCCGCCGGGCGCACGGCAGAAAAGACGCTGGCCGAAATCGGTATCTGCTTCCTGTTCGCCAAGAACCACCATCCGGCGATGGGCCGTATCCAGCCCATCCGCCAACGCCTGGGCAAACGCACGATCTTCAACCTGATGGGCCCGCTCTCCAACCCCGCCGGGGTCAGGCGCCAGCTGATCGGGATCGCCCGCCCGGCCTATGTGCCGATCTATGCCGATGCCAAGGCGCGGCTTGGCACGGAGCGGACCTACATCGTTTCGGGCGACGAAGGGCTCGACGAGCTGAGCCTGGCAGGCGGCAACGAACTGGCCGATGTAACTGGCAGTGAATTCGAAATGCGGCGCATCTCGGCCGAGCAGGCGGGGCTGCCACACGCCCCGGTCGAAGCAATCCGTGGCGGCGACCCGGCGCATAACGCCCGCGCTCTGACAGCACTGCTGGAAGGCTTTCCCGGCCCCTATCGCGATGCGGTACTGTTCAACGCGGCAGCGACCCTGATAGTAGCGGGCAAGACCGATGACTGGGGCACGGGCACCGAAATGGCCGCCGAAGCGCTTGACAGCGGCAAGGCGGCACGATTGCTCGCGCGCTGGATCGAACTCGCACGCTGATGAACAAGCTTGAAGAAATCTGCGCGAACAAGCGCGTGGAAGTGGCTCAGCGTCGGGCGGAGCGTTCCGTCACCGCGCTCGACCATGATGCCGCGGGGCAATCCGCCCCGCGCGAGTTCGAGGCAGCGCTGCGAAAGCGCGCCGCAAGCGGCTTTGCCCTGATCGCCGAAATCAAGAAGGCCTCGCCTTCCAAGGGCCTGATCCGTGAGGATTTCCACCCGGCTGACCACGCCCGCGCCTATCAGGCGGGCGGCGCGGCGTGCCTTTCCGTGCTGACCGACGCGCCCTATTTCCAGGGGCATGAGGATTTCCTGGTCGACGCACGCGCGGCCTGCGAGTTGCCTGTCCTGCGCAAGGATTTCATGGTCGATCCCTGGCAGGTCGCTGAAGCGCGCGCGATCGGGGCTGACGCGATCCTGATCATCGTTGCCGCGCTCGACGATCCGCAGATGGCGGAGATCGAGGCTGCCGCGATCGAACGCGGGATGGACGTGCTGGTCGAGGTGCATGACGAAGCCGAGATCGAACGCGCTCATGCGTTGAAATCGCGGCTGATCGGGGTCAACAATCGCAACTTGAAGACCTTTGTTACCGACCTTGCCACCACCGAGCGGCTCGCTCCGCTGGCTCCCGTCGGCACGCTGCTGGTCGGCGAGAGTGGCATCAACCACCATGCCGACTGCCTTCGCCTATCCGAAGCCGGGGTGCGCACTTTTCTCGTCGGGGAAAGCCTGATGCGGCAGGACGATGTCGAGGCGGCAACCCGCACCCTGCTGCAAGGCTAGGCTGTCCTACGCGCCGGTCTTGCGGCATAATCGCGGGCATGTCGGTCGTTCCACCCTCCCCAAACCGCTACTTGCCTGCGCCATCGCAAGCGGCCAGTTTTTTGAGCATTGGGCCGTGTTCCATGTGTTCCATCGCCCTCGCCTGATCGAAGCAAGGTATTGAAAAATATATGAGCAAGCGCCTGACCCATCTCGATGAAAGCGGCACCGCGCGGATGGTGGATATCGGCGCCAAGCCGGCGACAGCGCGCATGGCGCGCGCAGGCGGGATTATCCGCATGAGCGGAGCAGCGCTTGAGGCGATCAAGGCGGGTAACGCGCCCAAGGGCGACGTGCTTGGTGCGGCACGGATTGCGGCGATCATGGCGGCAAAGAAAACCGGCGACCTCATTCCGCTATGCCACCCGCTTAGCCTGGATGCCGTTGATGTCGATTTCGCGTTTGAGCCGGATGGGGTCCGGGTCAGTGCCACGGCTTCGCTGACGGGCAAGACAGGGGTGGAAATGGAAGCAATGACAGCAGCTTCCATTGCACTTCTCACAATCTATGACATGGCCAAGGCACTCGACAAGGGCATGGTGATCGGTGAAGTCCGCCTGCTCGAAAAGCTGGGCGGCAAATCGGGTCACTGGATCGCCGACTGAAGATGGGGGCGATGCTTACCCTCGAAGAGGCACAGGCGCGTATGTTGGCGCTGGCACCGCAAATGCCGATCGAACAGGTTGCCGCCGCAGAAGCGGTGGGGCGCTATCTGGCGGAGGACCTCGTTGCCCTGCGCACCCAGCCCCCGGCCGATCTTTCCGCGATGGACGGCTATGCGCTGTGCGGCGTCGGCAGCTGGCGGATCGTCGGCGAAAGCCGCGCGGGCGCGCCGTTCGACGGAAATCTGATGTGGGGCCAGTGCGTGCGCATCTCGACCGGCGCGCACATGCCCAAATGGGCCGATCGGGTGCTGATTCAGGAGGATGCCGAACTGGTCCTGCCCGACCTTGTCCACACCCAAGAGAATCCAGCAAGAGGTCGCCATGTGCGCAAGCGCGGATTCGACTTTTGCGAGGGCGATGTGGTCCTGCCCGCCGGTACGCGGATAGGGCCGGCGCAGATCGCGCTGGCAATCAGCGCGGGCCATTCACAGCTTCCGGTCCGCAAGGCTCCCACGGTGGCGGTGCTTGATAGCGGAGACGAGCTTTCCGCGGATCCCCGCGCGTGCGGCGATCACCAGATCCCGGCAAGCAACGGGGCGATGATCGCAGCCATGCTCGGCGGGCTCGGTTGCGTGGTCCAGCGAATCGGACCGGTGCCTGATGATCGCGACGCGCTGGCCGCGGCGCTGGCGAAAGCAGAGGCTGCAGACATCCTTGTCACTACCGGCGGGGCGTCGGTCGGGGACCATGATTTGATTCGCCCCGCGCTGGACGCGTGGGGGGCACAGCTCGATTTCTGGAAGGTGGCGATGAAGCCGGGCAAGCCGATCATGGTGGCAAGGCGCGGATCGCAAGTGATCTTCGGCCTGCCGGGCAATCCGGTCTCGAGCTTCGTCACGGCCTTCCTCTTCGTGTTGCCGCTGGTTCGCGCAGCGATGGGAAGCGGTATCCCCCTGCCCCGTAAGGCGACCTTGGCGGCGGGATGCGACCTGCCGCCGGTTGGGACCCGGCGGGAGTTCCTGCGTGCCGTGTGGGAAGGAGAGGGCGTCAAACTCGCCGATTCGCAGGACTCATCGGCGCTGGCTGCCTTGGCCGCAGCCAATTGCCTGATTGACCGCCCGGCCGGTGCAGACGGGATCGAAGCGGGAACATCTGTTCCGGTCTACCTTCTCGAAAATGGCGGAATTGCTTGACTTGGCGAATCGGGTTGCCTAATTGTTCCGCATTCGTTCACCATATCGGTTGAGCGTGGAACAGGCGGCCAAGGGAGGTTTTCGCCATGCTGACTGCCAAGCAGCACGAACTTATCCGTTTCATCCAGCAACGGCTTGAGGAAACGGGCATTTCGCCTTCGTTCGAGGAAATGAAGGAAGCGCTCGACCTCAAGAGCAAGTCGGGCGTGCACCGGCTGATCTCGGCACTGGAAGAACGTGGCTTTATCCGCCGCCTCGCCAATCGGGCTCGCGCGCTCGAAGTGATCAAGATGCCCGAGGATGCGGTGCCTGCCTCGCGGCATGCTGCGCCAGCCAATGACGCGGTGGTAGCGGCGCGTTCTGCCCCGCCGGTGCGCGAACCTGCCAATGACGTGATCGAGATTCCGCTGCATGGCCGGATCGCTGCCGGTGCGCCGATCGAGGCGCTGGAAGGCCAGTCGAGCATGCCGGTGCCTGCTGCGCTGCTCGGCCCGGGCGAGCACTACGCGCTTGAGGTTTCCGGCGATCTCGATGGTCGAGGCCGGGATTTTCGACGGCGATTATGCGCTTGTGCGCCGGACCGACAC
This sequence comes from Altererythrobacter sp. BO-6, assembly GCF_011047315.1. Taxonomy (NCBI): domain Bacteria; kingdom Pseudomonadati; phylum Pseudomonadota; class Alphaproteobacteria; order Sphingomonadales; family Erythrobacteraceae; genus Altererythrobacter; species Altererythrobacter sp. BO-6. Next base: position 150,662 of record NZ_CP049259.1, on the reverse strand, counting down.
CGCTCGCGACGGTGAAATCGTCGTGGCGCTGGTCCGCAATGAGGAAGCGACGCTTAAGTATTTGCGCCGTGAGAACGGCATGATCCGCCTCGATCCGGCCAATGGCGCCTATGAACCGCAGATCTACGCCCCGCACGAGGTAGTTGTGCAGGGTAAACTGGCAGGGCTTCTGCGCCGCTATCACTGAGTCCGATTTGCGCGCCGGGCCCTGTCCCCAAACTCCTCGGCACCGGCGCGCCACCAGCCATGGTCACCCTGGTGATCGGCGACCTTGTCGATCTGCTGACGCGAAAGGCTAATGGCCAGGCCACCCGATTGTTCGAGGAAGCGCCGGTCGGCCTTGAGCCAGCGCGGTTTGCATGATCGGGGCAGCCAGCGATCGGCCACCACGATATCGGCACGCTCGCAGGCTGCGGCCAATGCCCGTTCCTCGATTTGCAGGCGGTTGCGGGCCAGCAGCAAGTGCCATTCGCGTCCGCCGCGCTCCAGCGTGATCGCACAGAAATCCGCGCTGCATTGTGCACCCGGCCATTCATCCAGCGGCACAGGATCGGCCTTGATCCCGGCAAGCTCCAGCAGATTGTCCCGGGCATAGTCGGAACGTGTGTCGCGCAGGCTCAGCAGCCGCTCAGGCTGGGTATCGCTGGCCGGCAAAGCAATGCCGACATGGCGGCCATCGCTGGAAACAAGAAGGTCCGGAATCGGCGTTGCCAGCAGCATCGCCGTGGCAATGCTGGCAGGCACGAGCCCGAACAGGCGGCGCCTGCCCTGCCACAACGCCAGCCACAGACCGCCTGCGACGAACAGCGCAAAGGTGAGCCCGGTCATCTGGGGCATCAGCTTGACTGCGCCGGGCTGCCCCGCGGTCCAGTGCGCAATGCCAAGCAACAGGTCGAGCGACTGCCCCACCAGCCACCACGCGGGCGCTCCAAGCCCGGCCAGATCCAGCACCAGCGCAAGCGCAATGAGCGGCATCGAAACGAAGGTCACCAGCGGTATGGCAACGACATTGGCAAAGGCGCCGTAAACCCCGGCGCGATGGAAATGGAACAGCACGATCGGCATCAGCGCTATCTCGATCACAAGGCCGGTAATCAGCAGCATCGCCCCGCGGCGGAAGGTTCGGGCCAGCCAGCTCTCTTCGCGCGGTGCAAGGAATGCCTTGACCCATTCCGCATTGTGGAGCGCAACAATCGCCAGAACCGCCGCAAAACTCATCTGGAAGCTCGGGCCGATGAGCGACTCTGGCCACATCAGCAAAACCGCAAACGCGGCTGTTGCCACCATCCGCAAGGAAAGGGCATCGCGCCCCAGCGCAAGCGCCGTCAAAACTAGCAGCGCAGCAATGCAACTGCGCACTGTGGGCACTTCCGCACCCGTCAGCAAGGTATAGCCGATCCCGGCCAGCGCTCCCGCCCCCGCCGCGACGATTGGCAGTCGCACCCGCAATGCGAGCCATGGCCACAACGCCAGCAACTTCAGCGCCAAGAGGTACGCCGCGGCAATCACCGCGCTGACATGCAGCCCGCTAATCGAAAGCAAGTGGGTCAACCCGGCATCGCGCATCGCATCTTCGTCTGCCGCAGAAATCGCGCCGCGATCGCCGCTGGCAAAAGCTGCCGCGATCGTCCCCGGCGCACCTTCAAGCTGCCCCCTGACATGCGCGGCCAACATGCGCTGCACGCCGGCTAGTCCGGACTCTTCTGCAGCCGGCCTGACTACCTCTACCTGTCCGATCGTGCTGCCGGTTGCCGCCAAGCCCTTGAACCAGGCCGCGCGTGAGAAGTCATAACTGCCCGGCAGCATCGGCGGCGCAGGCGGCATCAGCCGTGCCCGCAGGCGCAGCACGGCCCCCTCGGTCATGGCGGAGGATGCCTGATCAACCGGGACATTTACCCGCACCTTGCGGGCTTGCGCGGTTTCGGCGTCGCGGATCGCCAGTGTCAGCCGGATCCGCTGTTCGGCCGGGCGATCCTCACGTTCCAGCACATAGGCTTCAAGCAGTTCCACTCGCGGATAGTCGTATGGCGTGGCCCCAACCACTTCCGAACGGGCCCAGATCACTGCAACTCCGGCCGCAAATACCAACCCGAGCGAAACCAGCGCCGTCTTTACCGCGACCCTGCCTGGCCCATCCGGCCGATCACGCCAGAGTGCAAGTCCTGAAAGGGCCATGAGCAGGCTCGCGCCCATAACCGCCGTCCATTGCCACGGGTTATCGAGCACGAACCAGCAAGCGATCCCCAGCGCAAAGGCGACCGTCAGCCATGGCGCCCGGTCAAAGCGGGAATTATCGAGGAATTGTTCGGCCGCATCCACCACGCTGGACAAGCGCGGTGCCATGCGCCAATGGCGCTGCACTGCAGCATTGGCGCTGTTGGCACCATCCCCAAAGGGCACCGCTGGCGTGAGAGGTGTCGCCATCGGCGCATTGGAAAGGAAACAAGGACTTATGGCAAGCGAAAGCGGCGCAAGCACCGGCACGGTTGTCACCCGCTTTGCACCTTCCCCCACCGGATTCCTGCATATCGGCGGGGCGCGCACGGCATTGTTCAACTGGCTCTTTTCGCGCCACCATGGCGGCAAGGCGCTGTTGCGGATCGAAGATACGGACCGCAAGCGTTCCACGCAGGAAGCGATCGATGCCATCCTGGACGGTCTCGATTGGCTAGGCCTCGACTATGATGAAACACCTGTCTTCCAGTCGGAACGGGGTTCACGGCACGTGGAAGTGGCGGAAAAACTGCTCGAGCATGGCTTTGCCTACAAGTGCTACGCCACACAGGAGGAACTGGAAGAAATGCGCGCCGCGCAGCGCGCCGCCAAGGAGCCAATCCGCTATGACGGGCGCTGGCGCCATCGCGACCCGTCAGAGGCCCCGGCGGGCACACCCTTCGTGGTGCGCCTGAAGACGCCCGAAGAAGGCGAAACGACTATCCATGATCGCGTCCAGGGAGAGGTAACGGTTCGGAATGCCGAACTGGACGATTACATCATCCTGCGCGCCGACGGCACGCCTACCTATATGCTCGCAGCCGTGGTCGATGACCATGACATGGGCGTGACCCACGTGATCCGCGGTGACGACCACCTGAACAACGCGTTCCGGCAATTGCCGATCTACCGCGCCATGGACCAGATCGAAGGCGGCTGGAGCGACCCGATCTATGCCCATATCCCGCTGATCCACGGACAGGACGGTGCCAAGCTTTCGAAGCGCCATGGCGCCCTGGGCGTCGAAAACTATCGTGACGAGATGGGCATCCTGCCCGAGGCACTGTTCAATTATCTTCTGCGGCTTGGCTGGGGCCATGGAGACCGCGAAGAATTCACACGCGAAGAAGCAATCGAAGCATTTGACCTCGACGGCGTGGGCAAGAGCGCATCGCGCTTCGACATCAAGAAGCTCGAAAACCTCAACGGTCACTACATCCGCGAAGCCGACGACGCGCGCCTGGCGCAGCTGTGCGCACCGATGATCGCGGGCGAGGTCGATCATGAGTTGCTGACCCGAGCCATGCCGGTGTTGAAAGTACGGGCGAAAAACCTGCTGGAACTGGCCGAAGGGGCTGCCTTCCTGTTCCAGCAGCGGCCACTGGCAATGACCGAAAAGGCGGAGGCCTTGCTCGACACCGAATCGCGCCAGCTGCTTGGCCTGTTGTCACAGCGTTTGCGCGCGGAAAATGACTGGACAATCGAAGCGCTCGAAGCCAGTACGAAAGCACTCGCCGAGGAACTCGAACTGGGCCTTGGCAAGCTCGCGCAGCCGATGCGCGCAGCGCTTACCGGGACGACAACCTCGCCCGGTATTTTCGATGTTCTGGTCCTGTTGGGACGGGAAGAAGCGTTGGCACGGATCGACGCGCAGGCTGTTGCGGCAGGCTGATCGCGAGCGGAATAGAAGGAGACGAATGTTGGCGGACAAACACGCGAAGCTCGAACTGGGTGGCCAGACCTACGAATTCCCCGTCCTTGAAGGAAGCGTGGGGCCGGATGTGGTCGATATACGCAAGCTATACGGCCAGACCGGGGCTTTCACCTTCGATCCGGGCTACAAGTCGACCGCCAGCTGCGAAAGCGCGCTGACCTATATCGATGGCGATGAAGGTGTGCTGCTGCATCGCGGCTATCCGATCGGCCAGCTGGCCGAACACTCCAGCTTCATGGAAGTCGCCTACCTGCTCCTCAACGGTGAGCTCCCCACTGCCGACGAGTTCGACGACTTCACCTACACCATCAGCCGCCACACCATGCTGCATGAGCAGCTGCTGCAGTTCTACCGGGGCTTCCGCCGCGACGCGCACCCGATGGCGGTGATGTGCGGCGTGGTCGGGGCACTGTCAGCATTCTATCATGACAGCACCGACATTGCCGATCCGCTGCAGCGCAAGATCGCCAGCCACCGCCTGATCGCCAAGATGCCGACGATCGCTGCGATGGCCTTCAAATATTCAATCGGCCAGCCCTTCATGTATCCGGATAACTCGCTGAGCTATACCGGCAATTTCCTGAAGATGACCTTTGGCGTTCCCGCCGAACCCTATGAGGTCATTCCGGAAGTCGAACGCGCGATGGACCGGATCTTCATCCTCCATGCCGACCACGAACAGAACGCCTCGACGTCGACTGTCCGCCTGGCCGGTTCGTCGGGTGCCAATCCTTTTGCCTGCATTGCCGCTGGCATCGCCTGCCTGTGGGGACCAGCACATGGCGGCGCTAACGAGGCCGCGCTCAACATGCTGCGCGAGATCGGCACGCCTGATCGCATCCCGCATTACATCGAGCGGGCGAAAGACAAGAACGATCCGTTCCGCCTGATGGGCTTCGGCCACCGCGTCTACAAGAACTATGACCCGCGTGCGACGGTGATGCAGAAGACCGTGCGCGAAGTGTTCGATGCGCTGAAGGTCAAGGACCCGCTGTTCGAAACTGCGTTGCGGCTTGAAGAACTGGCGCTAAGCGACGAATATTTCATCGAAAAGAAGCTGTTCCCAAATGTCGACTTCTATTCGGGTATCATCCTCTCGGCGATCGGTTTCCCGACCACCATGTTCACCGCGCTTTTCGCTCTGGCCCGTACTGTCGGCTGGGTGGCACAGTGGAACGAGATGATTTCCGATCCTGGCCAGGTGATCGGCCGCCCGCGCCAGCTTTACACCGGCCCGACCGAGCGCGACTACATCCCGCTCGGCCAGCGCTAAAGATAGAGAATAGACATGGGAAAGCGCATCCTCAAAATTGCCCTTCAGGTGTTCGGGGTCGCGCTGGTCCTGTCCGGCGGGCTGTGGACCTTGCAGGGCCTCGGCATCGTCATGTGGCCTGCCAGCAGCTTCATGCTGGCCGATCGCAGCTGGGCCCTTTACGGCGGTATCACCGTGCTGGTCGGCGCGATCCTGCTGTGGAGTTCGGGCCGGATCGCGCGTTAGGCTTCCGGCTTTTGCTTGGGCAGGACGAGCGTGAAGCAGGCGCCCTTGCCTTGCTCGCTTTCTACCACCAGTTCGCCGCCCATCGCTTCGGCCAGGCGGCGCGAAATGTAGAGACCAAGCCCCGATCCACCGTCGCCAGAGCGGCCGAGCCGTTCGAACTTCACAAAGGCGCGCTGCTGTTGCTCACGGCTTAGGCCAGGCCCCTGATCGCGCACGCTGATGCTCGGTCGTCCGCCGCGCCAGGCGCCAACCGAAAGCTCTACCCGGCTTTCGACCGGCGAATAATTGATGGCATTGCCGCCCAGATTGAGCAGCACCTGCAGCACTCGCCGCGCTTCGCCGCTGGCTGCGCAGGCCACATCGTCGGCCGGAACGACCAGTTCGATCCGCTTTTCAAGCGCCTTTGCCGAGAGAATCCCCCCTGCATCTCGCGCCAGTTGTGCCAGATCGATGGCCTCCGCTGCGGCGTTAAATCCGGGCGCTTCGACAGCCTCGAGATCACCCAGATCGTCGAGCAGAGCTGAAAGGTGCTTCCCGGCTGCGACAATGTCCCCGGCGTAAGCTGTATATTCCTCGCGCAGGGGCCCAGCGAGGCGCGAGCGGATCGTTTCGGCGTTGGCCATGATCCTGCCCACCGGTTCACGCAAGGCCGGCATCAGCGCAGCACCGATCAGGTTTGATCCGCCCGGCGCCTTCGTTTCACCCGCTCTGGCTGGCAAGGGCGACGCCTGCGCCGCGATGAGGAGAAGTTCAAAGCCGCGCGGCATCGCGGCCTCAATTCCCAGCGGGATCAAGCGCGCATGCCAGTCGCGCGGCGAACCCGGCACGCGACACTTCGCTCCGTCAAGCAGCCGCCAATGGAGCGGCTGGCGATGCGATATTCCTACCAGCTCGACATATTCGACCCATGGTTTCCCGGCATGCTGCCTCGTCTCGGCGATCAACTGAGCCAGATCGGCGGCAATCCCCTCGGCCGCCAGCAGGCGTTGCTTGCTGTCGAGCCGGGCGGTGAATTCCGCAGTTGCCCGATCGATTGCATCCTGCCGCTCCGCCGCATCGCGATCGTCTTCGCTGCCAAGGCCCTCGCGGCGCCAATTCTCGATCAGGATTTCGCAGCCTTCCCCGCGTTCCGGCTGCACCGGGTTGATCCTGACGAAACCCGAAATCTGCCCTTCCCCGTCGCGGGCCGCGAACTCCCGCGCGAGGCGCAGCCCCAAGTGGCGGGCATGCCGCACCAGGACGAGCAATTCGGGTACGGCAAGCCGCCCCGGCACCTGCCCGCCGCAGCGCTGCTGCAGTTCGGCAAGCGGCTGATCGGCGGTGACGAGGCGATCGTCGCCATCGGTCATGCCGCGCGCGGCCAACAAGGCATTGGGTGCGACCATGTTCCTAACGTCCGCGCCCCGCAGCAGTCCCTTTGAGCAGGGCCGCCGCCTGCTCCGGAGAAATTTCGTCGATGCCGCCCGGCAGGCTGAAATCGCGATGGATCAGCGCAAACTGGCGCGCGATGTCGGTCGTCTTCAACCCGGCAGCTTTCAGTGCCAGGGCAAGGCGCACTTGCTGGCGTTCGTGGCAAGAAAGGATCGCCAGCTCGCGCGGTTGCTGCGAAAGGCGCGCCAATGCAGTCGCGAAAAGTGCCAGCCCGGCATGCTCGAGATCAAGTGCAGCGCGCACCCCGCCCGCCATGGTCCCGACCAGGCGAATGAGCAACCCCAGCCTCGCCTGGCTCTCGTCAAAGCCTTCGCGTAGCTGTTGGGCGGCCCGTGCTGCAGGCTCTGCGCTCTCGCCGGTCGCGGCGGCTTGCGCAATCGAGAGCGTTTCCAGGAACAGTTCTGCCGGAAGCTCCGTCAGCGGCAGCGCCATGCGCCGCTGGGCCTGCACGAACCTTGCCTGCGCGCTCATCGTCGTCATCGCGAGCTCTGCCACATGCTCGTCAGCCGACGCGATCAGCTCCTGCAGCAAGGGGGTAAGCACCTGGTCGATTGCTGCGCTTCGTTCGAGCCGTTCACCCAACTGGCATTCCATCGCCGTTGCGTAACAATGGCTTACCAGGATGCTGCTGGCCGCAAACCGTCCGGCGAGGTCCGCCACGGCATCGGCTGACGGCGGCGTCGCAGAACCGGCCGCAGCGGCCTGCGCACCAAGCACCTGCCGGGCAAGATCAGCCAGCATCCCGCGCATCCGCGCCAGCACGTCTTCGCTGACAAATGCCTGTCCGGTGGATGCGAGCAAATGGCTCAACACCGGCGCGACGCCGGCAAGCGCATGGTCGCCCCGCGCCAGTTCCTGGCGCAAGGCGTCGCTTGCCCGCGTGTCTTCCTGTGGTGTCATCACAGCCTCGCTCATCGCCTGCTCATAGCGCGGCTTGGTTAAGCGCGCGTTATCTCAATTTTTCCGCGAAAAAACAGGCATGAGCCGACAGTCAATAAGCAGAATACCGCAAGTGCCTGATCCAGCACGCCAAACCACGCTGCCGGAAGCAAAAGAGCACCAAGCAGGATGCGATCCTGCCAACTGGCGCGCCACCGCTCAGGCGCAAGCGTTTCGGCGAGCCGCAGCAGTGCGAGCAGCATCACGGGAAGGAAGAAACGCTCCGGCAAATTCCCCTGCTCCAGCGGCATGGCCAGCAGGGCGGCAAGGACGCCATCGAGAGCCAATCGCCGCCAATCGGTTCGCCCGGCGCTCTTGCCGACGCCACGCAAGCGGGCCTTTAGGCGATCCAGTACCCCACCAATACCAAGGGCAAATGCGGCGAGCGCGAACACCAATAAGCCCGCTACCGGCATGGAGAATTGGGCCAGGGCGAGCGCGCCGACCAGCCCGAGGCCACCTGTAGCGAAAGCGTATGCCGGCCCGCGCTCCAGCGCATCAGGGGCAAGGCGCCGGGCCACCCGGCTGCTCGCCGCAATCCCGGGCGCGAGCCACAGCTCACTTTCGACACTCCGATCGAGTAACGCTTGTTCCCGCTGCGCCAGGGCCGCGCGCTCGGTCACCAGCAGCCACTCGCCGTTGTGCACTACCTCGGCTTGAAGCGGAATGAGCGGGGTCCCGGCCTGCAATGCCAGGCGCAACAAGACCGATATGGTGTCGCTATCAGGCGGCATCTCGGCCAGTTGTTCGACGATCCGAGCACGCGCCACGAGCACCCCGGCCCAGGCATGGTCTGCGTCGATTCGCTCGAAACCGACTGCCAGCCCCTCCTCTGCCGGCAGCGCCAGCACCCCGCGCGTGCTGTTGAACGCACTTGCCAGGCGTTCCACGATCGGCCACCAGGCCGTCAGCGAAGACGGCCAGTTCCTGGTCGGCCGATAGCAGGCTCACCAAAGGCAAAGGTCCGCGGACAAGCTGGAAATCCAGACCCTCGGCCTCGACCTGCTCGCGCAAATCACCTAGCGCCTCGGTTTCACGCTCCGCCAGGCAGATTATCCGCTGGCAGCCGAGATCCCGCGCCAGATCGACCTGCCATGCGATCAGCGGCCGCCCGCCAAGGCGCTCAAAAGCGCGCGGCCTGCCTGCCTGCGTTGTCTCCAGTGTCGATAGCAATGCGCTGCGCATCGCGGCGGTTCCCCCGTCTGATAGAGGAACCATAAGCGGAGCAAGCCACGCCTGCCAAGCGGGCGATTGCGGCTTTGCTCAGGCGATCAGGCGAAATTCGGGCGGGTGCCCGGGCCACCAAGATGCTGGATGGCCTGCTCGATACGGCGCAGCGCTCCCGGTTCGCCGGGAACGGCCGCAAGCGCCTCTTCAGAAGCGGTGAGCAATTCTTCCGCGTGAAACGTGGCTGCCAGCCCTTTGAGCCGCATTGCCGCGACCTGCCAATTGCCGTCGCAACGGGCCCGGCGCAGCAGGTCAAGCTGGCGCTCGGCGCTTTCGACCAGCGCGCCGCGCAATTCGGCCAGCAGGGCAATATCTTCGCCCGCCGCCGCTGCCAGTGTCGCATCCAGGGATCCGCTTTCATAAGCCATGCCCACGGCGATATGCGAACAAGGGTTAAAGCGGGGTTTATCCTTTTTCAAATTCAGCTAGATTCCCCGAATGACCAATGGATCGCATATCCGGGCCGTGGGCCGTGAGGGAACGCAGGACGCGCCGGAAGCAACTGCCGCGGCGCAAGGCGAAGAGCCAGTTACGCTGGAGGAAGAGTGGAGCGATCTGGTAGAAGATCCCGCCCCGCGCCGCCGGTGGATTGACTGGCTGGTTCCGACAGCCGCCATCCTTGCGATTGCGGGCTGGACGGCATTCTTCGCCTGGACGTTCCAGTCTGAATTGCGTGCCGGAACAGAACCGCAAGGCGCGGTGGTGTTGCTGGTCAATTGGGCGATCCCCACCCTGCTCGTCTGCTCGATCTGGCTGCTGGCCATGCGGCTGAGCCGCCGCGAAGCCGTCAGGTTCGGGGATACGGCACTGCTCCTGCGGCAAGAGGCGACCGCGCTGGAAAATCGCATGACCATCGTGAACCGAGAGCTTTCACTGGCGCGTGAGTTCCTCGCCGCGCAGTCGCGCGAGTTGGAATCCTTCGGACGGATCGCCAGCGACCGGTTATCGACCCATGCGAGTGAACTGCAATCGCTAGTGCAAACCAATGGTGCTCAGGTCGAAGCAATCGCAACTGTCAGCGATACGGCGTTGGCGAATATGGCGAAATTGCGCGATGACTTACCGGTCATTGCGGCCTCTACGCGCGACGTCTCCAACCAGATTGGCCAGGCAGGCCGCATCGCGCATGACCAGCTCGACAAGCTGGTCGCCGGCTTCGAACGGCTCAATGAATTCGGGCAAGCAAGCGGGGCGCAAGTAGCCACTCTGTCGCAACAGGTCGAAACCACGCTGGCAAAATTCGAGCAGGAACTCGCCGCGGTCGATCAGGCGACCACTGCCCGATTCGCGGCGCTGGCCGAAAAGAGCGACGAATTCCGGGTCGAGCTTGACGGGCGCGAAGTCAGCGCGCTGGCTGCAATGCGCGGCCGGGCGGACGAACTCAAGTATCTGGTCAGCCAGTTGGCGAGCGAGTTCGAACGCGAGGAAGTGGCGCGGATTGCCGGCTTTGAAGCGCAGATTGCGCGCTTGCGCGAGGAAATGCAGGGCGTCAGCGCTGCGCTCGACCAGGCGCAGCACAACGCTGCATCGCTGATGGATAGCCATCGCGATCGGCTGCATACCGACCTTACCAAGGTTATCGGCAAGATCGACCAGCTTGACCAGCACGCCGTTGCCGCCGGGCGCCGCCGGGTCGAGGCGCTGGAGCAGGAAAGCGAAGCCGTTGTCGCCAAGCTGGCTGCGCACGACGCGAAGTTTGCGGAGAATATCGCTCGCCGTCAGGACGAGTTCGACCTGCGCGAGGCTCAGGCAAGCGAAGTGTTGGCGCAGCGCCTGACCGAGCTCGACGAGATGCTATCGGAACGCACCGAGGCGCAAATGACCAGGCTTCAGCAATTGGTCACCCATGGCTCGGAAGTTTCGGCCCAGCTCGACCAGCTTGGCGCGCTCCTGGACAGCGTGACCGTGCAGGCCGAGCAGACCCGCAGCAGCCTGGCAGGCGGGCTTGGCGATATCTCGTCCCGGCTTGAGTCGAGCCGGCAAGAACTGGCAACCACCGGCGCAACCCTGTCAGAATTGACCGAATCCGGCATCCGACTGCTCGAAATCATCCAGTCGGGCGCGCGTGAAACCCGCGAAGCGCTGCCGGCAGCGATCGGAAAAGCAGCTAGCCAACTAAGCGACGTGGAGCAACGGGCCGTCATGCTCAAAGGCACAGTCGAGGCGGCACGCGACGGTGGCAGCAGCTTGTCGGACTACGTCATCACCACCCAGCAATCGCTCGATGAAACCGAGCAGAAGATCTCGTCGCTGACCGCGCGCCTTGCCGAGGGCGCCGATCAGAGCTTGACGCGCCTTGCCGCCGTGCGCGAAGCGCTGGGCGAGATCGAGGGCGAAAGCGAGCGGGTTTCCGAGCGCGCCAGCGATGAACTGCGCGCCGCGATTGTCCAGCTTGAGGAAGCCACCCGGCACGCCTTTGCCGCGCTTGAAAGCGGCGCGAACGAGCGGCTTGTGGGGCTTGCTCGTGCCATCGGGGCCAAGGCCAGCGCAGCGATCGAACAGTCACTGCGCGAGGAAAGCGTGCACGCGGTCGAGCGGATCGAACAGGCGAATCTTCGCGTCTCTGAAACCGGGCGTGAAATCACAACCAGCCTGCGCGACCAGCTGGCCAAGGTGAACGAACTGGCCGGCAATCTGGAGCAGCGCGTTGCCCGCGCACGCGAACAGGCGCAGGAACAGGTCGACAATGATTTCTCGCGGCGGATCGCATTGATCACCGAAAGCCTCAATTCCAACGCGATCGATATCTCGAAGGGGCTGTCGCAGGATGTCACCGACACCGCATGGGCAGCCTACCTGAAGGGCGATCGCGGGATTTTCACGCGCCGTGCCGTTCGCCTCGTCGACAATGCGGAAGCACGCGAGATCCTGGAACTATACGAAGCAGATGACGATTTCCGCGAGCATGTCAGCCGTTACATCCATGATTTCGAGAGCATGCTGCGTTCGGTGCTGTCGACCAGGGACGGCAATGCGCTGGGCGTTACGCTGCTGAGTTCGGACATGGGCAAACTCTACGTCGCCCTAGCACAGTCGATCGAACGCCTGCGCAGCTGATCTAGCTTGACGTTTCTGCGGACCCCGGTGGCTCTGGAAAGAAATTCAGATCCTGCGCCGTTATCCAGCCATATTGGTAATTGAGCACGTAAAGCCCGGTCAGGATCGCCGCAATGAAAGTCGCGCGCAGCGCGTGGCGGCCCGGCTGGAAATTTGCCGGCGCGCTGTCCGCCTGCCCCGGAATTTTCTCAATTCCCGCCTCATCATGCGTCTTCACGCCGAACGGCAGCATGACAAAAGCCGTCATCACCCAGAACAAGGCATAGATCGCAAGGATGGAGGTCCACTGCATCATTGTGCTTCACCCAACATCATGACCCGCACCTGCGGCTTACGCCCGACCAGCGCTGCGCACAGCGGCGGGCAGCAAGCCGTGCGGCTTCCTTCACCGTCTCACGGTCGCGTGCTGCCGACCCGCGCAAGCTGCCGATGGCGCTGCGCACATCCTCGACCGCTTCGAGGATGAAGGCAGGCATGTCTTCATCGAGCGGCAGGCCCAGCGCTTCGATCACCGGCTCAAGCCTCTGGTCAAGCACGACGAAAACGAGGCCGTCACGCGCGATCCGCCGCCGCATGGTGACTGCCTCGCCATCCGCGGGCGCAATGATGTCGCCATCAAGCACAAGCCGCCCTGCCCGTACTTCCGCCAGTTTTCCCGGAGCGCCGGGCGCAAGGCGAACGATATCGCCATTGCTCTGAACGATGTTGACCGGAATGCCATTGGCCTTCCCGAGCCGGGCTTGCTCATGCATGTGGCGGATTTCGCCATGGACCGGGACGAGGATTTCCGGGCGTAGCCAGCCATAAAGTGCTTCGAGTTCGGGGCGCCCCGGGTGCCCGGAAACATGGATTGCGCTTTGGCGATCGGTCACCATCACGATACCCCGTGCGGCGAGCTGGTTCATCACCCGCCCGATCGACAGCTCATTGCCCGGGATCTGCCGGCTTGAGAACAGGATCACATCGCCCGGCACCAGCTCGATCGGATGATTGCCCTCGGCAATGCGCGCGAGTGCAGCGCGCGGCTCGCCCTGACCACCGGTCGCGATGATCAGCACTTCACCGCGAGGCAGGCCCATCGCCGTGTCGAAATCGACGGTTTCGGGGAAGTCCTGCAGATAGCCGTTTTCCTGCGCCACCGAGATGATCCGGTCGAGCGAGCGACCCGCCACGCACAGCTGGCGCCCGGTTTCGCGCGCGACATCACCCAGTGTCTGAAGACGGGCAACGTTGGAGGCAAAAGTGGTGACCACCACTCGCCTGCCGCCATGCCTCGCCACCTCTTCCATCAGCGAGCGGTACACCGCCCCTTCGGATCCGCTGGGTTTGGGGTTGAACACATTGGTCAGATCGCACACGAGTGCCAGCACGCCTTCATCGCCGATCGCGGCGAGTTCCTCCTCGGTGGTGGGCTCACCGATGATCGGCTCTTCGTCGAGCTTCCAGTCGCCAGTGTGAAAGATGCGGCCGTAGGGCGTATCGATCAGCAACGCATTGCCTTCGGCAATCGAGTGCGCCAGCGGGATATAGGTAATGTTGAACGGGCCGAGGCTGAATTCGCCGTGGTCATCCTCGATGACGTAGAGATCGATCGAATCCTCCAGCCCTGCCTCTTCCAGCTTGCGGCGGACCAGTTCTGCAGTGAACGGCGTGGCATACAGCGGCACGCCCAGGTCAGCCGCGAAATAGGGCACTGCGCCGATATGATCCTCATGCCCATGCGTCAGCACGATACCGAGCAGGTCCTTGGCGCGTTCTTCAATGAATTCGAGATCGGCAAAGACCAGGTCGATTCCCGGATATTCCTCGCCTGAGAAGGTCATTCCCAGATCGACCATCAGCCATTTGCCGTTGCAGCCATAGAGATTGACGTTCATGCCAATCTCGCCCGATCCACCTAGCGCAAGGAACAGCAACTCCTGTTCCGGGGTAAAATCCTTTTTCATGAGTGGCCTGTGTCAGCCCTTGGCGCGCCCTGCAAGGATGGCGAGCCCTTCCAGCGTCAGATCGGCGTCAACCGCGTCAAAAATGTCGGTATGTTCGTCAAACAGGATGGCCAGCCCTCCGGTGGCGACAACCTTGGCCGGCCGGCCAATCTGATCGCGCATGCGGGCGATCAGCCCTTCCATCATGGCGACATAACCCCAGAACACGCCGATCAGCATCTGGTCTTCGGTGTTGCGCCCGATCACGCTGTCACTGCCGGGATTGCGGATCGCGATGCGCGGCAGTTTCGCGGTATTGTTGACCAGCGCATCAAGCGACAGGTTGATGCCCGGCGCAATAATCCCGCCCTTGTAGGCGCCGGTGAAATCGATCGCGTCAAAGGTCGTCGCGGTGCCGAAATCGATGACGATCAAATCGCCTTCATATTTCGCGTGCGCAGCGATGGCATTGAGCGCACGGTCCGCCCCCAGCGAGCGCGGCTCGTCCACATCCACCGCGATGCCCCAGTCGGCATCGCCCTGCCCGGCGATCAGCGGCGTAACCCCGAAATATTTCTCTGCCAGCACAGTCAGATTGTGGACCGCACGCGGCACCACCGAGCCGACGATGATCTGCTTGATCGCGCTCTTGTCGACACCTTCGATGCTGAGCAATTGCAGCAGCCACACGGCATATTCGTCACCGGTGCGGCGCGGATCGGTGGCGATGCGCCAACGCGCTTTGATTTCGCTCCCATCGAATAGCGCGAAGACCACATTGGTATTTCCGACATCGGCTGCCAGCAACATCGCCCGTTCCTTAATCGATCACCACGTCACCCGCGTGGACGGTGTGCGTCTTGCCATCCGCAAGCCGCAACAGCAAGGCGCCGCTGGCATCGAGCCCGGCAAACGCGCCGCTGACGACCCCGCCCGCGGGATCGTGGACCTTGAGCTGTGTCCCCTGCCCATGCGCGGCTGCCTGCCAACGCCGCAGCAGCAGCTCTGTGCCATGGCTGCGCCAGCGTTCGAGTTCGGCATCGAACGACTTTGCGAGGGCTTGCGCGAAATCCTCCAGCAAAGGCGGTGTCGTTACCTGCGACAGGGCAATTGTCTTGCGATCGGGCAGATCGGGAGCAGAGCGCAGGTTGACGCCAATCCCCACCACAACCGCGCCATTGGCGGATTCGAGCAGGATACCCGCCAGCTTGGCGCCAGCCAGCAGCACGTCATTGGGCCATTTGAGCATCAAGGATGAAGGATCGGGACACAGCGGCAGCAATGCTTCGTAAACTGCAAGGCCCGTCACCAGTGCCAGCGTATGCGCGGGCGGATCGCTCGCTGCCGGACGCACCACGGTCGAGCCCATGAAATTGCCAGCGCCGTCGAACCATGTGCGGCCCTGACGCCCGCGCCCGGCCAGCTGGCGTTTGGTGACCAGCCAGTCACCTTCACGCATAACCTCGCCCGCGCCAAGTCGCGCCAGCAGGTCTGCATTGGTGGAGCCGGTTTGCTCGACGTAGGTGATCACACCGCCAGGAACAGCGCGCTTGCCGCCTTGCCTGCGAGGTCACCCAGCGAGGGCGTGAGCAAATAACCCAGCGGCGAAATGATCAGCGAGGTGATCCCCAGCACCGCCCAATGGCTCGCATTGCTTGTGCCGGTTACTACACCCGCAGACTCGTCGAACATGATGATCTTGCAGACCTTGAGGTAGTAGAAAGCGCCGATCACGCTCGCAGCAATACCGAGAGCGGCAAGCCAGATCATGTCTGCCTGCACCGCCGCCTGGAACACTACGAACTTGCCCCAGAAGCCGAACAGCGGGGGAATACCCGCCAGGCTCAGCATCAGGAAGAACAGGCACCAGCTCAGCAGCGGCTGCTCGCGCACCATGCCCGCCATGCTGGAGATTTCCTCGACCGGGGCGCCGTCGGCATCCTTCAGCATCAGCACGGCCACGAAGCTGCCCAGCGACATCGCCATGTAGATCCACAGATAGACCATCATCGCACTGGCGCCCTGCGGCGTCGCAGCGGCAAGGCCGATCAGGATAAAGCCGACATTGTTGATCGAAGAGAAGGCAAGCAGACGCTTGATATTCTGCTGTCCGATCGCGCCCAATGCGCCGACTACGATCGAAGCGAGTGCGAGGAAGATCACGATCTGGCGCCAAGCATCGGCCTGGCTACCGAACACTTCCAGTGCCACGCGAGCAAGGAGCGCGACGGCCGCGACCTTGGGTGCCGTGGCGAAAAAGGTCGTCACCGGCGTAGGCGCGCCTTCATAGACATCGGGCGTCCACATGTGGAACGGCACGGCAGAGATCTTGAACGCAAGGCCCACCAGCACGAACACCACGCCGAACAGCGCGCCTGTCGACAATTCGCCGCTGATCGCGGCGGAAACGCCGGCAAAGCTGGTGCTGCCGGTGAACCCGTAAAGCAGGCTCATGCCGTAAAGCAGGATGCCCGAAGCGAGCGCGCCGAGCACGAAGTACTTCAGGCCTGCTTCAGCCGATTTGTCATCATTGCGCAGGATCGAGGCAAGCACATAGGCCGCAAGACTGTTGAGCTCCAGCCCGACATACAGCGTCAGGAAATCGCCCGCCGAAACCATGATGCTCATGCCCAGCGCGGCAAAGACGATCAGCACCGGATATTCGGCGCGCATGGCATTGAGGCGGTTGAAGTGCGGCGGGGCGACAAGCAAACACCCGATCGCGCCAAGGAAGATCAGCGCCTTGGCAAAGGCCGAGAAGGCATCGGCGCGCATAAGGTCGCCAAATGCCGAAGTTGCCGGACCGACCAGGCCGTCATGGAGGATCGGCACCAGCAGGATGCCCGCCACAAACAGGCCGATACATGCCAGCCAGGTGTTGAGCTGTGCGCGCTTGTCCCCGCCCCACGCCGCAACCAGCAGCAGGAACAGGCCCGTTCCGGTGAGAACGAGTTCGGGGGCGATCAGGGCGAAGGAGGTTGCAAAGTCCATCAGTGGGCTCCCTCCGCTTCATGCTCTTCGCTGGCGTGGGGCATTTCGTTGGCGATCACGCCGGTCGGCTCACCGATCACAAGCTGGCTGTCTCCTTCAGGCGCGGCGCGCGCGAGGCGCGCTTCGAGCGCGGCGATGTCTTGGCGCATCGGGGCGAGGAAGCTTTCCGGATAGACACCCATCCACAGCACTGCGGCAGCAATCGGGGCGAGCATCGCCCATTCGCGCTTGTCAAGGTCGAGCATGGCGGCGGCATCGGCGTTCCTCTGGTCCCCGAAAGCGACGCGGCGATAGAGGTACAGCATATAGGCCGCCCCCAGGATGATACCGGTGGTGCAGATCAACGCCACCCAGGTCGAAACCTTGTAGATGCCGGCGAGAGCCAAAAATTCGCCGATGAAATTGCTCGTGCCGGGCAGGCCGATGCTGGCCATGGTGAACAGCAGGAAGAACAAGGCGTAATAGGGCATGTTGATCGAGAGCCCGCCATAACGTGCAATCTCGCGCGTATGCAGGCGGTCGTAGATAACTCCCACGCACAGGAACAGCGCGCCCGATACCAGCCCATGGCCCAGCATGATCATCATCGCGCCTTCCAGACCCTGCACATTGAAGGCGAACAGGCCTGCGGTCACAATCGCCATATGCGCGACCGAGGAATAGGCGATCAGCTTCTTCATGTCGTGCTGCACCAGCGCGATCAGGCTGGTGACCACGACCGCGATCATCGACAGCGCGAAGACCAGCCAGGCCAGCTGCGCGCTTGCTTCGGGGAACATGGGCAGGCTGAAGCGGATGAAACCGTATCCGCCCAGCTTCAACAGCACGCCCGCCAGGATCACCGAGCCAGCTGTGGGTGCCTGCACGTGCGCATCGGGCAACCAGGTGTGCACCGGCCACATCGGCATCTTCACCGCGAAACTGGCGAAGAAGGCCAGCCACAGCCAGAATTGCGCCTCTGGCGGGAAATCATACTGCATCAGCGTGGGGATGTCTGACGTGCCGGCGGTGTTCACCATCCAGAACATCGCAATCAGCATCAGGACCGAGCCGAGCAGCGTGTAGAGGAAGAACTTGTAGCTGGCGTAAATCCGGTTGTCCCCGCCCCATACGCCGATGATCAGGTACATCGGGATCAGGCCCGCCTCGAAGAAGATGTAGAACAGGAACATGTCCTGCGCGGCGAACACGCCGATCATCAGCACTTCCATGATCAGGAAGGCGGCCATGTATTCACCGACGCGCTTGGTGATCGCCTCCCAGCTCGCAAGGATGCAGATCGGCATCAGGAACACGCTGAGCATGATCAGCATCAGGGCGATGCCATCGATCCCCAGCGCATATTCGAAGCCTGCGAACAGCGGCGCCGTCTCGGTAAATTGCCATTGCGGCCCACCGATATCGAAGTTGAGCCACAGCACCACGCCCAGAGCCAAATTGGCCAGCGTCGCCACCAGCGCGGTCATCCGCGCAGCCTGCGCCTCAAGGAAGAAGCAGGCGATACCCGCCACCAGCGGGACCAGCAGCATCGCGGAAAGGATCGGAAACCCGCCCATCAGAAGAGCACCCAGGTAATTGCCGCGACCAGGCCGAGCAGCATGATCAGCGCGTAGCTATTGAGATATCCGGACTGCACCTTCTTGGCGACAACCGCGCCCTGCTGCACCAGCCAGGCGGCGCCATTGGGGCCAAAGCGGTCGATCGTGCCAACATCGCCCTTTTGCCAGAAGATGCGGCCCAGCCAGAACGCCGGCTTGACGAAGACGACGTTGTAGAGCTCGTCGAAATACCACTTGTTGTAGACGAAGCGGTGGACGACGCGGAACTGCTCGACGAACTTGGCCGGGATCGAGGTGTCCTTGATATAGGCGAACCACGCGGTCACGAAGCCGAGGATCATTACCACCGTCGCGGTCAGTTTTACCCACAGCGGCACACCGTGCAGCGCGTGGATCAGGTTCTCGTTGAAATAGATCGAGCCGCCCCAGAACGCGCCGTTCACAACCTCTGCCGAGCCGTCGATGAACGGATATTTGAACACGAAACCGGCAAACACCGCGCCCACAGTCAGGACGCCGAGCGGGATCAGCATCGACAGCGGGCTTTCATGCGGGTGATAGCCGCCGGTGGTGTCCTCACCCGCCTGCTCCGGCGTCTTGTGGACCGAATGCTGGATATGCTCGCTCTCGATCCAGCGCGGCTTGCCGTAGAAGGTCAGGAAGACGAGCCGCCAGCTGTAGAAGCTGGTCAGCAGCGCCGCGACCGCGCCCGCCCAGAAGGCGAAGGTTGCCATCGTGGTGCCGCGCGCAAAGGCGGCCTCCAGGATGGCGTCCTTCGAATAGAAGCCGGCAAAGCCGAACACGCCCAGCACGCCCACACCGGTAATCGCCAGCGTGCCCGCCATCATCGCCCAATAGGTGAGCGGGATGTGCTTACGCAGGCCGCCGTAATAGCGCATGTCCTGCTCGTGATGCATCGCATGGATCACCGAGCCCGCGCCAAGGAACAGCAGCGCCTTGAAGAAGGCGTGGGTGAAGAGGTGGAACATGGCTGCGCCATAGGCTCCGACGCCGGCGGCGAAGAACATGTAGCCCAGCTGCGAGCAGGTGGAATAGGCGATGACCCGCTTGATGTCCCACTGGGTGGTGCCGATCGTGGCGGCGAAGAAACAAGTCGCAGCCCCGACGAAGATGACCATGCTCAGCGCCACCGGCGCGGCTTCGAACATGGGTGAGAGGCGGCAGACCATGAACACGCCCGCGGTCACCATGGTCGCCGCGTGGATCAGCGCAGAAACCGGCGTCGGGCCTTCCATCGCGTCCGGCAACCAGGTGTGAAGGCCAAGCTGCGCCGATTTGCCCATCGCGCCGATGAACAGCAGGATGCAAAGAATATCCATCGTGTGCAGACGGTAGCCGAGGAAGCCGATGGTCGATCCGGTCATGCCCGGCGCGGCCGCAAGAATCTCGGGAATCGAAGTCGTCTGGAACACCAGCCAAGTGCCGAAAATGCCCAGCATGAAGCCAAGGTCACCCACGCGGTTGACCACGAAGGCCTTGATCGCGGCGGCATTGGCCGTTGGCTTCTTGAACCAGAAACCGATCAGGAGATAGGAAGCAAGCCCCACCCCTTCCCAGCCGAAGAACATCTGGACGAGGTTGTCTGCCGTCACCAGCATCAGCATGGCGAAGGTGAACAGCGACAGATAAGCGAAGAAGCGCGGCTGATCCGGATCTTCCGCCATGTACCCCCACGAATAGAGGTGCACGAGCGCGGATACGGTGGTGATCACCACCAGCATCACCGCGGTCAGCGCGTCGACGCGCAGCGCCCAGTCGAATGACAGCGTGCCGCTTTCGACCCATTTGAGGACGGGAACGACGCTCGCTTCCATGCTGCCGGTCAGGAAGCCGACAAAGATCGGCCAGCTCAGCGCGCAGCTGATGAACAGCGCACCGGTCGTGATCGACTTGCTGATGGTATTGCCCAGCATGCGATTGCCCAGCCCCGCGACGATGGCCGCGAGCAAGGGCAGGAATACGATGAAGAGGATCGGATGCATGGCGCGATTAACCCTTCATCTGCGTCGCATCGTCGACCGCGATGGTGCCGCGGTTACGGAAATAGATCACCAGGATCGCGAGCCCGATCGCCGCTTCGGCCGCAGCCACAGTCAGCACGAACATCGCGAACACCTGGCCCACCAGATCGTTCATGAAAGCGCTGAACGCGACGAGGTTGATATTCACCGCGAGCAGGATCAACTCAATCGCCATCAGGATGACAATCACGTTCTTGCGGTTGAGGAAGATGCCCAGCACGCCGAGCACGAAGAGGATCGCGCTGACGGTGATGTAATGCTCGATACCGATCATGAATGACCCCCGAAATCGCTCGTGCTGAGCTTGTCGAAGTGCGAGCGCCTGTCACCCTTCGACAGGCTCAGGATGAGCGGGCTTTGGGAAGCAATCACAGCTCGACCCCCTTGCCCACTTCGGGGTTCTTCATGACGGTAGCCTCTTCCGGGCGGCGGCGGATCTGCTTGCCGATGTCCTGCCGCGCGCGCGTACCATCGGGGCGCTGGCGGTGGGTCAGCACGATCGCGCCGATCATCGCCACCAGCAGGATGATGCCCGCCACTTCGAACAGGAAGATGTAGCGGCCATACAAGAGCGCGCCGATCGCTTCGATATTGCTCTGCCCCAGCCCCTGTGCAGCCGTGCCATCGGGCGTGCCCAGCGCAATCCCGCCGGCGTTATAGGCAACCAGGCCGACAAACAGCTCAAGGAACAGGATCAGCGCGATCAGCAGTCCCAGCGGGAAATTCTTGATGAACCCGGCGCGCATTGCGGCGAAATCGATGTTCAGCATCATCACCACGAACAGGAACAGCACCGCGACCGCACCGACATAGACGATCACCAGCAGCATCGCGATGAACTCGGCACCGACAAGGACCATCAGCCCCGCGCCGTTGAAGAAGGCGAGGATCAGCCACAGTACGGAATGCACCGGGTTGCGCGCGGTGATCACCAGCAGCGCGCTGGCGATCATCAGCCCTGCGAACAGGTAGAAGGCTAAGGTTTGGATCATGACCCCTGTTTCTCTTCGCGGCGGCGGTTAGCGATAGGGCGCATCGGCTTCAAGGTTCGCGGCAATCGCCCGCTCCCACTTGTCCCCGTTGGCCAGCAGTTTCGCCTTGTCGTAGAGCAATTCCTCGCGTGTTTCGGTGGCGTATTCGAAGTTCGGACCCTCGACGATCGCATCCACCGGGCAGGCTTCCTGGCAGAACCCGCAATAGATGCATTTGGTCATGTCGATGTCATAACGCGTGGTGCGGCGGCTGCCGTCTTCGCGCGGCTCGCTTTCGATGGTGATCGCCTGCGCCGGACACACCGCCTCGCAAAGCTTGCAGGCGATGCAGCGTTCCTCGCCATTGGGATAACGGCGCAGCGCATGTTCGCCGCGAAAGCGCGGGGAGAGCGGGTTCTTCTCGAAGGGATAGTTGATCGTCACCTTCGGCTTCCAAAGGTATTTGAAAGTCAAAGCGTGAGCCTTGAGGAATTCCCACAAGGTGAACGATTTGATGAGATGGGTGACGGTACTCATGCGGAATGCCCCCCAAAGTGACCGGTAGCCATTAGGTAGCCCGAAATGACCGCGACGAAGATCAGGCTCATCGGCAGGAAGACTTTCCACCCGAGCCGCATCAACTGGTCATAGCGGAAGCGCGGCACGGTCGCCCAGATCCAGCTGAACAGGAAGAAAAAGAACAGCGTCTTGCCCAGCAGCCAGACGATGCCCGGAACGGCGTAGAGCGGCGCCCAGTCCACCGGCGGCAACCAGCCCCCGAAGAACAGGATCGCGTTGAGCATGCACATCAGCAGGATGTTGGCGTATTCGCCCAGCCAGAACAGCGCGAAGCTCATCGAGGAATACTCGGTCTGGAAACCGGCGACGAGCTCGGATTCGGCCTCGGTCAGGTCGAACGGCGCGCGTGCGGTCTCTGCCAGGCAGCTGATGAAGAACACCACCCACATTGGGAACAGCAGCGGGTTGAAGAAGAACCCGTTGACTACGCCCAGCCCGTGGCCGCGCTGCGCCTCGATAATGCCGTTCAAGTTGAACGTGCCCGCCCACAGCACCACGCAGACCAGGATAAAGCCGATCGAAACTTCGTAGCTGATCATCTGCGCGGCGGCGCGCATGGCCGAGAAGAACGGGTATTTCGAGTTCGAGGCCCAGCCCGCCATCACCACGCCGTAAACGCCGAGCGAACTGATCGCGAGGATGTAGAGCAGGCCGACATTGATGTCCGCCAGCACCATCTTCGCGTCGAACGGGATCACCGCCCACGCGGCGAGCGCGACGGTAAAGGTCACGATCGGCGCGAGCAGGAAGATGCCCTTGTTTGCGGCAGAGGGGATGATGGTTTCCTGCAGAAACACCTTCAGGCCATCGGCAAAGCTTTGCAGCAGGCCGAACGGGCCGACCACATTGGGCCCGCGGCGCAGCATCACCGCGCCCAGTACCTTGCGGTCCATATAGATGATCATCGCGACCGCCAGCATAACGGGCAGCGCGATTATGAGGATTAGCAGGATGGTAGCCGAGAACCAGGCCGCTTCGTAAGACATCCCCGCTGTCTGAAACGCAGCAGTAGGCGATGTGAACAGTTCGCCCAGCCAATTGAAGAAGCCGCTCACTCCGCCGCCTCCTTCAGCTCATCGCCGCGGAGCAATTCTGCTGAGCACTGCTGCATCACCGCGCTGGCGCGGGCGATCGGGTTGGTGAGGTAGAAGTCCTTAATCGGATAGGCTTCGATCACGCCTTCGGCCTTCGCCCCCTTGGGCGCAGCGGGCAGTGCGCCGTAATCGGCCAAGCCTTCTTCGCCGAGCGCCGGAACCTCAGCGATCATCGCCGCCTGCAATTCGCCAAAGCTGTCGAAGCCGACATTGACACCCAGCGCATCGGCCAGCGCGCGCAGGATCGTCCAATCTTCGCGCGCGTCGCCCGGCGCGAACACGGCCTTCTCGGCGAATTGCACCCGGCCTTCGGTATTGACGTAGGTGCCATCCTTTTCGGCAAACGACGCTGCGGGCAGCACGATATCCGCCGCATGCGCGCCCTTGTCGCCGTGGTGGCCGATATAGACCTTGAGGGCGTCCGCGAAGGGTTCGAAATTCATCTCGTCCGCACCGAGGCTCAGGATCACCTTGGGCTTGGCGGCTGCGATATCCTTCATCCCGCCCTTTTGCGCGAAGCCGAGCATCAGCCCGCCCATGCGCGCGGCGGAGAAATGCAGCACGTTGAAGCCGTTCCAGCCATCACGGACCACTTTGAGCTTTTCCGCCGCGGCCAGGCCCGCATGCAGCGCACCCTTGGCCAACGCCGCGCCGCCCATGATGATCGCGGGACGCTCGGCCTCCTTGAAGTGCTTGACCAGGTCCTTGGGCAGGTTCGACAGCACCGACAGGTCGCTGCCCAGGAACGTCGCATGAAAGGTCGGTTCCCATGCCGGGCCAATGATATAGACCTTTGCACCGCGTTTCGCGGCCTTGCGCAGGCGGGTGTTCACCAGCGGCGCTTCCCAGCGGACATGGCTGCCCACGATCAGGATCGCATCCGCGGTCTCGATCCCGGCCAGCGTCGAATTGAAGTTCACCGCTGCGAGGTTCGACACGTCGTAATCCATGCCGGTCTGGCGGCCTTCGATCAGGGTCGATCCGCAGGCCTTGAGCAGCGACTTGGCCGCAAACATCGTCTCGCAATCGACCATGTCGCCCGCGACCGCCGCGATGCTCGACTTCGCGCCCTTCAGCTGCTTGGCAATCGCCTTGAAGGCTTCGTCCCAGCTGGCGGGCTGCAATTTCCCACGCTTGCGCATGAACACCTTGTCCAGGCGGCGCTTGGTCAGCCCGTCGACCATGTAGCGGCCCTTGTCGGACAGCCACTCTTCGTTGACGTCGTCATTGATGCGCGGCAGCGCGCGCATCACTTCGCGCCCACGGCTGTCGAGCCGGATATTGGCGCCAACCGCGTCGGAAACGTCGATGCTGAGCGTCTTCTTGAGCTCCCACGGGCGTGCCTCGAAGGCATAGGGCCGCGAGGTGAGCGCGCCGACCGGGCACAGGTCGATCACATTGGCGGAAAGCTCATGCGCCGCCGCCTGCTCGAGATAGGTGGTGATCTGCATGTCCTCGCCGCGATAGAGCGCGCCGATTTCGTCCACGCCCGCGATTTCCTCGCTGAAACGCACGCAGCGGGTGCAGTGGATGCAGCGGGTCATCACTGTCTTGATCAGCGGACCCATGTATTTCTCGGTGACGGCGCGCTTGTTTTCCTCATAGCGCGAACCGCCACGGCCATAGGCCACCGCCTGGTCCTGCAGATCGCATTCGCCGCCCTGGTCGCAAATCGGGCAATCGAGCGGGTGGTTGATCAGGAGGAACTCCATCACGCCTTCGCGCGCCTTCTTGACCATCTCGGTGTCGGTGCGGATTTCCTGCCCCTCGGCAGTCGGCAGCGCGCAGGATGCCTGCGGCTTGGGCGGCCCCGGCTTAACTTCGACGAGGCACATCCGGCAGTTACCGGCGATACTTAAGCGCTCGTGGTAACAAAAGCGCGGGATTTCCTTGCCCGCAAGCTCGCACGCCTGCAGGACGGTCGCGCCGTCCGGAACCTCGATTTCCTGTCCGTCTACGGTGACCTTAGGCATTACTCCGCCGCCTCCGCAAACTTGGCGTTGTGCTCATGTATCCGTCGTTCCAGTTCTGGCCGGAAGTGGCGGATCAAGCCCTGGATCGGCCATGCCGCGGCATCGCCCAGCGCGCAGATGGTGTGGCCTTCAACCTGCTTGGTGACCTGTTGCAGCATGTCGATTTCCTCGATCGCCGCATCGCCGGTGCGCAGGCGCTCCATCATCCGCCACATCCAGCCTGTACCCTCGCGGCACGGGGTGCACTGGCCGCAGCTCTCGTGCTTGTAGAAGTAGGAAAGACGCGAAATGGCGCGGACGATGTCGGTCGACTTGTCCATCACGATCACGGCGGCGGTGCCGAGGCCGGAGCCAAGCTCGCGCAGCCCGTCAAAATCCATCGGCGCGTCCATGATTTCCTTGGCAGGAACCAGTGGGACCGAAGAACCGCCGGGGATCACGGCAAGAAGGTTATCCCACCCACCGGTGATGCCACCGCAATGCTTCTCGATCAGCTCGCGGAACGGAATGCTCATCGCTTCCTCGACCACGCAGGGCTTTTCTACATGCCCGCTGATCTGGAACAGCTTGGTGCCCTTGTTGTTCTCGCGTCCGAAGCTGGCGAACCAGCTGGCGCCGCGCCGCAGGATCGTGGGCGCGACCGCGATCGATTCGACGTTGTTGACCGTGGTCGGGCAGCCATAGAGGCCTGCGCCCGCCGGGAATGGCGGCTTCAGGCGCGGCTGGCCCTTCTTGCCTTCGAGGCTCTCGATCATCGCGGTTTCTTCACCGCAGATGTAGGCGCCTGCACCGCGGTGCATGAACACATCGAAGTCATAGCCCGAACCGCAGGCGTTCTTGCCAATCAGTCCGGCCGCATTGGCCTCGTCAATCGCCGCCTGCAGCACCTCGGCCTCGCGGATGTATTCGCCGCGAATGTAGATATAGGCCGCACGCGCGCGCATCGCGAAACCGGCGACCAGCGCGCCTTCGATCAGCTTGTGCGGATCGTGGCGGATGATCTCGCGGTCCTTGCATGAACCCGGCTCGGACTCGTCGGCATTGATGACGAGGAAGCTGGGCCGCCCGTCACGCGATTCCTTCGGCATGAACGACCATTTGAGGCCGGTGGGGAAGCCTGCCCCGCCCCGCCCGCGCAGGCCGGAATCCTTGATTTCCTGGATGATCGCGTCCTGCCCGCGCTCGAGCAGTTTCTTGGTGTTGTCCCAATCCCCGCGCGCCTGCGCCGCCTTCAGGTTCCAGGGCTGGAACCCGTAGAGATTGGTGAAGATGCGGTCCTTGTCAGCCAGCATCGCTTTGATCCTTTTTGGCCGCGCGCAATTGGCGCAGCGTCAGCACCTGGAAGATCAGGCCACCGCCCATCAGCACGATGCCCACTTCGCGCGATCCCGTCGCAGCGAGATATGCGCCTGCGCCAAAACCAACGAGACCCGCGATCATCAATGCGAGAGTGCCGCCGTTCATGACTGGCCTCCAGCACTCGTCATCCCCGCGAAAGCGGGGATCCAGAGCGGAGCCACTACTGCCTGAAGCTGGATTCCCGCCTTCGCGGGAATGACGAAGAGATTGAGTTTCATCACCAATCCCCCCGGTAATCGTGGTTTTCGGTGACCATCTCTTTCAAAGTGCTGAGCGCACCGGCGGGCTCGCTGGTGTGACGGCCCGGCTCCTGCGTACCGGCCTTGGGCGTTTCGCCCCTGGCCAGCGCATCGAGCACGGCGTCCAGACGCTCGGGCGTCAGATCCTCGTAATTGTCGTCATTGATCTGGACCATCGGCGCGGTGGCACAATTGCCCATGCACTCGACTTCGGTCAGGGTCCAAAGCCCGTCTTCGGAGACATGGCCCTTGCTCATGCCGCGCTTCTTGCAGGTTTCGAACAGCGCGTCCGATCCGCGCAGCATGCACGGCGTCGTGCCGCAGACCTGCACATGGTACTTACCCACCGGCTGCATGTTGTACATGAAATAGAAGGTTGCGACTTCGAGCACGCGGATGACCGGCATGTCGAGATATTTTGCGACATATTCGATCACCGGCAGCGGCAACCAGCCCTGCGTATCGGTTTCCGCGCCAACCTGGCGCTGAGCGAGATCGAGCAGCGGCATTACCGCCGATTTCTGGCGCCCTTCCGGGTACTTGGCGATGTGCCAGTCGGCCTTCTTGCGGTTCTCGTCCGTCCATTCGAACGAGCCCCAGCGCGCGCGCAGCTCGGGCGTATCGGGTGCGGGAGTACGGTCAGCCATTAGCGGTCACACTCCCCGAACACCACGTCGATCGCGCCGAGGATGGCGGTCGCGTCAGGCAGCATATGTCCCTTGCTCATGAATTCCATCGCTTGCAGGTGGCTGAATGCGGTCGGGCGGATCTTGCAGCGATAGGGCTTGTTGCTGCCGTCGCTGACCAGATAGACGCCGAATTCGCCCTTCGGGCTTTCAGTCGCCACGTAAACTTCGCCCGCCGGCACATGGAAGCCTTCGGTGTAGAGCTTGAAGTGGTGGATCAGCGCTTCCATCGACTGCTTCATTTCGCCGCGCTTGGGCGGTGAAACCTTGCCATCGGTGCTGGCGATCGGCCCTTCCGGCATCTGCGCCAGGCACTGCCGCATGATCTTGGCGCTTTCGTAGACTTCCTTCACGCGCACCATGAAGCGGTCATAGCAGTCCGAATTGGTGCCGACCGGGATGTCGAACTCCATCCGGTCATAGACATCGTAAGGCTGGCTCTTGCGCAGGTCCCACGGAATGCCCGCCGCGCGGATCATCGGCCCGCTGAAGCCCCACGCCACCGCGTCATCGCGGCTGACCACGGCGATATCGACATTGCGCTGCTTGAAGATGCGGTTGTCCATCACCAGGCTCATCGCGTCTTCGAACAGCGGGAAGAAGCGCCCGTCGAGCCATTCGCCGATATCGACCAGCAGCTTTTCCGGCACATCCTGATGCACGCCGCCGGGGCGGAACCAGGCGCTGTGCATGCGCGCGCCCGAAGCCCGCTCGAAGAAATTCAGGCAGTCCTCGCGCAGGTCCATGATCCACAGGTTCGGGGTGAACGCGCCCACGTCCAGGATATGCGCGCCCATGTTGAGCATGTGGTTGCAGATGCGGGTCAGCTCGGCGAACAGCACGCGCAAATATTGCGCCCGCTCCGGCACCTCCAGGTTCAGCAGCTTTTCGATCGCGAGCACATAGGAATGCTCCATCGCCAGCGGCGAGCAGTAATCGAGCCGGTCGAAATAGGGCAGCGCCTGAAGGTAGGTCTTGTACTCGATCAGCTTCTCGGTCCCGCGGTGGAGCAGGCCGACATGCGGATCGATCCGCTCGATCACTTCGCCGTCCAGCTCCATCACCATGCGCAGCACGCCATGCGCGGCCGGATGCTGGGGCCCGAAATTGATCGTGTAATTGGTGATGACCTCATCACCGGTGGTGGGGGACTGTTCGAGCTGCACGCTCATTTCTTGTCCTCCTCTTGCGACTTCTCATCGCCGGGCAGGACGTAATCGGAGCCTTCCCAGGGCGAGAGGAAATCGAACTGGCGCAGGTCTTGCGCGAGCTCGACGGGTTCGTAGACGACGCGCTTTTCCTCTTCGGAATAGCGCAGCTCGGTATAGCCGGTGAGCGGGAAGTCCTTGCGGAACGGGTGCCCCTCGAAGCCGTAATCGGTCAGGATGCGGCGCAGGTCAGGATTGCCCGCGAAAGTCACCCCATAAAGGTCGAACACTTCACGCTCGAGCCAGCCGGCATTGGGCCATAGCGTGGTAACAGTCGGCACCGGCGTAGCTTCATCGGTGTTGACCTTCACCATCACGCGGTGATTCCTGGTCAGCGACTGGAGCATGTAGACGACTTCGAAGCGCTCAGGCCGTTGCGGATAGTCGACCCCGGCGATTTCCATCAGCTGTTGATATTCGTGGCCATCGCGCAGCAGCTTGAGCGCGGTTTCGATTGCATCGCGCTTCACCGTGATCACGATTTCGCCGTGCTCTTCCTTCGAAGACACGACCATGTCACCCAATGCGGCGACCAGCGCATCGCGCACGCCTTCATTGCTGGCGAATTTCGGGGCGGAGTGAACAACTGCCATATCAGCGCTCAATCGTCCCTTCGCGGCGGATTTTCCGCTGCAACTGCATCACGCCATAAAGCAGCGCTTCCGCAGTTGGCGGGCAACCGGGCACATAGATATCGACCG
This sequence comes from Altererythrobacter sp. BO-6, assembly GCF_011047315.1. NCBI lineage: Bacteria > Pseudomonadati > Pseudomonadota > Alphaproteobacteria > Sphingomonadales > Erythrobacteraceae > Altererythrobacter > Altererythrobacter sp. BO-6. Next base: position 121,255 of record NZ_CP049259.1, on the reverse strand, counting down.
GCACGATCCGGTCGCAGCCGCGAACCACACTGTAGGAATAATGGTAATAGCCGCCGCCATTGGCGCAGCTGCCCATGCTGATCACATATTTCGGGTCCGACATCTGGTCATAGACCTTGCGCAGCGCGGGGGCCATCTTGTTGCACAGCGTGCCGGCGACGATCATCAGGTCGCTCTGGCGCGGGCTGGCGCGCGGCGCGGCACCGAACCGCTCCATGTCATAGCGCGGCATGTTGACGTGGATCATCTCCACTGCGCAGCAGGCGAGGCCGAAGGTCATCCACCACAGGCTGCCGGTGCGTGCCCACTGGAACACGTCTTCGGTCGAAGTGAGCAGGAAGCCCTTGTCATTCACCTCGGTCTGGAGCGCATGGAAATAGTCCGCATCGGGCTGGCGCACCTCGCCGCCCTTTGCAGTGGGCATCATGGCCGCCGCCTCGGTCGCGTTGATCGGCGCGGTCGGCGGAGTGATGATCGTGCTGTTGTTGCTGGAAGTGCTCATTCCCAGTCCAGAGCCCCCTTCTTCCATTCATAGGCAAGGCCGATGGCAAGGATGCCCAGGAACACCATCATGCCGATCCAGCCGGTCCAGCCGGTTTCACCCAGGCTCACCGCCCAGGGAAACAGGAACGCAGCCTCAAGGTCGAAGATGATGAAGCTGATCGCGACGAGGTAGAAACGCACGTCGAACTGGCTGCGCGCATCCTCGAAAGCCGGGAAGCCGCATTCATATTCGCTGAGCTTTTCGGCATCGGGGTTGTGTGTGCCGGTAAGGCGCGACACGCCCATCGGCAGGAACACGAATGCCACGGAAAGCCCGAGCGCAATAAAGATGAAGATCAGTATCGGCAGATACTGGCTAAGGTCGACCACGATTTGATCCCGTCGCTGCAATAACGCGCCCGCCTCTAAGCGCCTCCAAACGAAGGTGCAAGGGCACGAATCGTGTAATTCATAACACTTTGGTTGCGCGAAGCGGAATCCGGTGCAGGCCCTGCCCTGTCAGCTTGCGCGCAGTCCTGTGGTCTTGAAGCCCGGAAGCAACCTCACTTCATCAGCGTGGCAATGGTCTTTTGTGTGGCCTTGCCAAACGGTGGCTTGAACCCGCCCAGCTTGGCGATGTCGACCTTCGGCTGGTGATAGACCGCGCGGGCATGGCTGAATTCGCGGAAGCCCTCGATCGAGTGATAGCTGCCCATGCCCGACGGCCCCACCCCACCGAACGGCAGGTCTTCCATCGACACGTGGAAAATCACGTCATTGGTGGTGACCCCGCCCGAGATCGTCCTCGTCAGCACGCGTTCCTGCTCGGCCTTGTCCTGGCCGAAGTAATAGAGCCCCAGCGGACGGTCATGCTCGTTCACATAATCCACCGCTTCTTCGATCTGGCTGTAGGTTTTCACCGGCAAAACGGGGCCGAAGATCTCTTCCTGCATCACCTTCATGTCATCATTGACGTTGCGCAGGATATTGAGCGGCATCTTGCGGATGTTGGCGTTGGAGAAATCCTCATTGCCGGGATTGACCTCGATAACTTCCGCGCCTTTTTCGCGCGCGTCCTCGACGAGCCCCTGCAGCCGCTCGAAATGGCGATCGGACACGATCGAGGCGTAGTCGTCGTTCTCGAGCAGCGTGGGGTACATGTTCTTCACGCCTTGCGCGACGCCGGCAATCGCCTCGTCCTCGTTTTCGGCGGGGACGTAGATGTAATCGGGCGCAAGGCAGATCTGCCCTGCGTTCATCATCTTGCCCAGTGCGATGCGTTCGCCCGCCTTGGCGAAATCGGCGCTGCGCCCCATGAACACAGGCGATTTACCTCCCAGCTCAAGCGTTACGGGTACGAGGTTAGCCGCCGCTGCTTCCATCACCCGGCGCCCGGTCGCGGTCGAGCCGGTGAACACCAGATGGTCGAACGGCAGTGACGAGAAGGCCGCCGCCACTTCCGGCCCGCCGGTGATCACCGCCAGCTCGTCCGGCGTGAAGTATTCGGGCACCAGGTCCGCCATCAGGCGCGAAGTACGCTCGGTAAATTCGCTCGGCTTGATCATCGCGCGGTTGCCCGCGGCAAACACCTGCATCAGCGGGCCGAACGCCAGCTGGACCGGGAAATTCCACGGGCTAAGGATGCCGATCACGCCTTTGGGCTCATAGCGGACCTCGGCCTTGGCGCCGAGAAGGCCCAGCGGAAATTGGACCTTACGCCTGCTGGTCTGCGCCCACTTGTCCATGTGCTTGAGCGCGTCCTTGCCTGCGCTGACGGTCGCGGCAACGTCGGTCAACATCGACTGGTGCATGCTGCGGTTGCCGAAGTCCGCGCTCATCGCCTTGGCCAGGTTTTCGCCATGGTCCTTGATCAGCGCCATCGCGCGCTTGATCCGGTCCTTGCGCATGCTCATCGGCTCAGGGCGCGATGTGTTGAAGGCGGATCGTTGGAGCTTGAGGATGCGTTCCAGCTCTTCGCGGCGGTCGTCGGCCATGGGTCTCTCCTAAATATCTGTCGCATCTCGGTTGCGATTTGCCATTGGTTCTTGCGCAAGCCGCCGCGCATGACAAGCTAATACGTATGCCGGGCGGCCAAGCATTTGCCTTTGCCGCAATGCAGCATTAGATCGCATCACGAATTGCCACCTCAGTCATCCGGGAATTTGATCATGACCCAGTTTTCCGCCGCCGATCCCGTCGTCATCCTGTCCTATGCCCGCACACCGATGGGCGGCATGCAGGGCGCGCTGGCCGATGTTTCGGCGACCGATCTGGGTGCAACCGCGGTCAAGGCCGCAGTCGAACGCTCCGGAGTCGCTCCGGAAAAGTTCGATCGCGCCTATATGGGCTGCGTGCTCCCGGCGGGCCTGGGCCAGGCCCCTGCCCGTCAGGCAACGCTGAAGGCAGGCCTGCCAAAGTCGGTCCAGGCGACTACCGTCAACAAGGTCTGCGGCAGCGGCATGCAGACCGTGATCATGGGCGCCGAAGCGCTGGCTTCGGGCACGGTAGACTACGTCGTCGCGGGCGGGATGGAGAGCATGACCAATGCCCCCTACCTGCTGAAGAAGCACCGTTCGGGCGCGCGCATCGGCCATGACACCGCTTATGACCACATGTTCCTCGACGGGCTGGAAGATGCCTATGACGCGGGCCGCGCAATGGGCACTTTCGCGCAGGATACCGCGAATGCCTACCAGCTGACGCGCGAAGACATGGACGGCTATTCGATCGAATCGCTGCGCCGCGCCAATGAAGCGATCGCCAGCGGCGCTTTTGCCGATGAGGTTGTGCCGGTGACCGTTGCCACCCGCGCCGGCGAAGTCACTGTCGATACCGACGAACAGCCTGGCAAGGGCAAGCCTGACAAAATCCCGACCCTGCGTCCGGCCTTTGCCAAGGACGGCACGATCACTGCGGCGACCTCGAGTTCGATCTCGGATGGAGCTGCCGCCGTCGTCCTGACCCGCGAAAGTGTGGCGTCCGCCAATGGCCAGCAGCCGGTAGCGAAGATCGTTGCCATGGCCGCGCATGCGCAGGAGCCCAAGGATTTCACCATTGCCCCCGTCGGCGCGATTCAGAAGGTGCTCGAACGCGCCGGCTGGACCACCGATGATGTCGACCTGTGGGAAGTGAACGAAGCCTTTGCCTGTGTCGCCATGTTCGCCATGCGTGACATCGGCATCCCGCACGAGAAGATCAACGTCAACGGCGGCGCGACCGCTCTCGGCCACCCTATCGGCGCGAGCGGCACCCGCATCATCGTGACCTTGCTCAATGCCCTGAAAAAGCAGTGCAAGACGCGCGGCGTCGCCTCGCTGTGCATTGGCGGAGGCGAAGCGACCGCGATTGCGGTTGAACTCGTCAGCTAACGCCGGATTTCGCAGTCTCGGAATTGTGTGTTATCTCCCCGCGCGGGTCGCGTGACGAGGGAGATTCACGCAATGAAGAGACTCATCGCTGTTGCAGGTTTGGCAGCAATTGCCGCCTGCTCGGAACCGGCTACCGAAGAAGCTGCGCCGGTCGCGGAAGAAGCGGCAGCACCTGCCGCCAACGAAGGCCCGGGTACGTTTGAAGTTACCTATGCTGACGGATCCGTCGGCACTGTAACAACGACCGAAGAGGGCACCTTCACCGTGACGCTGGGTGACGCTACCATGAGCGGGGCGGTGGCCCAGGAAGACGGCAAGATCTGCTTCGATCCTGAAGGCGATGACCCCGAACAGCCAACCCGCTGCTGGACCAACAGCGCAGTGGGCGAAGACGGAAGCTGGACCTCGACCGCAGAAGATGGCGAGACCGTAACGGTCAGGGTTGCAGCAGCAGCAGAATAGATTGCCGCACCTTTTCATGAGGGGAACACAAATGAAGAGACTGATCGCCGCCGCCGCCGTGCTGGCATTAGCGGCTTGTGCAAAACCCGCAGAGCAAGATGAAGCAGCGGCACCGGCAGCAACCGAAGCGCCTGCAGTTGCCGTAGCCAATGGTTCGCCTCCGGGAACCTACGAAGCCACAGGTCCTGACGGGACGGTCGGCACAACCGTCATCAACGCCGACGGTACATACACGGATACCGCAGCCGATGGCACAGTGGTTGCCGAAGGCACATGGGCCGTAGTTGATGGCAAGACATGCTTCACACCGACTACGGAAGGCTTGGAGCCGATGTGCTTTACCGAAAGTGCACCTGCCGAAGACGGTTCGTTCACCGCTACACCAGACAGCGGCGATCCCGTGACGGTAAGGCCGGTGCCCGCCGCCTGAGCAACGCTTCGTTTCATTGATAGATAAGGATTTTTGCATGCGTAAGCTTGTTTTGATTGCCGGGATCGCCGTGCTCGCCGCCTGTTCAGAGCCGGAAGCCCCGGCGCCGGAACCAACCGAAGAGGCGGCAGCTGCACCCACTGCAGTCGATGGCGGACCCGTAGCCGGGACCTATAACGTCGAAGGACCGGACGGCACCGCCTCGGTCTGGACGCTGGCTGAAGACGGCACCTTCACACTCACTGCCGAAGGGGTTGATCCGGTAACCGGCACCTACACTTCCGAAGGCGACCAGTTCTGTGCCGATCCTGAGGGCGAAGATGCACCCGCTGTGTGCTACACCCAGACGATTGGAGAAGACGGCAGCTGGACTTCCACCGATCCTGACGGAGCAGTTTCCAAGGTCGTTCGAGCAGCCGAATGACCTTTGCCTAGCGGCGATGGAAAGGGGCGGTTCGGGTTGGACCGCCCCTTTTTATATTGATCCTCAGGGTTCGCCCGCGCCCCACAGCCGGTTTTCCCGAATCCAGCCTTCGCGGCCCTGGACATCGATCTCGCACCAGCCCGCATCGCATTTGCCCAGCTTGCCGACAACGCCGGGCTGCGCGTTCCATTTCAGCCTGGCGGGATCCTGCGGCGCCTCGCGGATCGCCGCCAGCCCCTCGCCCACCACCAGCGCGGTTCGCTCAGGATCGAGCAAGCGCGCAACGACCCAGCCCTGCGCCCCGTCGGGATCGCTGATCAGCCGCCAGCCTTCCTGGACGCGGATCACCTTCACTGGCAGCCCCTGCCGCTTGTAGACCCACTCGATCGGGAAATCCTGGCTCGGCCCGACCCGCATGTTGACCTCGGGCGCGCGGATCGACGCCCAATAGGGCACGTCGCGCGTCTGGGCCTGAGTAGTCGCAGCAATCATGGCAAAGCAAAGCAGGAACAGGGGAGTAAGGAACCAGCGCATGGCCGATTGCATACAGCGCCATCGGGGCTCGCTTCAAGCAGGGTGTACATGCTTTACGCACAACTGCTTGACCGCCCCGCCCTTGCCGCTCTAGCGCGCAAGGCATGCCTCACCAGTCTGCACCAGCCCGCAAACCGATCGACCACACCCCGCGGGTGATTGTAACCCGGCACCTGATGCCTTCAGTGGAACAGCGCATGCGCGAACTGTTCGATGTCGAGCTGAACGAGCAGGATATTCCCTTCACCCGCGAACAGCTGATCAAAGCGATGCAGCGCGCCGATGTATTGGTGCCTACGGTGACCGACCGGATCGATGCTGAGATGATTGCCGCTGCCGGCGACCAGCTGAAACTGATCGCGAGTTTTGGGGCAGGCATCGAACATATCGACATCGCTGCGGCTGCCGCGCGCAAGATCATGGTCACCAATACGCCCGGCGTGTTCACCGACGACACCGCCGATATCGCCATGGCCGGGATTATCGGCGTGCCGCGCCGTATTCGTGAAGGCGTGGGGCTGGTGCGCAGCGGCACATGGACCGGCTGGGCGCCATCCGGCATGCTCGGGCGCAAGCTCGCGGGCAAGGTGCTGGGGATCGTCGGCATGGGACGGATCGGGCAGGCTGTGGCGCATCGCGCCCGCGCCTTCGGGCTGGAGATTGCCTACACCAACCGCAAGCGACTGCCCGAAGCGCTGGAACGGATGCTTGGCGCGCGCTTCGTGCCTGATGTCGATACGCTGGTGGCCGAGGCGGACATCCTCTCGCTGCATTGCCCGCTGACCGACGATACCCGCGGCCTGATCGATGCGCGGCGGATCGCGCTGATGAAGCCGGGATCCTCGATCATCAACACCGCGCGCGGCGAACTGATCGATCAGGAAGCGCTGATTGCGGCGCTTGAGAGCGGGCATCTCGCGGGCGCAGGTCTCGACGTGTATCCGGACGAGCCCAATGTCGACCGGAGGTTGCTCAAGATACCGAACGTCATGACCCTGCCGCATATCGGCAGCGCCACCGCTGAAGGGCGCGAAGCCTCTGGCGAGAAAGTGATCGCCAATATCCGCTTCTGGATGGACGGCCACCGCCCGCCCGACCAGGTGTTGGTCGGCCTCTGAAAGGGTTTCGCCGGATCGCGGTTGCGGCCCCGCATCGACATCCCAAGGCATTCGGATCATGGATGAATTTACCGCACAGATCGAAGAACTTGAGCACGACTGGATGCGTTGCTGGATGGCGCGCGACCGCAAGGGCATGAAAGCGCTGGCGTCTGCAGATTTCGTGTTCCTGCTGGGCGGTCAAACCTCCGCCATGCTCGACCGGCCGAGCTGGCTGGAAGCGGCGACAGGCCGTTTCCTGTGCACCGGCTATCGCTTCCGGGACATCTACGTGCGCCGTCACAAGCAGCTGGCAGTTTTCGCTGCGCGCATGTCGATCGAAGGGCGGCTAGGCCCGAAGAAGATCGACGGGGATGTCTGGATCACCGATTTGTGGCAGCGCGGTGGGATGCGGCGCAAATGGCGCCTGGTAGAGCGGACCATGTCGCGCCCTGACACCAACCCCGAATTGCCGGAAATCGTCCGCGAAATGCAGCTGTGGCGCTAGCTACTTCCCTCACCTGACAGTCAGGACACGCTCAAAGATTGTCGTGCTGCGGCATGCCCAAAACGTGGAAGCCGCCATCGACGCGGATGATCTCGCCCGTCGTGCAGGCACCCGCACCACTGCACAGATACACCGCCGTGCCGCCCACTGCCTCAAGCGTGGCATTGCCACGCAGGGGCGCGTTGGTCTCGGTATGCTTCCAGGTCTTGCGCGCGCCGCCAATGGCGGAACCGGCCAGCGTCTTCATCGGGCCCGGGCTGATGGCGTTGACGCGGATGCCTTCGGGTCCCAGGTCATTGGCGAGATACCGCACCCCCGCTTCCAGTGCCGCCTTCGCCAGGCCCATGACATTGTAATTGGGGGTGACCCGGTTGGAGCCCATGTAGGTCAGCGTCAGCAAGGTGCCGCCATGTTCCACCATCATCGGATGCGCGCGGCGGGCGATTTCGATAAAACTGTAGGCGGAGATATCCATCGAGTTCTTGAAGTTCTCACGCGAGGTATCGAGGATCCGCCCCGTCAGCTCCGATTTGTCCGAATAGGCGATGGCATGGACCACGAAATCCAGCCTGCCCCACCTCTGCTGGAGCGCACCGAAAGCCGCATCAAGCGACGCATCGTCGGTTACATCGACATCCAGCAAGAAATCCGAGCCAACGCTTTGCGCCAACGGCTCGACCCGCTTCCCGAATGCCTCGCCCTGATAGGTAAAGGCCAGCTCCGCCCCGGCATCGGCGCAGGCCTTGGCAATACCCCAGGCGATCGAGCGATCATTGGCGACGCCCATCACAAGGCCGCGTTTTCCTGCAAGCAAGCCCATGTCCAAACCTCTCACTTATCGGCGCGACCCGTTACCCGTGGAACTTCGACAACACCATCGATCCATTTGTGCCGCCGAATCCGAAGGAATTGGTCATGACGGGATCGAGCCCGGCATTCTCGACCAGTTCGGTCGCGATCTCTTCCGGCTTCAGCGCCGGATCGAGCGTTTCCACATTGATCGACGGGATGATGAAATCATGCTCCAGCGCCAACAGGCAATAGACTGCCTCCTGCGCGCCGGTGGCTCCCTGGCTGTGTCCTGTCATCGACTTGGTCGAGCTGACCGGCGGGGTTGATCCCTCGCCGAACACCCGGCGCACCGCCTCGATCTCGCCCACGTCACCCACCGGCGTCGAAGTGCCGTGCGCGTTGATGTAGCTGACCTTGCGCTCCGGGCTCAGCGTCCGCAGCGCCCCGCGCATCGCACGCTCCCCGCCTTCGCCCGAGGGCGCAACCATGTCGGCCCCATCGGAAGTGGCGGCAAAGCCAGTGACCTCGGCATAGATCTTCGCACCGCGCGCCTGCGCATGTTCAAGCGCTTCCAGCACCAGCATCGCACCGCCGCCACCGATCACGAAACCGTCGCGATTGGCATCAAAGGCGCGCGAGGCACGCTCCGGCGTGTCATTGTACTTGCTCGACATGGCGCCCATCGCGTCAAACAGGCAGGACAGCGTCCAGTCCAGCTCTTCGCCGCCACCGCCAAACATCACATCCTGCTGCCCCAGCGCGATCTGCTGTGCCGCCATGCCGATGCAGTGGAGCGAAGTGGAACAGGCCGAGGTGATGGAGAAGTTCATGCCCTTGATCTGATAGGCCGTGGCCAGATTGGCGCTGACCGTGGAGGACATGCACTTGGGCACGGCGAAAGGCCCGATGCGTTTGGTCGCACCCGTTTCCAGCACGGTCTGGTGCGCCGCCAGCATGGCCGAGGTGGAGGGGCCGCCGGAACCCGCGATCACCCCGGTCATGGGATTGATGACGTCCTTCTCCTCAAGCCCGGCATCGGCAATCGCCTGGCCCATGGCGATATAGGCATAGGCTGCGCCCGGCCCCATGAAGCGCAGCGTGCGCTTGTCCACATGCTCCGCAACGTCAAGATCGACCGCGCCCGCGACCTGCGAGCGGAAGCCATGTTCGGCCATGGCTTCGTTAAAGGTGATGCCGGACTTGCCCGCCTTGAGCGAGGCCAGCACTTCTTCTGCATTGTTGCCTATCGAGGAAACGATCCCCAGGCCTGTGACTACGACGCGACGCATGATTACCCCTTACGCCTCAGAGAGCGCGACTTTCATATCCTTGACTTGATAGATGACCTCGCCATCGGCCTCGACCCGGCCATCGGCGACCCCCATAGTCAGTCGCCGGGTTTGCACCGCCTTGGTGAAATCGACGTAATAGGTGAGCATCTTGCGATCGGGCCGCACCATGCCGGTTAGCTTGACCTCGCCGACGCCCAGGGCATAGCCCCGCCCCTTCCAGCCGCGCCAACCGAGGTTGAAGCCGGTCAGCTGCCACAAGCCGTCAAGGCCGAGACAGCCCGGCATGATCGGGTTGCCGGGGAAATGGCATTCGAAGAACCACAGATCCGGCGTGATATCGAATTCCGCCACGACATGGCCCTTGCCGTGCAGGCCGCCCTCATCCGAAATCTCGGTGATCCGGTCCATCATCAACATGGGCGGTGCGGGCAATTGCGCATTGCCGGGGCCGAACAGCTCGCCCCGCGCGCATTTCAACAGATTGTCACGGTCAAAACTGGTTGGAAAATCTGTCATTCCCGGCAATTCCCCCATCGTGTTGTATTCTGCTCGACGCAGCATGAACCCTGCCGCCCCTGATGTCTATCCGGCCCTTAGCCTACAATTCGCCCGCTTGTTTAGGCCTTTCTCGCAATAGATGTGGATCGCGTTCAGCCCTTCGCTCGTGTCAGGGCGCATGGCGTAATCGCGCCGGGCTCCGGCCGCGTTTCAGCCCGCTCGAACCGCGCGAAATATCCGCGGATGTCCGGCTTTTCGAGGAATTCAACGAGCCGGAAGCCCACCGCCTTGAACTCGCAGGATAACAGCAGCGGCGGTATCCCGTGCTGGTCGGTCGGGCGGTCGGTATCGACTACAATTACTTGCCCGCCCTCGGCGAGCGCCGGCCACAAGCGCCAGAGAAACGCGTAAGGCTCCCCCACTTCATGGTACATATGGACCAGGAAGATGCGGTCGAAACTGTCGGCCGGCAGTTGCGGGTCGTCTTCGCGGCCAAGCTTGATCGATACATTGTCGAGCCGCTGGCGCTCGACCCGCTGCCCAAGGCGGCCGAGCGCTTCGCGGTCGATATCCTGCGCCAGCACGCGGCCATCCTCGCCCACACGTTCGGCAAGGCGGACCGTGTAATAGCCTTCGCCCGCACCGATATCGGCCACGGTCATCCCGGTGGTAATGCCGGCAAGATCCATCACCTTTTGCGCTTCCCCGCGTTCGTCGCGCACGTCTTCGGTCGAAAACTGAGTCGCGGTGATGACTGACACAGGCCGATCAGCCTGGGGGAATTCGAGCGATGTTTCCGGGCGCTGGCTGGTCTGTCCGATGGGTTCGCAACCCGCCAGCAGCGCTAGCACTGTTAGCGAAAGCAGGCCAATGCGCATCATTCGACGTCGTCCACCTCGACTGCCTCGCCCGTCACGCGTTGCGCCAGCGAAGCGGCGATGAAGTCATCGATGGCGCCATCGAGCACGGCGTCGGGGTTGGTCGAGGTAACCCCTGTGCGCAGGTCTTTCACCATCTGGTATGGCTGAAGGACATAGGACCGGATCTGGTGCCCCCAGCCGATCTCGCTCTTTTCCTGATATTCGCCCGATGCCGCCGCTTCACGTTCGGCCATTTCGCGTTCGAACAGGCGTGCCTTCAGCATGTTCATCGCGGTCGCGCGGTTCTTGTGCTGGCTGCGGTCGTTCTGGCTGGCGACCACGATGCCGGTCGGCATGTGCGTGATGCGGACAGCGGGATCGGTGGTGTTGACGTGCTGCCCGCCCGCGCCCGACGCGCGATAGGTATCGATCTTGAGGTCGGATTCCTTGATCTCGATATCGATATCGTCGTCGATCACCGGATATACCCAGACCGAGCTGAACGACGTGTGGCGCCGCGCCGAACTGTCATAAGGGCTGATGCGGACCAGCCGGTGGACGCCGCTTTCGGTCTTGGCATAGCCATAGGCGTTTTCGCCTTTGATCAGCAGCGTGGCGGACTTGATCCCCGCCTGGTCGCCCGCCTGGTATTCGACCGTTTCCACCTTGAAGCCGCGCCGTTCGGCCCAGCGCGCATACATGCGCAGCAGCATTTCGGCCCAGTCCTGGCTTTCCGTGCCGCCGGCACCTGCGTGGATTTCAAGATAGGTATCGTTGCCATCGGCCTCGCCCGAAAGCAGCGCCTGCACCTTGTCGGCGTCCGCCCGCTCAGCCAGCCTGGCGAGGGTTTGCAGACCATCCGCGACAATCTCGTCCTCACCTTCGGCTTCGCCCATTTCGACGAATTCGATCGCGTCGGCCATCTCGGCCGAAATCTGCCTTACGGTATTGATCGCGGTCTCAAGCTGCTTCTGCTCGCGGGTGATCGCCTGCGCCTGCTTGGGATCGTCCCACAGCTTCGGATCCTGCACCCGCGCGTCTAGCTCGTCGAGCCGGCGCAGGGCGCGCTCCCAGTCGAGCGACTGGCGCACCAGCGCCAGCGCAGCTTCGATACGATCGATATGGGCCTGCCCTTCGGCACGCATAGTCATTCCTTCGCAAATCCGAGGGGATGCGCTTAGCGGACCATTGGCGATTGTAAAGCGGGGACCAGCCGCCCTTGCACTCAGTTGGCGAGCTTGCGCACTGCCGCCAGCGTTTTCGCCACATGGTCGCGATAATCCATGTCCGAATGGACCATCACGATCCGCCCGTCCTGCGCGATGACATAGCTGGTGCGGCTGGTGATGCCGGTGTCTTTTCCGTCACGCACCAGGGCGACATCATACCCGTCGATGATCTTGCGCGAAGCGACACCGACCGCAAATGCGTCACGGCATTCCTCGCGGCTGAAGCGCTTGAGTGTTTCGATATCGTCGTTCGACATGCCAACCACACTGGCGCCGAGCGCCTTGAACTGCGGCATGGCCTCGGCAAAGGCATTGGCTTCAAGCGTGCAACCTTGCGTGAACGCCTTGGGATAGAAATAGAGCACCACCGGCCCCTTCGCTAGCGCCGCCCGCAGGTTGAAGCCGAATTCCTTGCCTGCCAGCGCCGCCTTGGTGGTGAATACGGGTGCTTTCGCACCGACCGGCAGATCGGCGGCTGCCGGGGCGCTCAGACCAAGGGCCAGTGCCGCAGCCAGAACCAGTTTACGCATGGTCATATCCTTCCAGATGGGGTTTGCCCTATCAGCGCGTGAACCGTGAATTTGATCCCGCAGAATTGGCGGACGGCTAATATATGCCGCCCTGTTCCTCGACAAAGTCCTCCATCTGGCCTTCGCGCGCGCCCTGCTGTTCGCTGCGCGCCCGCCGCAAGAGGGCCAGCAGCTCGTCGCGCAGTGACGCGATGCGATCCTGGCGGGTGGCCGGTGGCGGCTCCGTATCAGGCTTGAACGCTTCCCAGATTACCGCAGCCTGGGGTTCATCCGAGGGCACTTCGCCGAACACCCGCTTGCCGCTTCGCCGGTCGATCTTGACCATGCGGATGCCGGGCGGCGCAATGGCGGGCAGGTCGCTCCACTTGTCGCGTGTCTTGAGGACGAAATCCTTGAAGATCGGCGCGGCGGTGTTGCCACCCTGGACATAGCCGCCGAGGTTGCGCGGCTGGTCGAACCCGACATAGACCCCGCCGACGATTTCCGGCGTGCCGCCCACGAACCAGGCATTGGTCGGCCCGTTGGTGGTGCCCGTCTTGCCGAACAGCGGCAGGTCAAGGTCGCGCAGGCGTGTCGCGGTACCCCGCGTGACAACGCCTTCGAGCATATGCACCACCTGGAACGAGGTGCGCGGATCGAGCACCTGTTCGCCCTTCAAGCCGAAGCGCGGCATCGGCTGTCCGTCCCACTTGGGCATATTGCAGCCTTCGCAGCGGCGCTTGTCCGCCCGCCAGATAACCTTGCCGCGGCGATCCTGCACGTAATCGATCACCGTCGGCTTGTTCAGCCTGCCGTGATTGGCGAGCGCAGCGTAGGCTCCGACCATCCGCTCAACCGTGGTATCGCCGGCCCCCAAGGCAAAAGAGGGATAGGCGCCATAGGATCCGATCCCGACCTTTTTGAAGGTCTCCACGACCTCGGGCATGCCGGTTTCCATGGCGATATGGATGGTCATCAGATTGCGCGACTGCTCAAGGCCCCAGCGCATCGTGTGCACCCCGCCGGATTCGCCGCCAAAGTTGCGAAAGCATTTCTCGCCGAGGTTCGCGCCCTGGTAATAACAGAACGTCTGATCGGGCACTTCGGTCGCTGGCGTCATCCCGTGGTCAAGGCCTGCGGCATAGACGAACGGCTTGATCGTCGATCCCGGCTGCCGCTCTGCCTGGGTGGCGCGGTTGAAATCGCTCAGGCGGAAATCGAACCCGCCCTGCATCGCCAGGATCCGCCCGGTTTGCACCGATTGCGCCAGGAAGCCGCCCGACACCTCTGGAATGACCGCAACCCTGAAACCGCTGCCGCTCGGTTGCACCGCGATCACGTCTCCCGGCCTGATCGAGCTCGGCGGGCTGATCAGGGGGGCCTCATTGCCATTGGCGAAACCGACCTTCGCGCTGTCACCCGACTTGCTGGTGACTACGCCAATGCGCCAGTTCTTGTAGCGCACGCCGATGAAAGAGCTTTGCAGCTGACCTGCCCAATTGCCCTTGTCCATGTCGAGCGTGGCGATCGGCCCGGTCCAGCCGCGGTTGCCGTGATACCGCAGCAGCCCGGCGCGCAGCGAATCGCGCGCTGCTTCTTGCAGGGCCGGATCGAGCGAGGTGCGCACCCACAAGCCGCCGGCGTAGACGCTGTTGGGTCCGTCTTCGGCAGTTTCGCCGAAGTCGGCGAGCAACTGGCGACGCACTTCCTCGAGGAAATATCCGGCATCGACCGAACGTTCGCTCCGTTCGGTCACCAGCCCCAGCGGCTTGGCCTGTGCTGCGCGCATTTCCGCTGCCGTAATGAAGCCGTTGTCTTCCATCTGGCTCAGCACAAAATTGCGCCGTTCGATCGCCAGCTCCGCGTTGCGCGCGCGGCCATAGCGCTCGGGCGCCTTGGGCAGGATCGCCAGGAACGCCATCTCATGCAGGTCGAGCTGGTCTACATCCTTGTCGAAATAGGCCTGGGCCGCAGCCTGCACGCCGAAGCTGCGGCGGCCGAGCGGGATCTCGTTGAGGTAAAGCTCGAGGATTTCCTGCTTCGACAGGACTCCTTCGATGCGGCGCGCCAGGATCATTTCCTTGAGCTTGCGGGTTACCGAGTACTCGTCACCCAGGAGCAGGTTCTTGGCCACCTGCTGGGTAATGGTCGAGCCGCCCACCGCGCGTTCGCCCGAACCGAATTTCATCGCATAGTCGAGCACGGCATTGAGTGTGCCGGTTATGTCTACCCCGCCGTGGCTGAAGAAGGTCTTGTCCTCTGCCGCCAGATAGGCGTCAATCAGCTTTTCCGGGAAATCGGCATAGAGCAGCTGGACGCGCCGCTCTCGGGCATAGGAATGGACAATCTCGCCATCGATCCCGCGCACCACGGTGGGCAGCGGCGTTTCATAGCCGACCAGGCTTTCCGCATCGGGCAGATCGCGCGCAAGCAGCGCCCAGATCGCCACCAGCAGCACGATCCCGCCCGCCAGGGCGGCGGCGCCCCAGCGAAACAGCTTGTGCGCGCGCCAGTTGCTGCGGAACCATTCCAGCGCCGCCGCGCTGTCATTGCGCAGCCGACTACGGACATAGTCCAGGTCAATGCGGGCGGATTCGGTCATCGTCGGATCGCTCATTCGGCGGCGGCATTAGCATGGGAATTTCACGCTAGGCTAGCCGCTTGTCGATGAATGTCACCGCAACGGGTCAGCTTGCCGTGCGACGCACGAAATAGACCCGGATCGCACGGGCCATGCTTTCGGCGAACCCACGGCGCCACTCGGGCGAGGTAAGCCGCGCGGCATCCGCCTCGTTGGTGACGAACCCCGCCTCGAACAGGACCGACGGCATGTCGGGTGCGCGCAGCACCACCAGGTCGGCCGATCGCAATGACTGCTCGTGGAAAGTGAGCCGCCCTTCACCCTCGCGCGTCACCAGCGTGGCAAATTCGATCAGATCGGCCTGCGAGCGGCGCTGCGACAATTCGACCAGAATCGCACTCACCTGTTCGCTTTGCCCTTCGATCGACAGGCCGTTGACCCGGTCCGCATCGTTTTCCTTGCGGGCGAAACGCGCCGCCGCCGCGCTCGAAGCCTTGGCGGAAAGCGTGTAAAGGCTCGCTCCGCTTATCCCGCTTTTCTCGCCCGCCGAATCCGCATGGATCGACAGAAACAGGTCCGCCTCCAGACGTCGCGCAAAATCGGGCCGCTGCGCCAGCGCCACCGCCCGGTCATCCTCGCGGGTCAGCGCGACACGCACCCCACCCTGCCGCACCAGCTCGTCACGCAAAGCAAGCGCCAGCCCGAGCGTCACGTCCTTTTCGCGTATGCCCGCGCCAACCGCGCCGGGATCGCGCCCGCCATGGCCGGGATCGATCACCACCAGCGGCCGCGACGGATCGTCCGGACCGTAGATCGTCGGCAAGTTCGCATCGTCCGCGCTGTCGGGCAAAAGGAAACGCAGCACATAGTCCCGGCCCCACTGCGGAACGGGAATATTGACCCCCGCCGCGATCAACCCGCCGACAAGCGCCAGCGGGAGCAGCACGATCAGGGCAAGATGCCAACGCAAGCTCATTGCGCATGACTGTTACGGTGTTGCCGCAGGTCAGCGCAATATGGTTGCGGGTTGAAACCCACGGTGCTAGCACACGGCCACGCGGCGCGGATGGCTCGTTGTTCCCGTTTTGGGAGAAGCGCACAAGTCCTCATTGCCGCCGCCTGGCGAAAACCTTTCCCAGGCATCACAACAGGTTGATGCAGTGAAGAGACAGCCCGCCCCGCAATTCCCGACGCCGCGTATTCCGCGCGCGACGGATCTTGCCGGCCGCGCCGCAGCATTCTTCTGCAATCTCGCACTCGCAGACACGCAAACGGAATTTCAGCCCCTGACGCCGCTTGGCCGGGGCAGAACCCATCACGTCGCCCGGGTTTCAGTCCCAGGCGGCGATTACACAACTTCACCTACATATCGGCGTTGCAGGCATGGTGGCTCAGCCCCTCCGTCTGGCGCCTGGAGAATTTATAATGGCAACGCGCATGCTCATCGACGCGCGCCACCCGGAAGAAACGCGGGTGGCGGTGGTCAAAGGCAACCGGATCGAAGAATTTGATTTTGAATCTGCCGAACACAAGCAGATCAAGGGCAATATCTACCTCGCCAAGGTAACCCGGGTAGAACCATCGCTGCAGGCGGCTTTCGTCGACTTCGGCGGCAACCGCCACGGCTTCCTCGCCTTTAGCGAAATCCATCCCGATTATTACCAGATCCCGCAGGCGGATCGCGAAGCGCTGCTGGCCGAAGAGGCTGAAGCCGCCGAGGAAGAAGCGCGCCTGCGTGACGAAGAGGAAGATCGCGGCGAACTTCCCGGCGACGAATATGATGCCGAAGACGAGGAGTCCGCCGAGGCTCTCGTCGAGGAGATCGCCGAAGACGGGGTCGAGGAAATCGACACCTCCGAGAAAGACAAGGTCTCAACGATCGAAGACGGCCATGTTGATGGCAATGGCGACGATGACGAAGACGACGATGAGGACTCGGATGACGAAGAAGCATCCGAGGACGATGGCGAATCCGGCCGCAAGTCGGGTCGCGACCGTGGCCGGCGCGGCCGTCGCCGCCAGGGTGGCGGCAAGAATCGCGCCAAGGAAGTCGACGAAGTGCGTGCCCGCCGCCAGGCGCTGCGCCGCCGCTACAAGATCCAGGACGTTATCCAGCGCCGCCAGGTGCTGCTGGTGCAGGTCGTAAAGGAAGAGCGCGGCAACAAGGGCGCGGCGCTGACCACCTATCTCAGCCTTGCCGGCCGCTACACCGTGTTGATGCCCAATTCGTCGCATGGTGGGGGCATCAGCCGCAAGATCAGTTCTGCCAGCGATCGCAAGCGGCTCAAGGAAATCGTCTCTGACCTCAAGCTGCCCAAGACCATGGGGCTTATCGTTCGCACGGCCGGGCTCAGCCGGACCAAGCCGGAAATCAAGCGTGACTTCGATTACCTTGCCCGGCTGTGGGACGAAATCCGCGAAAAGACGCTGAAATCGACCGCGCCCACCCTGATCCATTCGGATTCGGACCTGATCAAACGCGCCATCCGCGACATCTACAACAAGGAAATCGAGGAAGTCGTCGTAGAGGGCGAGGATGGCTACAAGTCTGCCAGGGAGTTCATGAAGCTCCTGATGCCGAGCCACGCGCGGCGGGTAAAAGCCTATTCCGACCCGGTCCCGTTGTTCCAGCGCTTTGGCGCCGAAGACCAGCTGCGGGCGATGTATGACCCTGTCGTTCAGCTCAAATCGGGCGGATATCTTGTAATCAACCCGACCGAAGCGCTGGTTTCGATCGACATCAACTCCGGCCGCTCCACCAAGGAGCACGGGATCGAGCAAACCGCGCTCGCCACCAACCTGGAAGCTGCGCGGGAAATCGCCCGCCAGCTGCGCCTGCGCGACATGGCCGGACTGGTCGTAATCGACTTCATCGACATGGAGTACAGCTCCAACATCCGCAAAGTCGAAAAGGCGATGAAGGATGCGCTCAGGAATGACCGGGCGCGCATCCAGGTCGGGCGGATTTCGGGCTTCGGCCTGATGGAGATGAGCCGCCAGCGGCTGCGCACCGGCGTGCTCGAGGCAACCACGCGCGCATGCCCCCATTGCGACGGAACGGGCCTGGTACGCACGGCTTCGAGCGCGGGCCTGTCCGCACTACGCTTGATCGAGGACGAAGCGGCCAAGGGCAAGGGTACGATCATCCGCCTTGGCGCCAGCACCGAAGCGGCGATCTACCTGCTCAACGCCAAGCGCGACGACCTGGTCGAGATCGAACAGCGCTATGGCGTGCGCGTCGAAGTGGTGCCGGAAGGCGAGGAAGAAGGCGCCAAGATGAGCGTTGCCAGCGCCGGCCCGCGCCCCTCGCATGCGCCAAAGTTCGAACCGATCGTCGATGACGACGACGAAGACGACATCCCCGAGGATATCGACGACGAGGATGAGGACGAAGGCCCCCGCCAGTCACGCCGCGACCGCAATGACGACGATGACGAAGATGAGCGCAAGAAGAAGCGCCGCCGGCGCCGCCGTGGCGGCCGCGGCCGCAACAAGAATCGCCGTGACGACGAGGACGAGGATGAGCGCGACGAGGAAGAAGGCGAAGAATCGTCCGGCTCCGACGATCGCGCATCCGGCGAAGACGAGAACGGCGAGCGACCCAAGAAGCGCCGTCGGCGCGGTGGACGCGGCCGCAACAAGAAGCGCCGCGAACAGGCGGGTGATGGTGAACAGGGCGAAATGCTCGATGATATCGCCGAGCAGGTCTCCGAAGACATTTCGGTAATCGGTACACCCGAGGACGCTCCGCAAGCGGACGAAAAGCCCAAGCGCAAGCGCGCGCCGCGCAAGAAGAAGGCTGAAGGCGAAACGGAAGCAGAGGCTGAAGCTGTGACCGCGCCGGAAGCCGAAGCGGCTGCGCCCAAGCCGAAGCGCGCTCCCCGCAAGAAGAAAGTCGAGGTTGAAGCTGAAGCTGAAGCAGCTCCGGCTGAACCCGAAGCGGAAGCTCCGAAAAAGCCTGCACGCAAGCGCGCAACCCGCAAGGCCAAGGCGGATTCCGAGGCAACCGAAACCGTTACGACCGAGGCTGAGCCGGCAAAGGCTGAGGAAACCAGTGGTTCGCCCAAGCGCGGTTGGTGGCAGCGGACCTTCGGCGAAGAGTGATCGGGCAAGGCGGCGCGGCACCTGCCGCGTCGCCGCCCCTTCTTACCTGCGATAGAGCCTCAAACTCCCGCCTTGCGGGCAATCCCCCATTCGTTCCATCCGGCAAAACGCGGTGCCTTGGGCAGATAACCCTGCCCCAGCGGCTCGACTTCGAACCCGGCACCACGCAGTGCTGCTCCGATCGGACGGGTCAAATGGCAATTACCGGCAAGGCGTTTCCAGACCGGCTCGATCCGGTCCTGCCATCGGGCGACATCCACGTCGGGCGCACGGCCATGTTCCAGGAACAACAGCCTTCCGCCAGGGCGCAAGATGCGGCGCATCTCCGCCATGACCTGCGCGGGATTGTCCACCGAACACAGCGTAAAGGTGCACACCACCGTGTCGAAGCTGCGTTCCGCAAACGGGATCGCTTCGCCCCGCCCTTCGCGAATGTCATGTTGCCAGCAGCGGGCGCGCGCCCGGCTTCGCGCATCCTCGAGCAACCCGCCATGCGGGTCGATCCCGCTGAAACTGGAGACCAGGCTCGACTGGTAGAATTCCTGGTTCAGGCCGCCGCCGCAGCCAAGCTCGAACACGTCGCCGCTGGCGAGGGGGACGAGTTGCGAGCGGCGTTTCATCACCTGCCCCTGCGAACAGGCAAAGGTGACGAAGCGCGGCATTACATGCGCGTCATACCACTGCCTTAATCCCACGCGCGCCTCTCCAACCCATAGCTGCGATGCAAAGGCTATGCCGCAGCGGGCTGATTGGCAAGAAAACTGTCAGCTGGCGCGCAGTGCCGCAGCAATCTTGCGCATATCGGCACGCAGACTCGCTTCGGCCTCGTCCGGCGCCAGAGCGCACAGCCGCACCACCTGCGGCATCGACAGGCCTACCCGCAGCGTTCCGCCCCAGCCACCGTTGAGGCGGACGCATTTGACCGGCTGCCCCAGGCGCAGGCCATTGAGCGCCAGTTGGCGATGCAGCTGCTGCGCGTCATCGAAACCCGGCGTCGCTTCCAGCATGCTCACGTCAAGCGTCGCCAGCGTGCGCATTTCGATCGGGTTCTCGCGCGGCTCGTTTTCGTGACCCTCTGCAAAGGGGCGGACAAGCCGCACACCCAGCGGCGCTACCACCTCTTCCTGCAGCGCAGTCTCGAACAGCTTCAGCAATGCCGCCACTTCGTCGATCGGCAGCCGCTGGAACCGCTCGAGCTCGAAAATGCTCGCTTCATAGCGCAGCGCGAGGCCGGGATTATCACCCTGCCCCAGGCAGTCCGCACCCGGCCAGCTCGCGGGAAACTCGGCCTGGCGGAACACCTGACCCAACCCTGTCGGCAGCGGCGCAGCCGCCTGCATCATCGCGCGCGGGACCAGCGCGAAGCCGTTGAACGGCGGGCCGCCCATGAATTTCGATCCGGTCAGGAACACCATCGCGCCGGTATCAAGATACGCATGCAGCGCTGCAATCGTGATCCGCGCCTGGCAGGCGTCGACCACGAAATCGACTCCTGCTCCGAAACGATTGCCCAATGCCTCAAGTTCGGCCGGTTCGGGCAGGATCAGTCCGGTTTTCGAGCCATGCACCACATGCACCAGCGGATGCAGACCTTGCGCATGGGCGCGTTCGATCTCCTGCGCGATCGATGCGCTGATCGCTGCGCTGTCCAGCGCCTGCCCCTCGCCGCAGCGGACGGGGATATCGGCGAGGTCGACATAGCCGAAACCTTCGATCGGAGCGCCGGGCGTCGTGGCCACACCCAGTGCCGTCTCGCCCGCAAAAAAGCGCCCATGGGCCGAATGGATGCAGCCGCTGCCTACCTCGTCCGCGCCCAGCAGGATGTTGTGGATGCCGCCCGGCGCCTTGCCCAGAACTGCGGCCAGCGCGACATATTCCAGGTCAGTACCTGAGGGCGCGAACACGATCTCTGTATCGTCAGCCAGCGCATAGGCGGCGCGAATTCGCCCGCGCAGCCGCTCCAGGTGATCGGTATAGGCCGGCAAGCCTTGCCCCAGGACGACGCGCAAATAGGCGAAGGCATCTTCCGAAACATCATTCGCGGTGGACGAGGCATAAGCCAGCGTCCGGCGCGGATAAGGCGCGGAGAAATATTTGTTCAGCCCGCTTTCGGGATCGAGCGCAATGCGTGCATCGCCCCCGTCAGAAAGCAGTTCGATTAGCCTGTGCGTACAGTCGTCGCGAACGACCGACGCCAGCATGTCCGGCGTGTTTATGATACCGCGGCCCCTTTTGTCCCGATTCAGCTTGGCGGTAAGCTTCGACCGCTTTATTGGGCGCGGCGCAGAAATGAAAGGTTCCACTGCATGTCCTTCGCCCACGCGCCCCTGACAATCGACGAAAAGACCAAGCGTGATTGCCGCATCATGTTCATCGCCAAAAATGCGCTGTGGGACGGCTCGGGCAGCGCCGAAGACGGCAACCACGCGACCTATCACGTCGAAATGCGCGAAGTGCTGAAGGGAATCGGCCTCAACCTGCGGGTCGAAAACCGCTTCGAGGTCCTGTTCGACAAGCCGGAGGTCGATTTTGTCTTCCCGCTGCTCAACCGCGCGGGCTTCTTCAATTCGGAAATGCTGTGCCCGCTGCTGTGCGAGCGTGCGGGTATCCCTTACCTCGGTGCCAGCCCGATCTTGCGCGGCCTGTCGGATGACAAGCACCTCGCCAAGCGCGCGGTGCGCGATGCGGGCGTGCCCACTGCGCCCTGGGCGATCTATCGCCGCGGTGCGCCGATCGACCCGGCACTGTGCCCCAAGGGCAACCGCTATGTCGTGAAGCCGAACAATTCCTCGGCCAGCTGGGGCGTGAATGACGCAACCGACTGGCCCAGCGTGCTCGCCGCAATCGAAAGCGTACACGGACTTGGCCATGATGCCCTCGTCGAACCCTTCATCGACGGCAGCGACGTGGAAGTGCCGGTGGTGACGATCAATGGCGAGCCGGTGATCCTGCCGATGATGATCTTCCGCCAGGCCGATCCGTCGCACCTGCGCACCTACCAGGAAAAGCGCGACCTGGTCGACCGCAGCCAGAAGTATTCGCTCGACCCGTTCGAGAACACCGACATGATCGCGCAGATCACCGATCTGACGCAGAAGGCAATGCAGGAATACCGCCCGTTCGACTACGGCCGCTGGGAATTCCCGCGTGAACGAGGAGACGGGCGAAGTGACCTTCCTCGAACTCAACCTCAACTGCAACCTCTGGTCACAGAAGGTGTTCGGCCGCGCCGCGAACCTCGCGGGTTGGACGCAGGAACAGCTGATCGAGACGATCCTGGCGGAAAGCCTGCGCCGGCATGGGCTGATGGGATAGGCGCTAGGTCTGCTGATGGGGTGGAAAGCGGTCATCAAGTCTAGCACTCAAGACCTCTCTGTCCGTGCGATTGGGCGGCGTGCTATGATGTGGCTAGGCTATGTCGGAGGATTCAATGAACCAAGCGAAAAGACTGCTTTCGGCGTTGACGTTGTGCGCACTCGCACTTGTAGGCCATCACACTACTGGACTTGCTCAGTCAGCCGAATATGAAGTCCGAAGCGATGTGGTTTATGGTCGCGGATTGGTGAGTTTGTCGAGCGAACCGACAACACGCGATCTTCTCCTTGATGCCTATGTTCCGGTTCAAGATGCCAACGACGCCAACCCAGCACCGGCTATCATTTTTGCTTTTGGCGGCGCATTCCATCGCGGTGAGAAAGGCGATTTCCAGTTCAACGAGGACGGCGCGAGCGACTCTTCGATGGCTGATTATTGCTTGGCGCTTGTCCGTCGTGGTTTCGCCTGCTTTTCGATCGAATACAGGCTGATGCCGGAGGACCCGGCACCGCCGGCAGCAATGGATGAGAGCATCCTAATGTCCAAGCGCCTGCTTGAGAGCCCAATAGTCACGGGCCGGGTCGAATTTGTCCGCCAAAAAATGAGCTTGCCACCCTTGGATGATCAGTCTCGTGAACAACTGTGGAACGCGACGTTTGCTGCCGTCGAAGATATGGAGTCCGCGCTCAACTTCGTTCGGGAAAACTCGTTGCGTTTTAATGTTGACCCCGACCGCATAGCACTTGGCGGCTTCTCGGCAGGCGCAATTACTGCGATCAATCTAGCCTATGGCAGGCAAGCCGACGTGCGGGCTGTGGTTGCTTTGTCGGGCACAAGCTGGGGCTACGATCTCAACAAGACGCTCGCAGAGGATGCGCCTCCGCTATTGTTGTTCGCCGGACAATGGGACCTACCTGGGATCAGGCAAGGCAGCGCTGGAATTGCAAGCCTGTTCAAGTCTCGTGGCGCACCTCTATCGCAATCATGGGTTCCGGGTTTCGGACATTTCTATCCAATGGAAGCCCCGAGCCTTTCTGATCAATTCGACCAGGCTTCCGTCATTGATCGACTCACACGCTTTTTGAATGAAGAGTTTCAAACTCGTCCGGACTGAATTGTAGTCCCGATGGCCATTACAGAATAGGACTGGCAATCGTCCGCAAATGGGTCGTTAGCGGACATTGCAGTTTCGTCATTCCCGCGAAAGCGGGAATCCAGAATTGCAAAGAGTGGAGCTTGTATCCCTGGATTCCCGCTTTCGCGGGAATGACGAGGTTATGTTTCAGGCCGGAACTTCCTCGCCCTGCCAATCAAAGACCTTGCCTGATTGCTCAGGCAGCAACCCATCAAGCACGCCCAGCAAGTTCGCCGCTGCATCCTCCGGCGCGGTTAGCTGCCCTTCCGGCAAGCCTGAATGGAACGGCGCCGATAAAGCGCTGTCCACCGTGCCCGGATGGAGGCCCATCACCACCGCCTCACCATGTGTGCGGCCCAGCTCGATTGCGAAATTGCGGACCAGCATATTGAGCGCAGCCTTGCTGGCGCGGTAGCTGTGCCATCCGCCCAGGCGATTGTCCGAGATCGAGCCGACCCGCGCGGAAAGCGCCGCGAAGACACTGCGCCCTCCACGCGGCAGCAGCGAAAGCATATGCTTTGCCACCAGTGCCGGGCCGATCGTGTTGAGCGCGAAGACGCGCGCCATCGCCTCACCATCGATCTGCTTCAGGCTTTTCTCCGGCCCGGTGCCGTCAGGCAGGGTCAAGACACCGCTGGCGACGATGACCAGATCGGGCGGCGTATCGCGCATCGCCTGCGCCGCAGCCGCAATGCTCGCCTCATCGATCAGGTCGAAACGAAAGGGCCGCACGCCGGGGCCACCCGGCACTGCCCCTGAGCGCGAACCGGCGTAGATTGTCCCGACACCGCGTTCGGCCAGCGCCCGCACCAGCGCCGCGCCAATCCCTCCTGACGCGCCGAACACCGCCGCGCAGCGCGGCCAGTTTCCATCACTCTGTCCTACATCGCTCATGCGCTCTAGACGATTGGCATGCGCCTGCAGTTCCCCCACCTTCCCGCTTTAGCGCCAGCATGAGGCCGGGCATTTTCTTCTGCCTGGACTGTGTTCCATGTGTTCCATCCTCCCGGCGATGCCCGTTCGATTTCCTTCAATCGCCCCCTCAAAAGTCTCAACACCCCGCCGCTTGCCCTCAGCGTCGAAGCCGCTAGATAGGTGGCGCAAAGCAACAGGATTCACGTTAGGACCTTCGTTTCATGGCAACCTTCACCCTCCCCAAGAATTCAAAAATCAGCGGCCAGGGCAAGACCCACAAGCTTGTCCCGAGCAAGGTCGAGGGGGCCGAGGGTGGCAAGCGCGTGAAGAGCTTCAAGATCTATCGCTACGATCCCGACAGCGGCCAGAACCCGCGTTACGACAAGTTCGAACTCGATCTCGACCAGTGCGGGCCGATGGTGCTGGACGCGCTGTTCAAGATCAAGAACGAGGTTGACCCGACCCTGACCTTCCGCCGCAGCTGCCGCGAGGGGATTTGCGGTTCCTGCGCGATGAACATGAACGGCAAGAACGGGCTCGCCTGCACCACCGCGATCGAAGACCTGCCGGGCGAAATCCGCATCACGCCGCTGCCGCATATGGAAGTGATCAAGGACCTCGTCCCTGATTTCACGCATTTCTACGCACAATATGCCTCGATCCGCCCGTGGTTGCAGACAGTCAGCCCGACGCCGAGCGGCAAGGAGCGCCTGCAATCGCCCGAACAGCGCGAGAAGCTGGATGGGCTCTACGAATGCATCCTGTGCGCCTGTTGCTCGACTTCCTGCCCCAGCTATTGGTGGAATTCGGACAAGTTCCTTGGCCCGGCGATCCTGCTGCAAGCCTATCGCTGGCTGGCCGACAGCCGCGACGAGATGACCGGCGAGCGGCTCGACCAGCTGGAAGACCCGTTCCGGCTCTATCGCTGCCACACCATCATGAACTGCGCCAATGTCTGCCCCAAAGGCCTCAGCCCGGCCAAGGCGATCGCCGAAACCAAGAAGATGATGGCAGAGCGTGCCATCTAAGTATTTGGCGATCTGATCCGGTGGCTTTGAAAGACGACGTTTTCGAGCACGGGCCGGACCCCGAAAATCCGGGCTGGCATCACTGGAACCTGAAGGACGAGACGCTGTTCAACGGCGCAGTGATGGGCAAGCTCATCACCCGCAAGGAAGGCGACAAGTGCCGGTTGCGCATGTTCCCTGAGCGCAAGCACCAGAATTTGCAGGGCGTGATCCATGGTGCCGTGACCCTGGGCCTGATCGACATTTCGCTGTTCACCACCATGCATGTGGTCGGCAGCGGCAATGCCGGCCCCTCGGTAACGCTGGAGCTATCGACCCAGTTCATCGGTGGTGGTGACCCCGCAAGACCGCTCGATGCGGTGACGGAGATCATGCGCGAGACCGGCAAGCTGGTGTTCGTGCGCGGCGAAGTCGTCCAGGACGATGACCGCGTCGCCGCTTACAGCGGGATCATTCGCAAGTTCCTGCCCCGGGCGGGCTAGCAATGGCGGGCCTGCTTGCGCGCTATGAACGGCTGGTCGCAGCCGGAGAGCTGCGCCCCGATCTTGGCCAGCGGCATGCCGCAGAGCGGCTTGACCGGTTGCAGAAAGAGCTCGAGGCGAAACGCCCCGGCGGGCTGCTCGGCCAGTTCTTCGGCCCCCGGCAGATGAGCCCGCGCGGGTTTTACCTGTGGGGCGGCGTGGGTCGTGGCAAATCCATGCTGATGGATTTGTTCGTCCAGACCCTGGGGATCGAGGCCAAGCGCCGGGTCCATTTCCACGAATTCATGCTGGAGGTTGACCAGCGTCTGCGCGAAAGCCGCAAGAGCGATCCGGGCGATCCGTTGCCCAAGGTGGCCAAGGCGCTGGCGAAGGATGTGCGCGTTCTCGCCTTTGACGAGATGATCGTGACCAACACCGCCGATGCGGCGATCATGGCACGGCTGTTCACCGCGCTGATCCGCGACGAAGGGGTGACCGTGGTCACCACCAGCAATCGCCCGCCGCAAGACCTCTACAAGGACGGGCTCAACCGCTCGCTGTTCCTGCCCTTCATCGCGCTGATCGAGCAGGAACTGGACGTGATCGCACTCGATGGCCCGGTCGATTACCGGCTTGAACGGCTTGGCGGGATCGGCAACTGGAACGCGCCTTTTGGCGACGAAGCCACGCGCCTTGCCCGCGAGGCATTCTTCCGCCTGACCGACTACGATCCGCAGGACGCCGCGAACGTGCCCAGCGCCGAGCTCGACATCGGCGGCGGGCGAACTCTGCATGTGCCCAAGAGCCTTAAAGGCGTGGGCGTGTTCAGCTTCAAGAAGCTGTGCGGGGAAAACCGCGGCGCCGCAGACTATCTCGCCATCGCGCGCGCTTACCACACGGTGATACTGGTCGGCATCCCGAAAATGGGGCCGGAAAACCGCAACGAAGCGATCCGCTTCACCAAGCTGATCGACGCGCTGTACGAAATGAAGGTGAAGCTGTTCGTTACAGCAGCCGCTCAGCCGGAAGAACTATACACGCAAGGTGACGGGGCCTTCGAATTCGAACGCACCGTCAGCCGGCTGATGGAAATGCAAAGCGCCGACTACATGGCGCAAGGCCACGGCACCGGCGGCTAGACTTCCTGATCAGGCTGTTCTTCGAGCCATTCGATCAGCATCTCAAGCACGCGGCGGACCGAATATTCCTGATCCTCAAGGCGCTGTTCAAGCGACGCAATGCGCTCGTCGCGTTCGCTCATCTGGCGCGCAACTTCAGCCAGTGCCTGCGCGATATCGGTCGCGGGCGTCGCCGTTGCAGGATCGATGAAGAAATGTTCGGACATTCTGGTGCGCTCCCTGTTGCGGAAACGCTAGGGTAATTTGGTAAACAATCGGTTAGGACTTGGCACGGGCGCGCACAGAGTCAGACCAGCAGTTCAGCCGCCGGTCCATGCCCAAGGAAGCTGGCGGGCGAAGCGGTCGCGCCATAGGCACCCGCGCAAAACACCGCCACCAGGTCGCCCACGTCAGCGCGCGGTAAATGCGCAGCATCAGCCAGGCGATCGAGCGGCGTGCACAGGCAGCCGACCACATTCGCTTCCTCGGTCGGCTCGGCGTCAAAACGCGTGGCAATCGCAACCGGATAATTGCGCCTTACCACAGTGCCGAAATTGCCCGACGCGGCCAGCTGGTGGTGCAACCCGCCATCGGTGACCAGATAGGTGACGCCGTGGCTTTCCTTCCGGTCGACAATTCGCGCCAGATAGACTCCCGCCTCGCCGACCAGATAGCGGCCCAGCTCGATGCACAGCTCCGTTTCGGCGAGCGCGTCGGGCAAATGATCGAAACGTTCGGCCAGCGCCCGGCCCACGGCAACGATATCGAGCGGTGCGTCGCCGTGGAAATAGGGAATGCCGAAACCGCCACCCATATTGAGCTTGGGCAAGGTCACGCCGATTTCCTGCGAAAGCCGCTCGGCGCAGCTCAGCACATTGGCCTGCGCCTCGATGATCGCTTCCGCGCTAAGCGCCTGGCTGCCGGTGAAGATATGCAGGCCGCGCCATTCTGCCCCCGCCGCGATCACCTCGCGCGCCAGGGCTGCCACGCGCTCCGCATCGACACCGAAGGGCTTGGCCCCTCCCCCCATCTTCATGCCGGAGCCCTTGATTTCGAAATCGGGGTTCACGCGGATCGCCATACGTGGCCGGACGCCCAGCTTTTCGCCGATGGCGAGCGCCCGCCGCGCCTCGCCCTCGCTTTCGCAATTGAGCGTCACCCCGGCGCGGATCGCGGCATCGAGCTCCACGTCGCGCTTGCCCGGCCCCGCGAAGCTCACCCGTGCCGGATCGATCCCGGCGGCCTGCACCATCGCCAGCTCGCCCGCCGAGGCGATGTCGAAGCCATCGACCAGTCCGGCCATATGCGCAATCACCGGCGCAAAGGGGTTGGCCTTGACCGCGTAATTGATGCCGAGCCGCCGTGGCATCGCCGAACGCAGATCCGCGACGCGCCGATCGAGATGCGCCTTCGAATAGATGAAGCACGGGGTGCCACCCGCGCGCTCGACCAGTTCGCTGGCGGTCATGCCGCCGATGGCGAGTTCGCCATCCTTGGCGCAATAACCTGCCGGGATCGGGCCAAGCGGTTTCACGGCGCAAGCTCCTGTGCCAGCGCGGTCCGGTCAATCTTGCCGTTGGGATTGAGCGGCATCGCGTCGCGCCAATGGATCGCCTGCGGCTGCATGAAATTGGGCAACTCCTTTGCGAGCAATTTGGGCAGCGTGGCTTGCACATCCTCTGCGCCGGGTTCTGCGCGCACGACCAGATGCACGGCCTGCCCCTGCCGCTCGTCGGCAATACCAAGCGCCACCGCTTCTGCAACCAGTCCGGTGGCAAGTGCCGCCTCTTCGATCTCCTGCGGGCTGATCCGGTTGCCCAGGCTCTTGATCATCGCGTCGCGCCGCCCGACGAAATAGAGCAGGCCGTCCGCCTCTCGCCTGACACGGTCGCCCGACCAGACCGCCGTGCCGCCATATTGCGACATGGCGGGTGCAGGCTTGAACCGCTCCGCAGTACGCCCGGCATCCTGCCAATAACCCTGCGCCACCAAGGGTCCGCAATGGACAAGTTCGCCCTCTTCACCCGGCGAGGCGAGCGCTCCCGCATCGTTGATAACCAGGATCTCGGCGAAGGGAATCGCCTGCCCCATCGAAGTCGGATGGGTATCGACGAGCGCGGGATCGAGATAGGTCGAGCGGAATGCCTCGGTCAGTCCGTACATCGGGAACAGCCGTGCATCGGGGAACAGGCCGCGCAGCGCCTGCACAAGGTCCTTGCTCAAGGCGCCGCCGCTGTTGGTGAGGCGCCGCATGGCCGACACCGCCTCTGCGCTCCATTCCACTTCGGTCAGTTGGACCCATAGCGGAGGAACCGCTGCCAGCGTTGTCACGCCGTGGGCTGCGCAGGCCTTTGCTACGTCGCGCGCAAACAAATAATCGAACGGAACCACTGTCCCGCCCGCATGCCAGGTGCTGAACAGCTGGTTCTGGCCATAATCGAATGACAGCGGCAGCAGCCCCAGCGTCACATCGTCCGCTGCCATGCCGAGGTAATGCGCCACGCTGATCGCTCCAAGCGACAGATTGGCATGGCTCAACATCACGCCCTTGGGCCGGCCGGTCGAGCCACTGGTGTACAGGATCGCCGCAAGTGCATCGGGATCGGCGTTTGAGGGTGGCAGCGGGTCGAGCGCCGTCGCCTCTTCAAGCGCGTCCTGTTCCGCGATGGCACGGCAATCATCGGGCAGATCGCCAGCTTCGAGCGATTTCAGGCGCGCGGGCGTGCCGACGAGCAGCCGGGCCCCGCTATCGGCCAGGATATGCGCCACCTGCATATGCTTGAGCAACGGATTGATCGGCACATGCACCAGCCCTGCCCGCGCGGCAGCCAGCGGCATCAGGCAGGTCAGCTCGCTCTTCGCCGCCCAACTCGCAACCCGTTCGCCCGGTTGGGGCACGTGCTGCGCAAGCCAGGCCGCCATTTGGCCGATGCGCAGGCGCAATTCGCCAAAGTCGAGCGTCTGCCCTTTCAGCACCAGCGCCGGATCGCGATCCGCGCCGCGCTCGGCAACATGGTCGATCGGGAAAGGGCTTGGATCGGGTGGCGCACTCATCGCGCTGCACCAAACCTGCAGAATGCAGCAGGGTCAATCGGATAATCGCGCTACCACTGCATAGCTTGCACGCGCTGCAACACGAGTTCTAAGGCGAGCGGCCTTTTGTATCGGGGGATGAGCGCGAGTGAGCACGGACAGCGCATCTGAAAAGCGAGGCCAACAATCCGGCCTCGGCCCAAGCCGGGTCGAGATCGACCGGCGGCTGAAAGCCATACTGGTCGATGTGCTGGGCCTTGATGCCGATGATGTCGCCGCGTTTGATGGTGACACCGGGCTGTTCGGCCATTTGCCAGAGCTGGATTCGATGGCCGTCGCCGGCCTGTTCACGGAGATCGAGGACCGGTTCGAAATCCTGATCGATGACGATGACGTCGATGCGGAAATGCTGGAAACCTACGGCGCCTTGCTGGCCTTCGCCGAGATGAAGGTGATCGAAGGCTAGCGGGTGAAATAGCTCGCCAGTTCGACATGGGTCGACCAGCGGAACTGCCCCACCGGCCTCAGCTTTTCCAGTTTGAAACCCGCCTCGATCAGCCCGGCGCAGTCGCGCGACCAGCTGACGGGGTTGCAGCTGACATAGACCACGCGATTGACGCCGCTGGCGGCGATCTGGGTCACTTGCTCCTTCGCGCCGGCGCGCGGAGGATCGAGCAGGACCGCCTCGAAACGGTTCAATTCATCCGGCTGGAGCGGATTGCGGAACAGGTCACGGTGCATCGCCGCCATCGGCAATCCCGCGCGTGCGGCAGCAGCCTTGCAGGCAAGGTGCGCATCGCGTGACGCCTCCGCAGCAAGCACCTTGGCCGGTTGCGCAAGGGCAAAGGCGAAGGTGCCGAGGCCCGAAAACAGGTCAGCGATAGTCGCCGCATCGCGAATCCAGTCGCGCGCATCGCCCACCAGCATGTCTTCGCCGTCCTGCGTCGCCTGCAGGAAGCTGCCGGGCGGCATGCCGACAGCGCGACCAGAAAGCGTGATCGTCACCGGCGCCGGCTCCCACAGTGTCTCCGGCCCATAACCCTGGTCCAGCGTCAGCCGCGCAAGCCCGGCCGATTGCGCCAGCGCCAGCGCCGCTTCGGTCGCCTCCAGCCCTTCGAGCGGAAGATGCTTCAGGCTGCAATCCACGCCCTGGTCGGCCAATGTCAGCTCGATATCGACCGGGCGCTTGCTGCCATGCTGCGCGATGAAATTCCTTAGCGCAGGGAGCAAAACCGCGAGTTCCGGGTGCAGGATATGGCATTCCTTGAGGTCCACGATCTTGTGCGAAGCGCCCTCGCGAAATCCCAGTGCAGCCCCTTGCGCGGTGCGCAGCGCATGCAATGTGGCGCGGCGGCGGGTGCGCGGCGGCGAAAGGTGTGTCGGCAGCAGTTCGCCGATCGCAATGCCCTGCTTTTCCGCCTGGAAGGTAACGCGCTCGGTGACAAACTGCCTTAGCGCATCTTCGTCCGCATGTTGCAGCTGGCAGCCGCCACATTTACCGAAGTGTTTGCATGGCGGCGTGACATGATGCGGCCCAGGCTCGAGCGAGCCATCGGCGCGCAGCATGTCACCCGGCACGCCATAGGCCACGTGCCGCCCGCTGGCAGTTACTCCATCGCCCTTGGCGGCGATGCGGATGATCGGTTCTGGATTACTCACAAGCGGCGGCGATAGCGCCGGAAACGGCCAGCGCAAGCTCATCGGCCGTAAAGGCCGGCCCCAATTGCCGCGCCGCCTCGCCATGCAGCCACACGGCTTCGCAGGCTGCGGCGAAAGCGTCGCTGCCGTTAGCCATGCGGCTCGCCGCGATTCCGGCCAATACGTCGCCCGTTCCCGCCACTGAAAGCCAGCTGGGTGCAGGCGGTGCGATGGCGAGCCGTCCATCGGGCGCAGCGACGAAAGTGTCCGGTCCCTTGGCGAGAACCACCGTCCCGCTCGCTTTGGCCAGCGCCAGCGCGCGCGATTGCCGGTCCGGCGCAACCACGGCGAAAGCGCGGCACAGCGCATCCAGCTCGCCATCATGCGGCGTGACGAGGTATGGGACGCATTCCTGCAGGCACTCGGGTTTGAGCAGAACCAGCGCATCGGCATCAAGCACGCTCGGCTTGGCACAGGTGAGCGCCGCTTGCAGCCGGTCCTCCGCCTCGCGATCGCGCGCCAGCCCCGGCCCGATCAACAGCGCAGCGATCCGGCGATCTTCGAGCGCATCGTGCAGCGGGGCCTGATCGATCACCAGACCCGCTGGCATGCTTGAGGGCAAATTATGCGCCAGCAGTTTTACATAGCCCGCGCCGGCCCGCATCGCCGCCTGGCTCGCCAGTAGCGCGGCGCCGGGCATCGCGCCGCCGACAATGGCGCACAATCCGCGCTTGTATTTGTGCGCATCGAGTGCAGGCACCGCGATTTTCGGCGGTTGAATCAATTGTGCAGCGCTCGTGACCGACTTTACGCCAATCTGGACGAGCTTGAGATCCCCCATTTTCGCCCGCGCGGGCAGCCGGTAATGCGCAAACTTCCATGCGCCCAGCGCGATCGTGAGCCGGTAATCGGGCAGGCCTCCGTTGAGCAGCGCGCCGCTGTCGGTCTCGACGCCCGACGGCAAGTCCACCGCAATGCGGAGCGGATGGCGCTTGGCCAAATCGCGTAAAAGCAATTCGTGTTCGGCACTCAGCGGCCGGGTGAGGCCCGAACCAAACAGGCAATCGACCAGGACCTGGCCCCTGGCGTCCTTGCCCGCGCTCAGGCAAACGCCCTTGTACGCACGCCGCGCATTCTTCGCCGCATCCGTCTTGGGGGCAATCGGCGCGACCACCTGCACCGGCAGGCCGCGCGCGCGCAGCACCTCTGCAATCACATAGCCGTCGCCGCCATTGTTGCCCGGCCCGCACAGCACCGTGACTTCACGTCCTGCCGCCACCCGCCAGACCCATTCGGCGGCACCGCGCCCGGCAAACTGCATCAGCGCGTCGACGCTGGTGCCAGCATCGATCAGGGCCTGTTCGGCGGCGCGCATCTGCGCCACCGTCAGGACCTGCAGGTCAGATATCGGCGAAAACATGCCTCTCGGCCTTTGCGCCCGGATGCGTCAGCGCGCCCTTCACCGCCGGGCCGACATTCTGCGAATAGCGCCACAGCGCGCCCGACTGATAGTCATTGGTGCGCGGCTGCCACGCCTTGCGCCGCTCGGCCAGCACAGCCTCGTCAACTTCCAGCTCAATCGTGCCCGCTTCGGCGTCAATGCTGATGATGTCACCATCCTCGACCAAGGCAATCGGGCCGCATTCGGCCGCCTCGGGCCCGACATGGCCGATGCAGAAGCCGCGGGTCGCGCCGGAAAAGCGCCCGTCGGTGATCAGCGCCACGCTCTCGCCCATGCCCTGCCCATAGAGAGCGGCGGTGGTCGAGAGCATTTCGCGCATGCCGGGGCCGCCCTTGGGGCCTTCGTAGCGGATCACGATCACGCTGCCTTCGCGGATCTGGCGCTCCTCGACCGCCTTGAACGCATCCTCCTCGCAGTCAAAGCACTGCGCCGGGCCGGAAAACTGCAGCGTGTGCATGCCGGCAACCTTCACGATCGCGCCATCGGGGGCGAGCGAACCCTTGAGGCCGACAACCCCGCCGGTCGGCGTGATCGGATTGGAAACCGGGTAAATCACCTTTTGATCGGGGTTCCAGGTGATCTCTTCGAGGTTTTCACCGATGCTCTTGCCGGTAACCGTCAGCGGCTCGGGATCGAGGAATCCGCCATCGAGCAGAGTCTTCATCACCATGTAGACCCCGCCCGCCTCGTGCATGTCCTTGGCGACATAGCGCCCACCGGGCTGCAAATCGGCAATGTAGGGCGTGGACTTGAAGATCTCGGCCACGTCGAACAGGTCGAATTCGATCCCGCACTCGCTGGCCATGGCGGGCAAATGCAGCGCCGCATTGGTCGAGCCGCCGGTCGCGGCTACGACACGCGCAGCATTCTCGAAAGCGGCGCGGGTGCAGATGTCGCGCGGGCGCAGGTTCCGTGCGAGCAGTTCCATCACCTGCTTGCCCGCGGCAATCGCAACTTCCTCGCGCGATTTGTAAGGTGCGGGCGCCATATTACTGTTCGGCAATGACAACCCGATCGCTTCGCCGACACAGGCCATGGTGTTGGCGGTAAACTGGCCGCCGCAGGCACCGTGGCCGGGACAGGCGACCTTTTCCAGCGCGATCAGTTCCTGCAGCGGGCAATTGCCGGCCGCGTGCTGACCCACCGCCTCAAACACGTCCTTCACCGTCACATCCTTGCCGTGGAAACTGCCGGGCAGGATCGAACCGCCATAGACGAAGATCGAGGGCACATTGAGCCGCAACATCGCCATCATCATGCCCGGCAGGCTCTTGTCGCAGCCGGCGAAGCCGACCAGCGCATCGTAGCAATGCCCGCGCACTGAAACCTCTACCGAGTCCGCGATGATCTCGCGGCTGATGAGCGAGCTTTTCATGCCCTGGTGCCCCATCGCGATCCCGTCCGTCACGGTAATGGTGTTAAAGCGGCGCGGCATACCCCCGCCCTGCTCCACACCTTCGCGGCAGAT
Organism: Altererythrobacter sp. BO-6; assembly: GCF_011047315.1. Classification (NCBI taxonomy): domain Bacteria; kingdom Pseudomonadati; phylum Pseudomonadota; class Alphaproteobacteria; order Sphingomonadales; family Erythrobacteraceae; genus Altererythrobacter; species Altererythrobacter sp. BO-6. Next base: position 86,511 of record NZ_CP049259.1, on the reverse strand, counting down.
ATTTGCCTGCGCGTCGAGCGCGGTGTTGCACGGCGCGCTGTCATTCCCTGCCGAAACCACGCCCACGAAAGGCCGCGCGATCTCTTCCTCGGTCAGGCCCATGGCATAGTAATAGGAACGGTGCGGGGCGCGCTCGGGGCCGACCGAGACATAGCGGCTGGGCAGTTTCGACTTGTCGAAGCGGGTGGACATATTCTTTCCTGAATCACCTAGTTTGTGAAACAGGCCCTGCCCCTACTGCAGCGCCAGCGCAACCCTGTTTGCCACATCGGCCAGCATGTCGGCCCAGCGCGACTGGGCGGCGCGGGTCGCGATCAGGTCTTGCCGGATCTCGATCGCCAGATAGGGGCGCCCATGCGCCTCGGCATGGCGGTTCATCGTCGCATTGAGCTGCTTGCCCGAATAGGGCTCGTTATCGCCCACCGTCAGGCCCTGTTCGCTGAACAGGCGGATCGCATGGCGCGCCGCGCGGTCATCCTCATTGTAGAGCAGCGCGACTTCCCAGGGGCGCGGTTTGTCGCAAGTCCGCAGGCCAGGGGTAAAGCTGTGGATCGAAAGGATCAGTTCGGGCCGGATCGCGTTGAGCCAGGCAGCCAGCGCGGCATGGTAGGGGCGGTGGAAACGGTTCAGCCGCGCCTCCACATCGGCGCCGATATTGCCCGGGATCAGGTGACCGTCGCTTTCCGTGGGTACGAGCTTGGGATGGTGTTCCTCGCGGTGTAGGTCGATCACAAGGCGGCTGACAGTGGCGAGATGCGCGGCGATGCCGTGGCGGCGCGCCATGCGCCCGGCCACCCCTGCCACGCCGATGTCCAAGGCGATGTGGTCTTCTAGCAGTTCGCCGTCGATGCCGAGTTCGATATCGAGCGGAACGAAATTGGAGGCATGGTCGACGACGGATACGATCCCGCCAGGTTTAGGTTCGCCCACCTGGCGATAGGGCAAGTCACTGATTGTCATCTCAATAAACCTACCATCTGCCACCAGTTCGGTTCCACCTCGGCCAGTACGCGCGCGGCGCGGTCTCGGTGCTCGGCGCTCTCATAAAGCGCAAAACAGGTCGCGCCGGAGCCGGACATTTCCGCCATCCATGGCTCGGTCTGGCCAAGACGCTCCAGCACATCGGCGATCTGCGGGCAGATTTCGATGGCGGGCTGGCGCAAATCGTTGCGGCCATTGCGGGCGATGTCGCTGGCTTTGCCAGTGGGTAGCGGGCCACGGTCCGCGCCATCCCATGCCTTGAAGACGGGTCCGGTCGGCAGCGGGATGCGCGGATTCACCAGCAGCACCGCCATACCAGCCATGTCGTTCTGGGCCGGCTCAAGCTCGGTCCCGGTGCCGCGCCCGATTGCCATTTCGCTGCGGACGCAGGCGGGCACATCGGCGCCGAGCCGCGCGGCGCGTTCCTCCCAGTTGTCGGGCAGGCCGTGCACCTGCTCAACGATGCGGAACAACGCGCCGGCATCGGCCGAACCTCCACCCAGCCCGGCCGCGACCGGCAGGTTCTTTTCCAGCGTGACATGGAGCCCTTGCGGGCGCGGCAATGCGGAGAGCGCCCGCGCAACCAGATTGCCGAAGGGATTGTCGAGCACTTCGGCGAATTCGCCCACGACTTCGAACCGGTCTGCCTCGGCAGGCTGCGCGGTCAGCACATCGCCATTGTCGACAAAGGCGAACAGCGTTTCGAGCTCATGATAGCCGTCATCGCGCCGCCTGCGGACATGCAGCGCGAGGTTGATCTTGGCGTAGGCGGTTTCGGTGATCAAGACTGTGCCCCTCCACCACACTCCGTGCGGTCCCCCTCCCCGGGCCGGGGAGGATCCTCACATATTCGGATAGTTCGGGCCGCCGCCGCCTTCCGGCGTCACCCAGTTGATGTTCTGGTTGGGGTCCTTGATGTCGCAGGTCTTGCAGTGGACGCAGTTCTGGCTGTTGATCTGGAACTTCATCTCGCCTGAGGCTTCGTCCTCCAGCCATTCATAGACCCCGGCCGGGCAATAGCGCGCCGAAGGTCCGCCGAAGATCTTCAGCTCGCTTTCCTTCTGCAGCTCCGGATCCTTCAGCTGCAGGTGACACGGCTGGTCTTCGGCATGGTTGGTGTAGCTGTAGGCAACATTGGTCAGCCGGTCGAAGCTGATCGTGCCATCGGGCTTGGGATAGTCGATCTTGGGATAAAGGTCCGCGCGCCCGGTGTGCGTGTAATCGGGCGTGTGCTTCATCGAAATCGGCAGGCCGATCTTGAGCGTGCGCATCCACATGTCCGCACCCGCCAGCACCGTGCCGATATCGCCGCCGAACTTGGCGACCGCCGGCTGGGCGTTCTGCACCAGCTTGAGCTCGTCCGCGATCCAGCTTGAACGCACCGCCGCGTCGTAATCACACAGCTCGGAATGCTCGCTGCCCGCGGCGATTGCCGCGGCGATGCTTTCCGCGGCCAGCATCCCGCTCTTCATCGCGGTGTGGCTGCCCTTGATGCGCGGGACGTTGACGAAGCCCGCCGCGCAGCCGACCAGCGCGCCGCCGGGGAAGGCCAGCTTGGGCACGCTCTGCCACCCGCCTTCGTTGATCGCGCGCGCGCCATAGGCCACACGCTTGCCGCCTTCGAGATATTCGCGGATCGCCGGATGCTGCTTCCAGCGCTGGAATTCCTGATAGGGCGAGACCCACGGATTGGCGTAATCGAGCGCGGTCACGAAGCCCAAAGCGACCTGGCCATTGGCCTGGTGGTAGAGGAAACCCCCGCCCCAGCTGCCGCTTTCGCTAAGCGGCCAGCCCTGCGTGTGGATCACGCGGCCCGGCACGTGCTTTTCCGGGTCGATATCCCACAGCTCCTTGATGCCCAGGCCATAAACCTGCGGCTGGCAATCCTTCTCAAGGTCGAACTTCGCTTTCAGCTGCTTGGTCAGGCTGCCGCGCGCCCCCTCGGCAAAGAGGGTGTACTTGGCGTGGATCTCCATGCCCGGCTGGAAATCGGGCTTGTGCGAACCGTCGGCAGCAACGCCCATGTCCTGCGTGATCACGCCGGTCACCGCGCCGCTCTCATCGAACATCACTTCAGCTGCGGGGAAGCCCGGGAACACCATCACGCCCAGCGCCTCGGCCTGTTCGGCCAGCCAGCGGCAGAGATTGCCGAGCGAGCCGGTATAGCAGCCCGCATTGCTCATCAACGGCGGCATCAGCAGGTGCGGCAGCGAGGTCTTGCCGCCCTTTGACAGCACCCAGTGCCAGTTGTCGGTCACCGGCGTCTGCGCCATCGGGCAGTTCATCTCGCGCCAGTCCGGGAACAGCTCGCTCAGCGCCTTGGGATCGACCACCGCGCCCGAGAGGATGTGCGCACCGATTTCGGAGCCCTTTTCCAGCACCACGACCTCAAGGCTGTCGTTGAGCTGTTTCAGCCGGATCGCGGCGGAGAGCCCGGCCGGCCCGCCCCCCACGATAACCACATCACAGGGCATCGATTCACGTTCAATAGCTTCGGCGCTCATGAAGTCCTGATCCTTCGAAAATTCGGTGTCCAAACGTGCCCAGAGCCTTGATTGCTGGGCCGCGCAAGGTCAAGACCCGCAATTGTGAGTAACGCCGATCCCCTCACCCTGACTGCGCGCGATTTTGCTGCAGCCATCGAGTGGTGGCGCGATGCGGGCGTCGATTGCGATTTTGCGGATGACGCTACGGACTGGCTGGCCGAGCCGGTGCAGGCCGAGACCGCGCCGCAGACGACAACTGGGGCGAAAACGGTCCATTCGCCGGCTGAAGCCCCGCCTCCACAAAAAATCGACCTGCTGGGGCCAAACCCGCCTGCCGATCTGAGTGCTTTCCACGAATGGTGGCTGAGCGAGCCGGCGCTCGACGCGATCGGCCCGCGCGGGCGGGTGCCGCCGCGGGGCCCGGCGGGTGCGCGGCTGATGGTGCTGGTGATGGATCCGGAGCAAGGCGACACCGAGCGGCTGCTGTCACAAGCTCAGGGCCAGCTGCTTTCGCGCATCCTCAGCGCCATGGGGATCGCGGAAGATCAGGTCTACCTCGCTTCCGCCTTGCCGCGGCACACGCCCATGGCCGACGGGGCAGCACTCGCGGCGCAGGGATTCAGCAAGCTATTACAGCACCATATCCGGCTAGCCGCGCCGCAGCGCCTGCTGGCGTTCGGCACCAACATCCTGCCGCTTTTGGGGCACGATGCGGCGCAAGAGCCTGCCTCTTTACAAAATTTTAACCATGAAGGCTTCAGCGTGCCGCTGATGGCATCAGAAGGGCTCGACGCGATGATGGCGATGCCCCTGCTGAAGGCCCGCTTCTGGCACCGATGGCTCGAATGGACAGGCTCAAACGCGCAATGAAAGCCAAACAGCTTAAATTCCTGGGTATGGCATTGCTCGCCGGGGTGGCGGGTATCCCGGCTACCGCCGCCTATGCCAACGCCAGCAGTGCCGCCGAATATTTCCGCGCCCGCGCCGGCACGGTCAATGTCCCGCAGGTGCTGAGCGAACGCGACCAGCAGTATTACCGCGACATCTTCACGGCGATCGCGCGCGAGGACTGGGCCAAGGTCGACGGTCTGCTCGGCGATCGCGAGCCCGGCCTGCTGCATCAGGTCGCCATCGCCGAATATTACACCCACGCCAACAGCCCGCGCGTGACGGCCGAACAGATCGCCGCGTGGTTCGCGATGGGCACTGACTTGCCGCAGGCCGAACAGCTGGGCCGGCTTGGCCAGAAGCGCGGGCTGGAGTTCCTGCCCGACCTGCCGCAGGCGCAACCTTTCGCCCGCCAGCCCTATGCTTCGAAGCGCTTGCGCCCGCGCAGCGTGCAGGATGGCACCATGCCAGCGGATATCAGTGCAGGCATCCTTGAGCACATCAAGAACGACGATCCGGACAGTGCGCGGCTGCTGCTCGACGGGATCGATGCCTTGCTCAGCCCGGAAGCGCGCGCCGAATGGCGCCAGCGCGTGGCCTGGAGCTATTACATCGAAAACCGCGACACCGCGGCGCTTGGCATGGCCCAGACCGTGGCCGACGGCAGCGGACCATGGGTGGCAGAGGGCGAATGGGTGGTGGGCCTTGCCGCCTGGCGCTTGGGCGATTTTGCCACTGCGGCTCAAGGCTTTGCCCGCACGGCCCAGCTTGCCAACAATGTCGAATTGCGCACGGCGGCGCATTTCTGGGCCGCCCGCGCGCTGACCCGCAGCCGCCAGCCCGCCGAAGCGACGAAGCATCTGCAGGCCGCCGCGCGCGAGGATGAGACGCTCTATGGCATGCTCTCGCTCGAACAGCTCGGCCAGACCATTCCCGATGCGCATGAAGGGGCGGATTTTGCCCCATCCGATTGGACCAAACTGCGCGACAGGAACAATGTGCGCGTTGCCGTCGGCCTACTGGAGATCGGGCGCGGCGATTTGGCGGACGAAGTGTTGCGCCACCAGGCAAAGATCGGCAGCCCGTCCGAATATGCCGCCCTCTCCCGCCTCGCGCGCGAACTGGGCCTGCCGCAGACCCAGCTGTGGATGGCGCATAACGCCCCGCGCGGAACGCAGCCACTCGCTGCGCTGCGCTATCCCACGGCGCGCTGGATGCCCACCAGCGGCTGGCAGGTCGACCCGGCGCTGGCCTTTGCCCATGCGCTGCAGGAATCGAACTTCCGCACCAACGCCGTCAGCCCTGCCGATGCGCGCGGGCTGATGCAGATCACCCCGATCACCGTGCGCCAGCATGCCCCGCGGCTGGAAATGAACGCCAGCTACGTCAATCTGAACGATCCGGAGGTCAATCTGGCGTTCGGCCAGCGCAACCTTGAGATGCTGCGGGATTCGGGCGCCACGCAAGGCCTGCTGCCCAAGATCATGGCGGCCTATAACGCCGGGCTTTCGCCGGTGACGCGCTGGAACAGCGAAGTCCGCGACCTGGGCGATCCGCTGCTCTATATGGAGAGTATCCCCTATTGGGAAACGCGCGAATATGTAAACATCGTGATGCGCAATTACTGGATGTATGAACGGCAATCGGGAGCCCCTTCGGCCAGCCGCGAGGCGCTGGCGCAGGGCATGTGGCCCGCCTTTCCCGAAAGCCGCGGCCCCAGTGCGGTGCGGCTGACCGGCCGGAACTGACCGGGGCTGGCGATGGCGATCGATCCGGAACGCACATTCAAGCCGATCAATATCGCCGTCCTGACCGTGTCCGACACACGCACGGCGGAAAACGATACCTCGGGCGATATCCTGGCGCAGCGCGTCACCGATGCCGGGCATCGCCTGGCGGCCCGCGCGATCGTCAAGGATGACGCGAACGTGCTGGCGAGCAAGCTCAACGACTGGATCGACGATCCGCAAATCGATGCGGTGGTCTCGACCGGCGGCACCGGCCTGACCGGGCGCGACGTGACGCCCGAAGCGCTGGCGATGATACACGATGCGCGCGATATCCCCGGCTTCGGCGAGCTGTTCCGCTGGCTCAGCTACAAGAGCATCGGCACCAGCACCGTGCAAAGCCGCGCCTGCGCGGTGGTGGCGCGGGGCACCTATATCTTTGCCCTGCCCGGCTCGAACGGCGCGGTCAAAGATGGCTGGGACGGGATTCTGGCCGAACAGCTCGACAGCCGCAACCGGCCGTGCAATTTCGTGGAACTGATGCCGCGGTTGAAAGAGGTCTAGAGCTGCTTCAACCCCGAGTGCGCAAGGCAGCTGCGCAAGCTCCCCAATTGGTCGGCGCTGAGGGCTGCCTTCGGCACAAGGTTGTAGAGCATTTCGCTTTGCATCAGCAGAACAATGTCGTCCTGCTCAGCCCAGGCGTAAAGCTCGTCCCAGTTTAAGCGTGCATTGCCGCTCGCGCTGGAAAGCGCATAGCCCGCTTCATCCCACTCGATTGTCATCGGCTCCTGCAACATCGCAGTCTGGCGGAAGCTCCGCCGCACCTGGCGCGGCAACGCCCAGTAATAGGCGATCGCGACCAAGCCCGAGAGCACGATAACCAGCCAGCCAAGGATCGGCAGTATCTCGCTGAACGGGCCATCGCTCTTGTACAGCAGGAACACCACAGCGATCAGCGGCCCGAACACCACGACGGGCCAGACCGGGATCTTCGTTCGCCGGTTCATGACGAGTTTCATGGCGCCAAGCGCATGCCCTTCGTTGAGCGTGAAAGTCGCGGTGCGATTCGTCATGGCTTGTTCCTAATGCGGACTTGGTTAAAAGAAAATTTGTTCTATCTTTGTTCCTACTCGTGCGTTAGGCTGCGAAGATGTCAAAACCATTCGTCCATGGCCGCGGCGCGCAGTCCGCGCAGGTTTCGACGCGTTTCGGGCTGGCCGAACGCGAGGCCGATGGCGACTGGCGCGACTGGGTCGGGCGGCTCGATGGCGAGCCGCCCAAGCTGCGGACGCACGTGACCGAAGAGCATCCGAAAACGATCCTCAGCTTCAACAGTTCGCCCGATATCCCGTTCGATCGGTCGATCAACGCCTATCGCGGGTGCGAGCACGGCTGTGTCTACTGCTTCGCCCGCCCGACCCACGCCTATCATGACCTGTCGCCGGGCCTCGATTTCGAAACGCAGCTGTTTGCGAAGCCGAACGCGGCGGATTTGCTGCGCGAAACGCTGGCGAAGGCCAAATACCGCCCACGCCTGATCGCGATGGGCACCAACACCGACCCCTACCAGCCGATCGAGCGGCAATATCGCATTACCCGGCAGGTGCTGGAGGTGTGCCTTGAGGCGCGCCATCCAGTTACGATCACGACCAAGTCGGACAGGATACTCGACGATCTGGACCTGCTCGCAGAGATGGCGCGCAACAAACTGGTGGCGGTGGCGATCTCGGTGACGAGCCTCGATCCGAAGCTCTCCGGAAAGCTCGAACCACGCGCAGCTTCGCCCGCCAAGCGACTCGCGGCATTGGGAAAACTGGCCGAAGCGGGCGTGCCGGTGCATTGTTCGGTGAGCCCGGTCATTCCCGCAATCACCGACGAGTTCATGGAAGACATCGTGGCGCGGGCGGGCGAACTGGGCGTAGGTTCGGCGGGCTGGATCCCGCTGCGCCTGCCGCATGAGGTTGCCCCGCTGTTCCGCGAATGGCTGGATGTGCACTACCCCGATCGCGCGGGAAAGGTGATGAGCATCGTCCGGTCGATCAGGGCCAAGAACGGGGTAGCCCGCGACAACGATCCGGAGTTCTTCAGCCGGATGAAACCGCAAGGCGTGTGGGCGGATCTGTTCCGCGCGCGCTTCAACCTCGCCTGCAAGCGCGCGGGGATCGCCGGCAACAACTCTGCATCGGAAATGGGCGAGAAGTTCGAACTCGATTGTTCGCGCTTCAGGAGGCCCGAGGTGGGTGGGCAATTGCGATTGATTTAAGAGGCTACAGCCTTCCTAGTGCGGAATTCGGGATAGCCCTCGCGGAAACAACGCTGGTCGGATTTCAGCGGCCGATCCATGATTTCAGTCACCCTGATAAGCCCATTCGCTTCAAGCTCTCGCGCTTCTTCGGCAAGACATTGCTCGAACAGCGATCGCATCAATTCGCCTTGGCGGTACACCCAGAAACCCTCGCTGTTGCCAAGCCTTTCAACCTCGGTGCTCTTGCCACGTGTGAACAAACTCTCAGAAATTGCATTCTGAAAGCCAAGCGCAAGATCTGTGTGCACCAGATTCCAAGCCATGCACTCGCGACTAATGTTTTGCGCGCAATCCTCTCGGTAGCTTTTGGACAACCCCTCGGCGGCCAATACACAATGCTCCGAGCGCTCCGGATATGTCTTCTGAGCATCCTGCCTGCATCGGGAGACGGCTTCCTTTAAGCCGGCCAACTCGGGCGGTACTCCTGCAGGTTCTGTCCCGGCTGCGCACCCAGTCAGAAGGAGCATTGAAATGAAAAGTGCTGCCCCCTTCACCCAAACCCTCCTCCAGCCTCGCCCGGCTTGAAGCGCATCAGGCGGCTATCGACCAGCGCAGCAGTGCGGTTGACCACGGCAAGCTGGTAATCCGGGTCCTTGATCATCTCGAAGAAGGCCGCGCTGTTGGGATACTGTGCCACGAAGCCGTCATGCCACAGCTTGTCGTCAGGTTCCGGCCCGGTCACCATGGTCTGGAACGCACCGCGCCACACGATCGTGCCGCCGACCCGGCGGAAGATGGGCCCGCTGGTCTTGCCATACTCCTCATAGGCGCGCCGCCCGCTCCACCCCTTGCCCGCATGCTCGTGGCCCTCGGGATATTCCGCCTGATCGCGATAGCGCAGCAGGTTGAGCATATGGATCGGCTCGTCGCGCGGCAGCGCCTTGAACGCCGCGAAATTCGCGGGCGAAGGATCGATATACACGGTCATTGCTGGTCCTCTCCTATCAGGTCGCGCTGCATATAGACCGTATCGAGCTTGCGCCCGAACTTGAAGCCGACATTGCGCAGCCGCCCGACATGTTCGAAGCCAAGCCGGGCATGCAGCGCGACCGAGGCTGGCTCGCCCCCGCCGATCACCGCGATCATCTGTTCGAAACCCGCGTCGCGCGCAGCTTCGACCAGTGCAGCGAGCAAGGCCTTGCCCAGGCCCGTTCCCCGTGCGCCATCAGCCACGTAAATGCTGTTCTCGCAGGTTCGGGCGTAGGCGGCGCGCGGCCTGAACTGCCCGGCATAGGCATAGGCCAACACCTCGCCGTCCCGTTCGGCCACGAGGAAGGGCCAGGTTTTCGCAGCAAAATCGCCAATCTTCACCGCCCACTCGGCTTGGGTCGGTCCGGCACTGTCGAACGAAGCCGTGCCGTGGGCCACGTGGTAATCGTAAATAGCGCAAACGGCCTGCGCATCGCCGGGCGCGGCAGGCCGGATGAGCGGATCAGCCAAGCTTGTAGTCCGCAAAGCGGTCACGCAGGTCCTTCTTGCTGATCTTGCCGGTGGCGGTGTGCGGGATCTCGTCGATGAATTCGACGGCGTCGGGCAGCCACCATTTGGCGACCTTGTCAGCCAGGAAGTCGGTGATGTCCTGCGCGGTCACATCCTCGCCGTCCTTCTTGACGACGAACAGTACCGGGCGCTCGTCCCATTTCGGGTGCGGCATCCCCACCGCAGCAGCCTCGGCCACCGCCGGATGGCCGACCGCGGCGTTTTCCAGCTCGACCGAGCTGATCCACTCGCCGCCGGACTTGATCACGTCCTTGGTCCGGTCGGTCAGCTGCAGCGTGCCGTCGGGATGGATGATCCCCACGTCGCCGGTGTCGAACCAGCCTTCGTTGTTGGTCGCGTCCTGCTCGGCCTTGAAATAGCGCTTGATCACCCACGGACCGCGGATCTGCAACGCGCCAGACGTTTTTCCGTCGCGCGGCAGCTCGGTCATCATGTCATCGAGGTCGACTGTGCGCAGCTGCACGCCAAAGATCGGCCGGCCCTGCATCGCGGTCTTGTCGACCTTTTCCTCGAAGCTGAGCTGGTCCCAGTCCCAGGTCGGGCCGCCGACAGTGCCGATCGGGCTGGTTTCCGTCATGCCCCAGGCGTGCTGGACGCGGGTGCCGTTCTTCATCAGCCGCTCGATCATGAAGCGCGGGCAGGCTGACCCGCCGATCGTGGCGGCCTTGAGTGGCGGCAGGTCGATCCCTTCCTTGTCGCAATACTGGAAATGTGCGAGCCAGACGGTGGGCACTCCGGCGCTGTCGGTCACCTTCTCGCGCATCATCAATTCGTGCAGCACAGCCGGATCATTGACCGCGCTGAACACAAATTTGATCCCCGCCATTGCGCCAGCATAAGGCAAGCCCCAGCTTGCGGCGTGAAACATCGGCACGACCGGCAGCATGACCGAGGACGAGCTGAAGTTGAAAGTCGATGGCTGCAGGCCCGCCAGCGCGTGGAGCACGGTGGAGCGGTGTTCATACTGCACGCCCTTGGGATTGCCCGTGGTGCCGCTGGTATAGCAGATCATGCAGGGATCGGTTTCCGCGCCCATGACCCACTCGAAATCGCCATCCTGCGCGCCGATCCAGTCCTCGAAATGCGGCGAATGCTCGCCCGAATCGTAGCAGATGTAGTGCTCCACCGTGGTCCAGCGCTCGCGCATCCGGTCGACAATTGACTGGAACGCCGCATCATACAGCAGCACGCGGTCTTCAGCATGATTGACGATGTATTCCAGCTGGTCGTCGAACAGCCGCGGATTGACCGTATGCAGCACGCCGCCCATCCCGGCCACGCCATACCAGCTGACCAGGTGGCGCGAATGGTTCATCGCCAGGCTCGCCACGCGATCGCCCTTCTTGATGCCCAGCGCCTGCAGCGCCTGCGCCATCTTCAGCGCATCGGTGCGAATCCCCGCCCAGTTGGTGCGCGTTTCGCTGCCATCGGCCCAGCGCGACACGATCTCGCGGTGTCCCGCCTCGCGCGCCGCATGGTCGATCACATGGGTGATCCGCATGGTCCAGTCTTGCATCGCACCGAGCATCGGGGTCTCTCTCCTCAAGTTATTTTGCACCGTCATGCCGAGGACCGGCGCGCTTGGCAATTGTCCTTAACGCCCAGATGCAACGAAGGGGCAGACCTGCCCGCCCCTCCGAAATCATCGGTATTGGAAACCGGTGAATGCCGATTGCGCGCTAGGCGATGAAGAAACCCACGATTTCCCAGCCATTCTGTCCGCGAAGCATGACCACCGTTTCTGTGGCAATCATTTCACGCCCGGCAAAATCGGTCTGGAATTGAATGATCTGGTAATCGCCTTCCGGCGCGCCGGGCACGGTGCTGGTGCGCTGGACCGACACAAGTCGGCGGCTCTCGACCTTACCCAGCGGGGTGCGAACCGGCTCAATAAGTTTGGTCCATTCGGCCAGACTGGCCTGGGAACGGAAATAGGGGCCAGTAGCCTTCCAGCTCCCTTCCCAATCGCGCGCATCGACGCGAGCCATGAATTTTTCCGCTCGCGCGATCGAAACGGGGTCGTCAGCCGCAGCCGGACTGCCCGTTTCGGTTGTTACCGTGTTTTGAGCGGCGGTTCTTCCAGCTTCCGTACTTCCGATATTGGCAAAACTGACAATGACGGCTGCGGCAATAATGATCGACATGATTAGCATTCCTCCTGCAAACCACGTCAGGCCAAAAGCCTTGTGTGGCGCGGTGTTGATGAGGTCTGCAGTATCTGACTGGCCTGTCGAGCGAGGTATCCCCAAAGATGTGTGCGCAGGAATTTGTGGGCCTGCCCCCTCGGCATCCCCCAAGATTCTTGCGGCCTCGCGGCTGCTCGACACACCCAGTTTGCGGCGCGCATTGCGCAATCGATCATTGACCGTGTGGACCGAAATATCGAGCGCGCCCGCGCTGGACTTGGCATCATGGCCGGCCAGCAGCAGGCGCAGCGCTTCCTTCTCCTTGTCGGTCAGATCGTCGAGAGACGGTAGCATCAGGCGACCAGGCGCAGGTTTCCACGCCCACGCACGGGCCGCAGCTGCACGTTGCCAATCCCTTCGATCGCGGCGAGCCGCTCGGCCAGTTCGCCGTCGAGCGCGAAGTCGCGGCCAAGGCGGATCGCGGCATATTCGCCCGGCCCCACCAGCACCCGCGCAACCACTTCGCCCTGCCCTTCCTCGCTCGCCAGCAGCTCAAGCCGCAGATCGGCCAGCGCTTCGCGGCTGAGCACGTCGAGCGACATCCACATTTGCGTCGATCCGCGAACTTCGTCGAGCGGGCGCGCCCCGCGCACGGTAATGCGCGGGGGTTCGCTGGGATTGGGCGAATCGAGATCGACATTGAGCAGCAGGCAGGTCCCCTCCGCCGCCCAGCGTTCGAATTGCGGGACCAGGCCCTCTTCGAAGCAGGCGGCACTGAACTGCCCGGAGGCATCCGAAAAATCACCTCGGATGAATTCCGCGCCGCGCTTGGTCCGTCCCTTGCTGAAGCCTTCGACCATGGCCGCCATCACCGCCGGGCCGCGCCCGCCAACAGGTGCGCCCGCCTGCATGATCGACTGGTAACTGCGCGCGCCATTGGCAGAGGCGATGTGCCAATGTTGCTGCACCGGATGCGCGGAGAAATAGAAGCCGAAATTCTCGCGCTCCTTCGCCATCTGCTCGATCCGGCTCCAGCGCGCGGTTTCGGCCAGGTGCAGGCTGTCATCAGCCGCTTCCTCGCCGCCGAACAGTGCGGCCTGCCCGCTCGCGCGCTCGCGCTCCGCCGCATCGGCCACGGCCAGCAACATGTCGGCATTGGCAAACAGCATGGCGCGATTGTCATCGAGGCAATCGAGCGCGCCCGCGCAGATCAGCCCTTCCAGCTGACGCGAATTCATCGCCCCTTTGGGCATGCGCTCGAACAGGTCCTTGAGGCTGGTAAACGGCCCTGACCCCTCGCGCTCCGCCACGATCGCTTCCATCGCCTTGTCGCCGACATTGCGGATGCCTGCCAGCGCATAGCGCACGGCATAGCCATGATCGGTCTGTTCGACCGTGAAGCGCGCTTCGGAATGGTTGATGCAGGGCGGCAATATCGTAATGCCGCCTTCGACACCCGGATAGCGCCGCGCATCGTCGACGAATACCGCCAGCTTTTCCGACTGGTGCATGTCGAAACACATTGACGCAGCGTAGAATTCTTCCGGGTAATGCGCCTTGAGCCACGCGGTTTGATAGGCGAGCAAGGCATAGGCGGCCGCGTGCGACTTGTTGAAGCCGTAACCGGCGAATTTGTCGATCAAGTCGAACAACTCGTTCGCCTGCGCCTTTTCGATGCCGGAAACCTGTTTGCACCCGTCAATAAAGCGCGCCCGCTGCGCATCCATCTCCGCCTGGTTTTTCTTGCCCATGGCGCGGCGCAGCAGGTCGGCATCGCCGAGCGAGTAACCGGCGAGGATCTGCGCCGCCTGCATCACCTGTTCCTGGTAGACGAAGATGCCGTAGGTTTCGGACAGGATCCCCTCGAGCTTGGGATGCGGATATTCGATCGACGCCTCGCCGTTCTTGCGCTTGCCGAACAGCGGGATGTTGTCCATCGGGCCGGGGCGATAGAGCGAGACGAGCGCGATGATATCGCCGAAATTTGTCGGCTTTACCGCCGCCAGCGTGCGCCGCATCCCTTCGGATTCGAGCTGGAACACGCCCACTGTGTTGCCCGACTGGAGCAGGTCGTAAACCGCCGGATCGTCCCATTCGAGCGCGCCCAGATCGATCTCGATCCCGCGCCCGGCCAGCAGGTCCACCGCCTTGCGCAACACCGACAGCGTCTTGAGCCCGAGGAAGTCGAACTTCACGAGGCCGGAACTTTCGACATATTTCATGTCGAACTGGGTAACCGGCATGTCCGAACGCGGATCGCGATAGAGCGGCACCAGCTGCGCCAGCGGCCGGTCGCCGATCACCACGCCTGCGGCATGGGTGGAGCTGTTGCGCGGCAACCCTTCGAGCTGCAGCGCCAGATCGACCAGCTGCTTCACCTCATTGTCATTGTCATATTCGCGGCGGAAATCGGCCGCGCCGTTCAATGCCCGCGGCAGCGTCCACGGATCGGTCGGGTGGTTGGGCACCATCTTGCAGAGGCGATCGACATGGCCATAGCTCATCTGCAGGATGCGGCCGCAATCGCGCAGCACCGCGCGCGCCTTCATCTTGCCGAAAGTGATGATCTGCGCGACGTGATCGTGCCCATATTTCTGCTGGACATAGCGGATCACTTCGCCGCGCCGCGTTTCGCAGAAGTCGATATCGAAGTCCGGCATCGAAACGCGCTCAGGGTTGAGGAAGCGTTCGAACAGCAGGCCCAGCCGGATCGGATCGAGATCGGTGATGGTCAGCGCCCAGGCGACCAGCGAGCCCGCGCCCGATCCGCGCCCCGGCCCCACCGGAATGCCGTTGTCCTTGGCCCATTTGATGAAGTCGGCAACGATCAGGAAGTAGCCGGGGAAACCCATCTTCACGATCACGTCTACTTCGTAATCGAGCCGGTCGAAATAGGTCTTGCGTTCTGCATCGGGCAGCTCGCCATAGGGCTCTAGCCGCGCCTCCAGCCCCTTGCGTGCATCCTCAGCCAGCATCCTTGCCTCGCCCTCCAGGTCACCGGCAAGGCTGGGCAGGATCGGTTTGCGATAGGGCGGGATAAAGGCGCAGCGCTGCGCGACCACCAGTGTATTGGCCGTCGCTTCGGGCAGGTCGGCGAACAGCTCTTCCATCATCCTGGCGGACTTGACCCAGGCATCGCGGTTGGTGTGGAGCCGGTCTTCCGCATCGATATGGGTCGAATGGGCGATGCACAGCATCGCATCATGCGCCTTGTGGAAATGCGGCTCAGCGTATTGCGCAGGGTTGCTCGCCACCAGCGGCAGGTCGCGGGCATAGGCAAGGTCGATCAGCGCCGCTTCCGCCGCCGTGCAGGCCGGATCGCCGTGGCGGGCGAGCTCGATATAGAGCCGTCCTGGAAACAGTGCCTGCAGCCGGTCGCACAGCGCCTCGGCATGGCTCTGCTGCCCTTCGGCCAGCAGGCGCGTGAGCGCCCCTTCGCCCGCTCCGCTCAGCGCGATCAACCCGTCGGTGTGCCCTTCAAGATCGTTGAGCTGGACATGCGGTTCAAACTCGAGTGGCCGGTCGAGATGCGCACGCGACACCAGGTGGCAAAGATTGTCATAGCCGGCCTCATCCTGCGCGTAGAGCGGCAGGTAGTCGACCTGGCGCCCTTCCTCGTCCCGCGCCACGCCCAGCAGCGTGCCAATGATCGGCTGCACGCCTTCGTCCATGCACGCACTACCGAACGCAACCGAGCCATAGAGCCCGTTGCGGTCGCAAATCGCGATCGCGGGAAAGCCGCGCTCCTTCGCCAGCTTGGCAATCGCCTTGGGATCGATCGCCCCTTCGAGCATCGAATAGGACGACTGGACGCGCAGCGGGACGAAGGGAGCGAAGGGCATCGCGGTACTATGCTGCGCAGCCTCGCATTGGCCAAGCGCCAATCCACAAGATTCTCTCGTCTCGTCATCCCCGCGAAAGCGGGGATCCAGAAGGAAACCAGATCGGTAGCAACTGGATTCCCGTCTTCGCGGGAATGACGATGGTTTGTTAGCGGCTCAAAGCAGCTTCTCGATATCCTTCGCGATCCGTTCGGGCTTGTCGGTCGGCGCATAGCGGCGCACCACATTGCCCTCGCGGTCGATCAGGAACTTGGTGAAGTTCCATTTGATCGAGGTCGATCCCATCAGGCCCTTGGCCTCGCCTTTCATCCAGTCATAAAGCGGCGAGGCATCGGGGCCATTGACGTCGATCTTCTGCATCAGCGGAAAAGTGACGCCGAAATTGATCTTGCAGAACTGCTCGATCTCGTCGGCATTGCCCGGTTCCTGCGCGCCGAACTGGTTGCAGGGAAAGCCGAGCACCTCGAAGCCCTTGTCCTTGTATTGCTGGAAGAGCTTTTCCAGCCCGTCATACTGCGGGGTGAAGCCGCATTTGCTGGCGGTGTTCACCACCAGCAGCACCTTGCCCTTCTTGTCGGCAAGATCGAGCTCTTCGCCGCGGTTGGTGGTGACGGTGAAATCGGCAATCGTCGTCATTCGGGAGCGTCCTTTTTGGGGCGATAAATGAAATCGAATGACGTTTGCCATGAAAGACCATGGTCCGTCGAGGCCTCTCCGAACTGGCGGACCGATCCGTCCTCATCATGGGTATAGCTCATCCGGATCAACGTATGCGGCGCGCCAGGTTGCGGCCAGTTGCCGGCCAGCACCATCTTGCCATCGGTTACGCCGCCGACAAATTCCACCGCGCCGGGCGCGGAGCCGACCCATTTCTGGTGCCATAGCCCGGTGGCGGCATCGTAGTGATTGAGGCTGGAGCCGCCCTGCCCGCGCAGCGGCATCCAGCTTTCCAGCACGGCGCAGCCATTATGCTTGCGCTCGATCCGGCTGTCGGCGATCTTTGTGTCGCGCCCAGCCGGATAGACGTCCCACTCGCCAATCCAGAAATCGAACCCTGCGTAACCTTCCGTGTCGCAGGTCGGCGGCGGAGCAGCAGGTGGCGGTGTCGTGGTGGCTTGAAGCAGCGCGACGAGCAAAATCGATGAAAGCATGGTGTCCCCTTCCAGTCTGAAGGGACAATTTCGTGACCAATGCGCAATCGCTCAAACCCATATCCACCGGCGCGCCATGGCGCTCGGCGAGCGTCGCTATTCTAGCACACCTTCATGCAAGCGAACCACGCGGTCCATCTTGGCCGCCAGCCGTTCGTTATGGGTCGCGACGAGCGCGGCACTGCCCTCGCCGCGCACGAGCTCAAGGAACTGGCCCAGCACCCGCTCGGACGTATGCTCGTCGAGATTGCCGGTCGGCTCGTCCGCCAGCACCAGCATCGGCCGGTTGGCGAGCGCCCGGGCAACCGCCACGCGCTGCTGCTCGCCGCCCGAAAGCTGGCTCGGGCGGTGGTCCATCCGGTGGCCAAGCCCCAGCGCAACCAGCAGCTCTTCGGCGCGCTTTTCAGCCGCATCATGCGGCACGCCCGCAATCATCTGCGGCATCACCACATTCTCGCACGCGTTGAAATCGGGCAGCAGGTGATGGAACTGGTAGACGAAGCCCAGATGCTCGCGCCGCAGCCTGGTGCGCTCGTCGGTCGGCAGCGTGCCTGCCTCTTCCCCCGCAATGCGGATCGAGCCTTCGAAACCGCCTTCCAGCAGGCCGACCGCCTGCAGCATGGTCGATTTGCCGGTGCCGGATGGGCCGAGCAGCGCCACGATTTCGCCGGGCATGATATCCAGATCGACGCCGCGCAGCACTTCGATCCGGGTTTCGCCCTGCTGGAAGCTGCGCTTCAACCCGCGCAGCCGCACAACCGGTTCAAGTTCAAGCACATCACTCATAGCGCAGCACCTCCACCGGATCGGTGCTGGCGGCCTTGAGCGCCGGATAGAGCGTGGCAAGGAAGCTGAGCACCAGCGCCAGCAACACGATACCGGTCACCTCCAGGGGATCGGTGCGTGATGGCAGGGTGGACAGGAAGCGGATCGAGGGATCCCACAGGTTCTGCCCGGTGACGATCTCGATAAAGCGCACGATTTGCTGGCGGAAGGTCAAGATCAGCGCGCCCAGCACCAGCCCGGCCACCGTGCCGATCGCGCCGACGGTGAACCCGGTGGTGACGAAGATCTTCATCAGGCTGCGCCGCGTCGCCCCCATGGTGCGCATGATCGCGATATCGCGGGTCTTGGCGCGGACCAGCATCACCAGGCTCGAAAGGATGTTAAAAGCCGCCACCAGCACCATGAAACTTAGGGCAAAGAACATCGCCACACGCTCAACCTGGAGCGCTTCGAACAGGGTCGCGTTCATGGTTTTCCAGTCGGACACGATCGCCCGGCCGGCGACCTTTTCCTCCACCGGAGCAAGGATTTCACCCACCTTGTCGGGATCGGTCACGGAAACTTCGATCATGCCCACTGCATCGCCCAGCAGCAGCAGCGTTTGCGCATCGGGGATCGGCATCATCACGAATTTCTCGTCGTAATCGTAGATCCCGACTTCGAAGATCGCTGCAACGCGATAGCCGACCTGCCGCATCGAGGTGCCGAACGGTGTCGCCCGGCCCTGCGGATTGATGATGGTGATGGTGTCGCCCACCCGCGCGCCGATATTCTGGGCCAGGCGCGATCCGATCGCGACATTGCCCGAATCCTGCTGCAGTTCGGAAATATTGCCCAGCAGCACCCGATCGGAAAGGCCCGCAAGGTCATCCTGCGTCTGGCCGCGCACGAAGATCCCTTCCACGCGTCCGTTGAAAGTGACCAGCAGCGGCTGTTCGATCAACGGCGAGGCATCGACCACGCCGGGCGTGTCCCGCACCTCTTCCAGCACTTCGCGCCAGCTGTCGAGCCGCCCGCCATAGGCCTGGACGATGGCATGCCCGTTCAGCCCCACGATCTTGTCGAGCAATTCCGCGCGAAAGCCGTTCATCACGCTCATCACCACCACCAGCATGGCGACGCTCAGCATCACCACACCCACGCTGATGCCGGCGACCAGCGCGATGAATGCCTCCCCCTTGCCCGGCAAGAGGTAGCGTTTGGCAATCATGCGTTCGAAGGGGGACAGGATCACGATGCTTGGGTCTCTGCGGCAGAGGCGATGAACCGCGCATTTAGGGCGCCGGGCCGCAGGGCGCAATGCAAGCGGGCGAGCTTTCCCTAGCAAAAGCTGTGACAGCGCACGCTCTACCCTTGTAATCGAGGCGTAACATCTCCATTGACCCGCGCAACGGCACGGCGGGCTCAAGCAGGCAGGCGCACACGATGACCACGGCGATCAACTGGACGCATCCCTACCTCGATATGGATGGCGACAAGCTGCGCGAGGAGTGCGGGATTTTCGGCGCGATCAACGCCACCGATGCCGCCGCCGCCACTGCCCTGGGTCTTCACGCCTTGCAGCACCGCGGCCAGGAAGCCGCCGGGATCACCAGTTTCGACGGCAAGGAATTCTATTCGCGACGCGGGCTTGGCCATGTCGCGGAAAACTTCTCCTCGTCCGAAGCGATCGCCGAGCTGCCCGGACCGATGGCAGCTGGTCACGTGCGCTATTCCACCACCGGCGGCGCTGGCCTGCGCAATGTCCAGCCGCTCTATGCCGATCTTGCCAGCGGCGGCTTTGCCGTGGCGCATAACGGCAATATCTCCAACGCGCAGAAGCTGCGCAGCGAACTGGTGCAGAACGGGGCGATCTTCCAGTCGACCTCGGATACCGAAGTGATCATCCACCTCGTCGCAACCAGCCGCTACCCCACCATGATCGACCGGTTCGTCGATGCCTTGCGGCTGGTCGAAGGCGCCTATTCGCTGATCGTGATGACGCCCGAAGGCATGATCGCGTGCCGCGATCCGCTGGGCATCCGCCCGCTGGTGATGGGCCGGATGGGTGACGCGGTAGTGTTCGCCAGTGAGACCGTCGCGTTCGACGTGGTCGGCGCGGAATTCGTGCGCGAAGTCGAGCCGGGCGAGTTGGTCAAGGTCGGCTTTGATGGAGCGACCGAATCGCTCCACCCCTTTGGCCGCCACAATCCACGCCCCTGCATTTTCGAGCACGTCTATTTCAGCCGCCCGGATTCGATGTTCGCCGGACACACCGTCTACGAAGCGCGCAAGGCGATCGGCCAGCAACTGGCGATCGAAAGCCCGGTCGATGCCGATTACGTCGTGCCTGTGCCTGACAGCGGCGTGCCCGCGGCCATCGGCTATGCCCAGCAATCGGGCGTGCCGTTCGAACTCGGCATCATCCGTTCGCACTATGTTGGGCGGACCTTCATCCAGCCATCCGATGGCGCGCGCCATTCCGGCGTCAAGCGCAAGCACAACGCCAATCGCGGGCTAGTGGAAGGCAAGCGGATCGTGCTGATCGACGATCTGATCGTGCGCGGCACCACCTCGATGAAGATCGTCGAGATGATGCGCGAAGCGGGCGCGAGCGAAGTGCATTTCCGCGTCGCCAGCCCACCCACGGCGCACAGCTGTTTTTACGGAGTCGACACGCCGGAGCGCAGCAAGCTGCTCGCCGCGCGGATGGATATCGAGCCGATGCGCGAATTCATCAAGGCGGACAGCCTGGCCTTCGTTTCGATTGACGGGCTCTATCGTGCGGTTGGCGCCAAGCGGCGTGACAACGGCTGCCCGCAATTCTGCGACGCCTGTTTCACCGGCGATTACCCCACGTCGCTGACCGACCTCGCCTCGACCGAGGATGCGGCAGCGCAACTTTCCTTCCCCGATCACAAGGCAGCTTGATCAAATGACTGACGGCAAACCGCTTGACGGCAAGCTGGCGCTTGTCACCGGCGCGAGCAAAGGTATCGGCGCAGCCACGGCCAAGGCACTGGCAGCGGCGGGCGCGCATGTCGTGCTGGTCGCGCGCGATGTGAAGGCGCTGGAAGAGGTCGAAGACGCGATCCATGCAATCGGCGGCAGCTCGACGATCGCCCCGCTCGACCTGACCGAGCCCGAATCGATCGGGCGGCTCGCCACGGCGGTGTCGGGACGCTGGGATGCGCTTGACATACTGGTGCTGTCGGCTGCCTATCTGCCCTCGCTGACGCCAGTGACGCAGATTGACGCCAAGCAGCTCAACCGCGCCTTCAACCTCAATGTGCTGGCGACGCAGGCGCTGCTGGCGGCATTCGATCCAATGCTGAAGCGCGCGAAATCCGCGCGAATTGTCGGCTTGACCAGCAGCGTCGGGGCCGCGCCGCGCGCCTATTGGAGTGCTTACGGATCGAGCAAGGCTGCGTTCGACAATATTCTGAGCTGTTATGCGCAGGAAGTTGAAAAACTTGCCGATATTCGCGTCGCCATTGTCGATCCGGGTGCCACCCGCACAACCATGCGTGCGCGCGCCTATCCCGGCGAAGATCCCGCGACCGTGAAGCCGCCGGAGGCGGTTGCTGACCGGCTGGTGTCATTGCTGCAAAGCGATTTCCCGACCGGGCACCGCGAACGTATCGACAGCTGAAATCGCTCAATTCCTTGGCGTTAATGCCGCGCTAACCACCCCTGGTGACAGGCTGGTAACCGCGCTCGGCCAACGTGCGTAAAGCCTGATCCCGATTGGCCTGCCGCAAGGTTACGGCGCGCATGCTGGCTGGGGCCTGGCAAGATACGCTGATTGAGGAATTTCGTGATGCAGACGATGCAGGATCGCTACCATATCGCTGCGCAGGAAGATCGCTGCGCTCCCCGCACCAAGCTGACCATTCCCGCGATGCTGCGCGCATCGGGCGGGCGTGCGTTCCAGAGCGTGGTGCATGATCTGTCCATTTCGGGCTTTTCGGCCGCTTCGATCAACCGGATGCACGAAGGCCAGGTGTGCTGGCTGACCCTGCCCGGGCTCGAGATCGCTTCAGGCCCAGGTTGTGTGGTGGGACAATTGCATCGTCGGATGCGCCTTCAGCGAGCTCTTGAGCCCGATCGTGCATGACAACATCCTGCAGCGCTACGCCAATCTCGGATCTTACCGCAGCGCTTGCTGACGCCCGATTGGCGGCTAATCGGCGGCGGCGATCTTGGCCGCCAGTTCCCGCGACAGGGCTCGATTGTCGGGGCTGGTCGCGGTGGGCCAATTGCTGACCACGGCCAGAACGATCTGCTTTTCCGGCAATAGCGTGATCGCCTGCCCGAAAATGCCTTGCGCCCCGTAATTGCCGCCGGGATAGGTCCACCACTGATAGCCATAGCCGAAGCCGCTATCGCCGAAATCGACCAGCGAATCGCCGGCGCGGGCAAACCAGCCATCTGGCACTGTGCCGTTGCCGCCTTCGAGCGCAAACTGGCCCATGCGGGCATAGTCCGCCAGCCGGATCGACAGGCAACAGCCGCCGATATTGCCGCCCCGCGGATCGGTCATCCAGAACAGCTCGCCTTCAAAGCCCGCCGGATCGACAATCTTGGCCTTGGCATATTCGGCGAGCGGCAGGCCTACCGCATTTTCCACCACCAACCCGATCAGATTTGTCTCGCCGGTCTTGTAGACCCACTTCTGGCCTGCCGGCGCCTCACGCTTCAATCCGCGCAGCTGCGTCACCATCGCATCCGGCCCGTATTCGACCACGAACCGGTTCATCTGCGCCACGTCGCTCTTGGGATCGGTATAGTCCTCGTTCCAGGCCACGCCCGAAGTCATCGTTGCGATCTGCTCGACGGTAACCCCGTCATAGGCGGATCCCGCCAGCGCCGGGACATAGCGGGTGACCGGATCGTCCAGGCTCTTGATGAAGCCATCCTTCACCGCCGCACCCAGCAGGGTGGCGGTAAAGCTCTTGGCGACCGAGAAGCTGGTCCAGCGCTGGTCCGGCCCGAAGCCGAGCCGATAGGACTCGTAGCGCTTCCTGCCATCCTGCAGCACCATCACGCCCACGGCGTTGGTCGCTTCCATGAAGGCGTGCACATCCGCCGCGAGTTCGGGACTGAGCGGCGCACCATCCGGCAGGGCCCGCGGTTCTGGCGCAGCAGCAACTTCGTGCCCGGCGAACCACTGTTCCATCTTGCGGAACCGGTCTGCACGCTGGGCATCGGTCCAGAACAGCACCTCCAGTTCGGAAGGGTCGCGCTCTGGCGGAGTGACCATGGTGACCGCCGCCACTTGTGTGGCGCCAGTCTCGACCGGCCCGGCATAGCTCGCCGCGCACCCGCTCAGCGCCAGCGCCATTGCCGCGCTGCTCAACCCAAGCCGCATTATTCTCTCTCCCTGCGTCTGTTTGCGCGCACCCTATGGAGCGTGCTTCGCAGGGGCAAGCCTATCCGTAGCCCTTCATCGCCTTATATGCGGCCAGCGCGCGCTCGCGCCCTTCCCTGTGGCCGATGATCCTGGCCGGATAGCGCCCGCGCATATGATCGGGCGGGTCGTGGACGAAGGGTTCGTCGAGATCGGCGAGTTCGGGCACATATTGGCGGATGTAGCCCGCAGCGTCGAACTTCTCCGACTGGCTGAGCGGCGCCATGATCCGCACGAACATGTTCGAATCGACCCCCGTGCCCGCGGTCCATTGCCAATTGGTCGCGTTGCTGGCGTAATCAGCATCGACCAGCGTGTCCCAGAACCACTGCTCCCCCTCACGCCAGTCGATCAGCAGATGCTTGATCAGGAAACTCGCCGCGATCATCCGCACGCGGTTGTGCATCCAGCCGGTCTGCCACAGCTGGCGCATCCCGGCATCGACGATCGGGTAGCCGGTGCGGCCCTGCTGCCAGGCCTTGAGGTCGCGCGCGGCGCTCTCGTCGGTTTCCGGGTCGCGCCATTCGATTTTATCGAACTCGTCGCGATAGTTATCGAGCGCGTACCGGGGGAACTGGCAGATCGCGTTCTGCGCGTAGTCGCGCCAGATCAGCTCCTTTTCGAACGTCTTCCAGCCGTATGAGCGTTTATCCTTGAGTGAATGCCATATTTGTATCGGGCTGACCTGCCCGAAATGCAGGTAGGGCGAAAGTTGGCTGGTCTTGTCGACCGAGGGGAGATTGCGATCTTCCTGATAGTCATCGACATGGTCTTCCCACCAGCCGAGCCGCTCGTGCGCGGCGGCTTCGCTGACCTGCCAGAAGTCGCGCATCCCGCCCGCCCAGTCGGGATGTGTCGGGAGGAGGTTCCAGTCCTCCAGCGCGTCGCTGGAGGGCCAAGTATCGGGTGATGAGACCGTCTCCGGCTCCGGCAGCACATCGCGCGGCGGGAGCTGTTCCAGCGTCGCTTTCGAGAACGGCGTGTAGATCTTGTACGGCGTGCCAGATCCGGTCACCACCGCGCCGGGCGGCAGCAGGTAGTTGGCATCGTAGAGCTTGAGCTCCAGGCGTTCCTTGAGCTCTCCCTGCGCCTTGCGCCACCATGGCTCGTAATGGCGGTTGGCATGGACCGCCTCGGCGCCAGTTTCCTCAGCGATCTTGGCGAGTTCCTCCACCGTATCGCCGCGCAGCAGGATCAGCCTCGCATGTCGCTTCGCAAGGCTCGCGGCGAGATCCTCCAGCGCATGGTGCAGCCACCAGCGCGATGCGCCGCCATACTTGTGCGAACCGGCACGCGCGTCATCGAGCACATAGACCGCGATCACAGGCCCGGCCTGCGCGGCATGATAGAGCGCGGGATTGTCGGCCATGCGCAGATCGCGTCGCAGCCAGACGATTTGGGGTTGGGTCATTCGCTACTCTTTTTCTTCGTCATTGCGAGGAGCCGAAGGCGACGCGGCAATCCAGAGCGTATCGCGCGCCGCTCTGGATTGCTTCGCTTCGCTCGCAATGACGAATCAAGGAGACGGAAGTTCCTTGCATTCCACTTGCGGAAGCGCGACCGAGAACCGGTCCCGCGCGCGCGGATCGTAGAACCGCGCATCGCGCAGGATCACCGAGCCGTCATCCGCCCGCTCGGCGAACGGCGCACGGGCCCAGAGCATAAATGCGCCTGCCTCATCGGACTCTTGGGCAGCATCAGCTGGCAACCTACAGAGCGCGGCATCCTGTGCGTGGTATCCATATCCGATGTTCTCACCAGTCCATGCGTTGGAATACCAGCGGCCATCCTCGGTCTGGATAATCCGCTCGCGCACCCAAAATGCGAGTGGTGGCGGGCTGGCGATAGCAATTGTCGGATAGGGTTCAAGCAAAGTGCCCTTCACCGATTCATAGTAATGCGTGATAGCCCCATTCAGCCCGATATACGCCAGCGCCAACGCTATCGCCACGCGCGCGGGCTTCATCCAATCCCCGCCCCGCTTCTCTCGCCGCAGCGAGAACCAGGTCGCAAAGCCCATCAGCGCCCACAGCCATACGTCGATGATGAACAGCGTGTCGCCATAGAACCACTGCGACGAAAACGGCTCAAGCAGGCGGATGCCATAGACATTGAGCCAGTCGAGCGCCGGGTGGGTCAGGCAGCCGATGAAGCTCAGCAGAAACAGCCATTTGAAGCTGACCGGCAAGCGCCCCTCAGGGCGTTTCCCGCGCTTCGTTTGCCAGCGGTCATAGCCCCACAGCAATCCTGCGAGGATCAGCGGCAACAGCACCAGCGCAGGCGGTCCATGCGTGATCCCGCGGCGGAAACCCAGATGCTCCTGCCCTTCAAGCCAGAAGAAGCACGCCGCATCGACATCGGGCAGGTTGGCGCCGATGATCAGCGCGGGCATGGCAAGGCCCGTCTTGCGCTTGAGCCCCGCCTGCCCCAGCAGCGCACCAACGAGTGAATGGGTCAGATTGTCCATTAGTGCCGGCCCGGCCTGTCGCTACGCTAATTGAATGAAGGTTGGATCAAATGGGATCCTGTGCCGTCCCGCTCACCGTCCAGGTCTGCCCCGTGCCGAGCAGCTTGGCGAGGTTCGCCTGCTTGCCTGCGGTTGCCCGTTCGCGTTCGCCCGCCACCGCGCTTTCGAAGGTCGGGCGCGGATCGTCATAGAGCACGCCCAGCGCCATCGGGAACGGGCCGAACGGCATTTCGATCAGCATATGGGCGACGCTACGGTTGGTGGCATCGTGCACCAGCACGCCTGCCGCTTCCCAATCGCCGTCCGCTACATCGACCACCTTGAGGCACAGGTTCTCGCGATCGAAGCGCGATCCCCTGCGTGCCGCCCGCAAACAGCATCGGCTGGCCATGCTCCAGCCACAGCTGGCGATCCTCCGCCCCCTTGGGCGCGGCGAAATCGTTGAACACGTCCTTGTTGTAGACGATGCAGTTCTGGAAGATCTCGATGAAGGCCGCCCCCTGGTGGGCGTGCGCAGCCTTAAGCACATCGGGCAGGTTCTTCGACACGTCGAAACCGCGCCCGATAAAGCGCGCGCCTGCACCCAGCGCGAAGGCGCAAGGGTTGGCCGGGCGATCGACCGAACCGATCGGGGTGGACGGGCTGCGCGTCCCCTCGCGGCTGGTGGGCGATGCCTGCCCCTTGGTGAGGCCGTAAATCTCGTTGTTGAACAGCATGATCTGCATGTTCACATTGCGGCGCAGCACATGCAGCATGTGATTACCGCCGATCGACAGACCGTCACCGTCGCCGGTTACCAGCCACACATCGAGATCGGGATTGGCCAGCTTCACCCCCGTCGCCACCGCCGGCGCGCGGCCGTGGATGGTGTGGAAGCCGTAAGTCTCCATGTAATAGGGGAAGCGGCTGGAGCAGCCGATTCCGCTGATGAAGCAGGTGTTCGAAGGGTTCGCGCCAAGCTGCGGCAGGGTGCGCTGCACCGCCTTCAGGATCGCGTAGTCCCCGCAACCCGGGCACCAGCGCACTTCCTGGTCGGTTTCCCAATCCTTGAGCGTGGTTTCCACCGTGACTTTGGTCATCTCGTTCATGCCAAGGCCTCCTCGATCGCGGCTTCAAGCTCGTGGATGTAAAACGGCTGCCCGCTGGTCTTGTTGAGCGGCTGGGCATCGACCAGGTACTGGTCGCGCAGCACAGTCTTGAACTGGCCGGTGTTCATTTCAGGCACCAGCACCTTGTCATAGCTCTTGAGCAATTCGCCCAGATTGCCCGGCAGCGGCCAGATGTGGCGCACATGGATATGGCTGACGTCCATCCCCTTGCTGCGCGCCACGCGCACCGCCCGGTGGATCGGGCCATAGGTGCTGCCCCAGCCCACCACGGCCAGCTTGCCGCCCGGTTCGCCCAGGCAAACCTCCTGGTCGGGCACGGTAACGCCCAGCACCTTGTTCTGCCTCGCATCGGTCATCGCCTGGTGGTTCTCGGGCGAATAGTCGATGTGGCCGGTGTTCTGCGCCTTCTCGATCCCGCCGATCCGGTGCATCAGGCCCGGCGTACCCGGCTTGATCCACGGCCGCGCGCCCTTGGCATCGCGCTTGTAGGGCAGCAACCGATCGCCGTCGTTCTTTTCTGTGAGGAATTTCGCAGGGAACGGGGTGTAGCTGGCCGGATCGGGCACTTTCCACGGCTCTGCGGCATTGGCGATGTAGCCATCGGTCAGCAGCATCACCGGGGTCATGTATTCCACTGCGATGCGGCACGCCTCGATCGCGCATTCGAAAGCGTCTTCGGGGCTGCGTGCGGCGATTACCGGCAGCGGCGCATCGCCATTGCGGCCATAGATCGCCTGGTAAAGGTCGCTCTGCTCGGTTTTGGTCGGCAGGCCGGTTGACGGCCCGCCGCGCTGCGAATTGACGATCACCAGCGGCAGTTCGGTCATGATGGCAAGGCCCATCGCCTCGGTCTTCAGTGCAATACCGGGGCCTGACGAGCTGGTTACGCCCAGCGACCCGGCATAGCTGGCGCCGATCGCAGCGCAGATCGCGGCGATCTCGTCTTCCGCCTGGAAGGTGGTGACGTTGTATTCCTTCAGCCGGGCGAGGTGATGCAGGATCGCCGACGCGGGCGTGATCGGATAGCCGCCGAAGAACATCGGCAGGCCCGCCAGCTGTGCGCCAGCGACAAGGCCGAGCGACACCGCTTCAGCCCCGGTGATGGTGCGGTAAAGCCCCGGCTCGGTCGGCGTGGGCGGCATATGCAGCTGCTTGAGCGGGCCGGACAGTTCCGCCGTCTCGCCATAGGCATGGCCGGCATCGAGCGCGGCGATATTGGCCCCGGCCAGTTCCGGCTTCTTGGCAAATTTTGCGTTCAGCCAGGCATGGATCGGCTCACGCGGGCGGTCAAACATCCACAGCGCCAGCCCCAGCGTCCACATGTTCTTGCAACGCAGCGCATCCTTGTTGCCAAGGCCGAATTCCTTGACCGCTTCGATCGTCAGCGCGCTGATATCGAAAGCGAGGACATCGTATTTCGCCAGGCTGCCGTCTTCGAGCGGGTTCTGCTCGTACTTGGCTTTCTCTAGGTTGCGCTTGGTGAACTCACCCGTGTCAGCGATGATCAGTCCGCCGGGCTTGAGCGAGGACAGGTTCACCTTCAGCGCCGCCGGGTTCATCGCCACCAGCACATCGGGCGCATCGCCCGCGGTGTTGATCTCGCGGCTGCCGAAATTGATCTGGAACGCAGACACCCCGAACAGCGTGCCTTGCGGCGCGCGGATTTCCGCCGGGAAATCGGGGAAAGTGGCCAGGTCATTGCCGGCGAGCGCGGTGGACAGGGTGAACTGCCCCCCGGTCAGCTGCATCCCGTCGCCGCTGTCGCCCGCAAAGCGGACCACCACGGCATCGGGTTGTTCCTGGAGTACCGCCGCGGGCGGCGTATCAGCGGCCTGGGTCGCCATGTGCATTCCTTGTCGCGCGCGCCGATTCATCGGCACAATTCCGTTGCTGGAGGCCACCTATTGCGCGCCCCCCTCTCCCGCAATGAAGTTTTTCTCCTATGCCTGCAAATGTCGAGTGGAAAAGCGGTTGGGGCCTGTCTAACCTGTCGAAAAGAACAGCAGGAGAATGCCCCGGATGGTCG
Organism: Altererythrobacter sp. BO-6; assembly: GCF_011047315.1. Lineage (NCBI taxonomy): Bacteria > Pseudomonadati > Pseudomonadota > Alphaproteobacteria > Sphingomonadales > Erythrobacteraceae > Altererythrobacter > Altererythrobacter sp. BO-6. Next base: position 57,728 of record NZ_CP049259.1, on the reverse strand, counting down.
CCGAAACACCCTATATCCGCGCCGATGTAAAAGCCTTCCTCGATGCGCTTGCAGCCATGGGCGGGCCCAAGATCGCCGACATGACGCTGGAGCAGGCGCGGGCGGGCTATGTCGCGTTGCACGGCATGGCCGATGCCCCGCCGCGCGAACTGGCAGTGATCCGCGACCTTGCCTGCCCCGGTCCGGGCGGCGAGATCCCGCTGCGGCTCTACGATGCACGCGAAACGCGCGATCCCGGCCCGGTGATCATGTTCTACCACGGCGGCGGCTTCGTGATTGGCGATCTTGCAACGCACCACAGCCTCTGCACCGAAATCGCATTCCAGATGGATTTGCCCGTGGTCGCCGTCGATTACCGCCGCGCGCCCGAGCACCCCTTCCCCGCCGCGATCGAGGATTGCGAAGCGGCCAGCCGCTGGGTCGCAGCTTCGCCCGCAGCGCTGGGGCGCAGCGCGACCGGACTGATCCCGATGGGCGACAGCGCGGGCGGGAACGCCACCATTGTCGTCGCCCAGCTGCTCGCCGCGCAGCCTGCCGCAGTGCCGGTTGTGCTGCAGGTGCCGATTTTTCCGCTGGCGAGCGATGCCAGGGGATCGCGCAGCATGGATGACTTTGCGGAAGGCTTCATCCTGACGAAAGGCGCGGTCGAGTTCTTCGATGCGGCCTATGCCCCCGATCGGGCGGACCCGCGCGGGTTCCCTATCCTGGGCGATCATTCGCTTGCACCGCCAACGGTGCTGGTCACGGCCAGCCTCGATCCGATCCGCGATTCGGGCCGCGATTACGGCGCGGCGCTCAGCGCGGCCGGGATCGAGCACGTGTTCCTGGAGATCAAGGGCGGCACCCACAGCTTCACCAATCTGCGCCAAGCTGTGCCCGGCTACCAGCAGGACCTCGAACGCGTATTCGCCGCGATGAAGCTGATGTTGGGGGCGCAACGATGAACGGGCTTGGTTACCGGCCCTGCGCCGGCTTCATGCTCGCCAACCGGCAGGGGCTGGTATTCGTCGGCCAGCGGATCGACTCGCAACATCTCGGCGCCTGGCAAATGCCGCAAGGCGGGATCGATCCGGGCGAAGATGTGGCCGAAGCGGCGCTGCGCGAACTGCATGAGGAAACCGGCATCGGCGCGCATCTGGTCGATATCATTTCGCGCACCCGCGAGCCGCTGCGCTATGACCTTCCGGACGATTTGATCGGCAAGCTATGGGACGGCAAATATCGCGGGCAGGAACAGCACTGGTTCCTGGGCCGGTTCACCGGCAGCGACGAGGACGTCAATCTCGAGGCGCATGACCCGCCCGAATTCCATAGCTGGCAATGGGTCGAGCCCGAGCAATTGCCCGATCTGATCGTGCCGTTCAAACGCGATGTGTACCGCGCGGTGGTGCGCGAATTTATCGCGCTTATTTAGAGGTTTAGTTGGCGGCGGCTTTGTCGGCTTCGCTGGACGCCATGCGCGGCTGCGTGCCGAGCCGGATTGTTGCCGCCAGCTCGACCGTTTCGGGGCAGCTTGCGCCGCACATGCTTTCCAGCTGGGCGAGGTTCTTCTTGGCCTTTTCCACTGCGCCCTTTTCCACCAGCGCCTCGCCCTCGCCCGAAATTGCGGCGAGATTGCCCGGATCGCGCGCCAAGGCTTCGCGGTAATAGCGGATCGCCTTGCCCTGCAATTGCTGGGCGCGCGCGGCCTGGGCCAGATCAAGGAACACCGGGGTATGGCCCGGGTCGATCGCCAGCGCAGCCTCGAACGAATCGATCGCAGCCTGCGCGTTACCCTCGGCCAACTGGGCGCGGCCTTGTTCCACCATGGCGGCAGCACGCGGATCGGGCACCCGGTCACCGGCAATGCCAACGCTCGCAGTGACAGCGAGGGCTAGAGACAAGGCGGCGGCAGCAGGCGCAAAACGCATGATCAGCTCCTTTAGGGCAACGGGCCTCAAGACTGAAGTTTCAGCCATAATCGATATGGCTAACATGCTGAACCCAGCATGGCGACAAAAAAGCCGTCCGTGCCGTCATGATACGGTGTCAGGCGAATTCCTTCACCATGTTGGCGGCCCAAAGGCAGCGCCTGTTCCAGCGCATGCCAGCCTGCGTGGCGGGCCAGGAACGCATCTGCGCGGTCTTTCCCCTCTTCATCGAGCAGCGAGCAAGTGACGAAGCCGATCCGCCCGCCCGGCCGCACCAGCGCAGCGGCAATGTCGAGCAGCCCGTCCTGTACGGCGGCAAAGCGCTGCAAACGCTCGGGAGTGAGCCGCCATTTAGCCTCGGGCTTGCGGCGCCAGGTGCCGGTGCCCGAACAGGGCGCATCGACCAGCACCAGGTCGGCCTGCCCGCGCAATTCGGCCAAAGCGTCAAGCTCCCGGCCGGGATCGAGCAGCATGGTCTCGATCACGCCGGCCCCGGCCCGTTCGGCGCGCGGCGCCAGCTTGGACAACCGGTTCCGGTCGATATCGCAGGCAATGAGGCGGCCCTGATTCTCCATCGCCGCCGCGAGCGCGAGTGTCTTGCCCCCTGCCCCGGCGCACAGATCGATAACGGTTTCGCCGGGCTTCGCGCCAAGTGCTCCGCAAATGATCTGGCTGCCGTGATCCTGCACTTCGATCAGGCCTTGCGAGTACTCCTGCCATTGTTCCACCAGCGTCCCGCTCTCGAAGCGCAGCCCTTGCGGCGCAGCGAGCGATTCGCCCTGCTCCGGCAGTTCGATCGTCGCGCGATCGGCCTTCAGCGTATTGACCCGGATATCGAGCGGCGCCCGGTCCAGCAAAGCAAGCATCTCGCTGTCGCTCAGGCCCGCCGCGCCCAGCCTTTCGACAAGCCACTCGGGCGCGACACCGGCAGTCCCAACCGGCTCGCCATCCCGGATCGTTGCTGGTCCATATTGCGAGCCATCGAAACAAGCCTCCAGCGCGGGATCGGCTTTCGCAAGCAGGAGCATCGCCGCTCGCCCGCTTTCCGGCACCGGTCCGCATGCCCGGATCGCGGAATAGACCAGTTCGCGAACCGCGCGCCGGTCCTTCGATCCGGCATAGCGATTGCTGCGCGCCCAGTCGGCGATCAGCCGGTCAGCCGGGGCACCTTCGCGCTTGGCGGCATCGATAATCGCATCGAGCAGCTCGATCGCGGCTTGCACCCGCGCAGCGGGGGTCATGAGCTAGCGCGTCGGATAATTCGGCGCCTCGCGGGTGATGGCGACATCGTGGACATGGCTTTCCGACAGGCCTGCATTGGTGATGCGTACGAATTGCGCGCGCTGCTGCAGGTCCTCGATCGTGGCCGAACCGGTATAGCCCATCGCCGCCTTGATCCCGCCCACCAATTGGTGGACTACATCCGCTGCCGGGCCCTTGAACGGCACCTGGCCTTCGATCCCCTCTGGCACCAGCTTCATCGCCGAAACGTCTGCCTGGAAATAGCGGTCGGCACTGCCGCGCGCCATCGCGCCGACGCTGCCCATGCCGCGGTAGGCCTTGTAGCTGCGGCCCTGGTAAAGGAAGGTTTCGCCGGGGCTTTCCGTGGTTCCCGCCAGCATCGAACCGATCATGATGGTGGAGGCGCCCGCTGCCAGCGCTTTCGCCGCATCGCCGCTGGTGCGCAGGCCGCCATCGGCGATCACCGGCACGCCCGACTTCGCCGCCTCGGCGGCGCTTTCCATGATCGCGGTCAGCTGCGGCACGCCGACCCCGGCGACGACCCGCGTGGTGCAGATCGAGCCCGGCCCGATGCCGACCTTTACCGCGTCTGCCCCGGCATCGATCAGCGCACGGGTCGCTTCGGCGGTGGCGACATTGCCCGCGATAACCTGTACCGAGTTCGACAGCTTCTTCGCCCGCTCGACCGCGCGCGCCACATCCTTGTTATGGCCATGCGCGGTGTCGATCACCACCACGTCGACTTCGGCATCGACCAGCGCTTCGGTGCGGGCAAAGCCCTTGTCACCCACAGTCGTTGCCGCCGCGACGCGCAGGCGGCCGGCAGCGTCCTTGGTCGCGCTGGGATAGGTCACCGCCTTTTCGATGTCCTTGACAGTGATCAGGCCGATGCAGCGATAGGCATCGTCCACCACCAGCAGCTTTTCGATCCGGCGCTGGTGAAGCAGGCGGCGCGCCTCTTCCTGGCCGGTGCCCAGCGGCACGACCGCCAGGTTTTCTGTCGTCATCAACTCGCGCACGGGCTGCATCGGGTTTTCAGCAAAGCGTACATCGCGATTGGTCAGGATGCCCGCCAGCTTGCCATCGCGATCGGTCACCGGGATTCCGCTGATGCGGTGCTGCGTCATCAGCGCCTGCGCCTCCCCCAGCGTCGCATCCGGATTGATCGTGATCGGATTGACCACCATGCCGCTTTCAAAGCGCTTGACCTGGCGCACGGCTGCACACTGCTCGTCAATTTCGAGGTTGCGGTGGAGCACGCCGATCCCGCCCAGCTGCGCCATGGTGATCGCCATGTCTGCTTCTGTCACGGTGTCCATCGCGGCAGAGAGCACCGGGATATTCAGCGCGATCTCGCGCGTCAGCCGGGTGGCGGTGTTGGCCATCGAGGGCAGGACGTCGCTTTCGGCCGGACGCAGCAGCACGTCGTCGAAGGTAAGGCCGAGGGGGATATCCATAGTCGCCACTTTCGTTCTGGCCCGGCCGCAACTGCGCCGGGGGATTCGTGGCGGCCCATGTAACCGCAGTTTCCCGCAGCCGCTAGAGGGGGCAGCGTGCTTTTTCGCGCTGCGAATCCAGCCTCAAGGATAAACCTTCGGGTCGGCGAGCCGACGGATCAGCAGCTCATGCAACAGCAGGTCGTCAACGGATCCGCCCAGCTCGATCTCGCCCGGTTCGTCCGACGCCTGGTGATAGTCGCCTTCAAGGAAAGCCTCGAACCGCGCCGCATCGCCGAAAGCGTTGGACAGCAGGATCGCCGGAACATCGCGCTGCAGCAGTGCCCAGCCGTCCTGCCGCTGGAGGAAGGGTTCGGTCAGCTCGCTGGGTGCGACTTCGCGCTTGGCGTCAGCGATCGCCTGCAACACAAAGGGATCGAGCGGGGTCATCCCCTGCCCGATGAAGCCCACCGGGCTGCCGCGCGGACCGATCGCAACGGTATCGAAATTGAACGCCGCGACGAAGCTTTCGAGCGGGATAGGCGGTTCCTCGGCAAAGGCGCGCGCGCCCAGCAGTCCCCATTCCTCCGCCGTCGTGCCCAGCACATAGACATCGCGCACCAGCGGCTTGCCGCGTTTCAACCGCTTGGCCAGCTCCATCATCAGCGCGATCCCGCTGGCGTTGTCGACTGCGCCATTGCACAGCCGGTCTGCCGCATCCTCGGGCCCGCAAGTGCCGAAATGGTCCCAATGCGCCAGCAGCAGGATCGCCCCGGCACTGCTGTCTGTCCCCGGCAAGCGCGCAATGAAATTGTGCGAGGGCACTTCGCGGCGGTTCGACCGGGCATCGATATTGATCCGCTGATCAAGGACGCGCGGCGTAAATCCTTCACCCGCCTGCCCCTCAACCGCCTCTTCAAGCAGCGCCAGCCAGGCCTTTTCGCCCAGGGCCGCGCTCATCGCTTCATCGGTAACGAACAGGTCCAGCCCGTCTGGCCCATCCTCTTCCAGCACCAGCCGTTCGCGCGACCGCGAATCACGCAATTCCGCGATCGTCGCCGCATCGCCCACGACAGTCAGCACAGCGGCAGGCTCCGCCCGCCTCAACTGGGCGCGGCGGCCGGGGCTGATACCCGGCTCACTGAGCATGACCACCACGCGCCCGCGGATCATGTCGTCTGGCACCCGCTCGCCCTCGAACCCGACAAACAGCAGTTCGCCGCCTTCAAGCAGCCCGCGGCGGCGATCGGTAAAGGCAGCGGCCTGCGCCGGATCGAGCTTGACCTTGCGGCGCCCCTTCACGAACTCGATCTCGCTGCTGCCACCGGTCACGCTGGCCAGTTTGACCGGAGCGAACCAGGGATGCGCGGGATCGTTGGTTCCGGAAACCAGCCCTGCCCGCTCCATCTCGCCGCGCATGTAATCCAGCGTCTTGCGTTCGCCATCGGTGCCCGGACGACGACCGGCGAATTCCTCGCTCGCGAGGACATCGATATGGCTGGCCATGGCCCGCTCAAGCGCCTGGAAATCGCGCTCCTTGATGCGGATGCCGGTGGTGGTGGTGCTGGCGCAAGCGGCCAGCGCAAAGGCAAGGGCCAGCGCGCAGAGCCGCTTTGCTGCCCCGAGTGCCCCCTGCCCGTTCATTCGGCGGTCCAGCCCCCGTCGATGCTCCAGTTCGCGCCGGTAACATTGCCCGCTTCCTCGCGGCACAGGAATACCGCCAACGCGCCCACCTCGTCGGGCTGGACGAACTTCTTGGTCGGCTGCTTCGCCAGCAGGACATCGTTGATCACCTGCTCGCGAGTCAGGCCGCGCGCTTTCATCGTGTCGGGGATCTGCCCCTCGATCAGCGGAGTCCAGACATAGCCCGGGCTGATGCAATTGGCGGTGACGCCGGTTTGCGCCAGTTCCAGCGCGATCGTCTTGGTGAAGCCGTCAATCCCGTGCTTGCTGGCGTTATAGGCGCTTTTGAAGGGAGAGGCGGTCTTCGAATGGGCGCTGGCAGTATTGATGATCCGCCCCCACCCCTTCGCCTTCATGCCCGGCACCGCCAGGCGCGTGGTGTGGAATGCCGCGGTCAGGTTCAGCCCGATGATCGCGTTCCATTTGTCGATCGGGAAATCCTCGACCGGGGAGACATGCTGCATCCCGGCATTGTTGACGAGGATATCGATATCGCCCGCTTCTGCCATCATCGCTTCGATTTCGGCGACATCGAGCAGATTGGCGGCGGAATGCACCGCGCCCAGCTCCTCGCATAATGCGGCAATGGCTTCTGCATCGCCAAAGCCGTTGAGGATCACTTCTGCCCCTTCAGCCCTCAACGCACGGACAATCGCCAGGCCAATCCCCGAGGTGGATCCGGTTACCAGCGCACGTTTTCCCTTGAGGAACATCGCATTTTCCCTGTTGCGTAGACGATCGACCAGCAGCTTTTGCCGTGACCTGCGTGACTGTCCAGCGTTAACATGGCTGCACGCGACACGGGAGGAGCGATTCGATGAAGCTGCGCAAATACGATACCGACAATATCCGGGTCCGTTCCGGCGGCGGTGGACGCGGCTTTCCCGGCGGGCGCGGCGGCGGGATTGGGATCGGCACGCTGATCCTGGCGGCGATCGCCTATTTCGTATTTGGTGCAGACCCGATGCAGACCATCGGCACGATCCAGGGCGCGCAGCAGGGTGGCGCGGCCCCGGCCGACCAGTCCGGCGCAAGCGAAGACCAGGTCTGCTCGCAAGGCCCCTATGCGATGGAGGCCTGCAACGCGCTGCAATCGCTCAACGAAACCTGGGCGCCCGAATTCCAGCGCGCCGGGCTGGCGTTCAAGGATCCGGTCCTCACGCTCTATAGCGGCGCAGTGAACACCCAGGGCTGCGGAAGCGCGAGTTCGGCCGCCGGCCCGTTTTACTGCCCGGCCGACCAGGGCATTTACATCGACACGAGCTTTTACGACCAGCTGGCGCAGATGGCGGGCGAACGCGGCGATTTTGCGCGGCTCTATGTCATCGCGCATGAATACGGCCACCACATCCAGAACCTGACCGGGCTGGCGGACCAGGTGCGCAGCGCGCAGCAGCAGAACCCGCGCTCAGCCAACGACCTGCAAGTGCGGATGGAACTGCAGGCGGATTGCTATGCCGGGGTATGGGCAGGCAAGAACCGCAGGCTGATCGAGCCCGGCGATCTTGAAGAGGGGATGCGCGCGGCCAGCTCGATCGGCGACGACACCCTGCAGCGCAAGGCCGGCCAGCGGATCAACCCAGAAGGCTTTACCCACGGCACCAGCCAGCAGCGCATGGACGCGCTGCGTTCAGGCCTCGAAAGCGGCAATGACGCGGTGTGTGACCGGTATTTCCGATAATCGGGCACGCGCTAAAAAGGCTGGCAAACCGCCTGAGCTCCGGTCGCCAGCCTTATGAGTATCTGAGGTTCAAGCTTACTTGGCGTCGTTCTTCCAGTTGCGGATTTCCTCGTCGAGCGAGCGCAGCACTTCGGCGCGGATTTCGTCCGACATGCTGCCATCCTTGGCGATGGCCTCACGAGCGGCCTTGAGCCCGGCCAATGCGCTGGTCATCACATCGCTCTTGCAGAGCACAACCTTGCGCGGACCTTTTGCGCCCTTGTCCTCGCTGACTTCAAGCGCACCATCGCAGTCGAAATCAAGCTGGACCATTTCGCCCCGGGCCGACTCCATGTCCTTGAAGGCGAGCCGGATTTCGCGGCGCGCCTGCGCCATTTCACGGTCGGCTTCCCTGCGTGCAAGGCGCATTTCCCGATCGGCTTCGCGGCGAGCTACATCCGCTTCGCGGCGCGATTCCTCCATCGCCGCGCGGATTTCGCGTTCCATTTCCGCCTTTTCTTCAGCGGATAGTTGCCCCTGCTTGTCGCCAATCCACACGACGCGGGTCTCGTGCTTTTCGCCCGGTCCAGGCTCTCCCTCGCGCGTCTTGCGCAGCACGACGGTGCGAATCTTGCCGTCATCGGACGTGTTCACCTGAACATCTTCCCCCCAGGCGAAGTCTGCATCGGGCGCAGCTGGTGCCGCCGGCGCTTCGGGCGCGGCAGGTGCCGGCGGAGCCCCCGGGGCTGCTGGCGGTGCTGGCGGTGCTGGCGGAGCGGGCACCTCTGGCGGTGCATCGGCATAGCTGATGGTGGCCGTAAGCGGCAGGGCGACCAGCGCGCCTGCCATAAGGCCACGGCCCAACCACTGTTGACGACGGGAGGGATTGTTCATTGTTATGCTCCTCAAACGATGGATTATCGATTTTTCGCCCAGCACCGGGCAGGCCATCGGGGCGGCGAGCGCCACACTGGGGCCGGCAGCGAAACTGGCGATGACACGGGCGTAAGTGGCGCGAACTTCAGGCGATGCCGCCGCGACGACGCGGGCGTCGCAGGCCGCCTCCTGGTCGCGCCGCAACGCCATCCAGCCAAGGTGGCCGAGCGGGTTGAACCAGTGCAGCGCGAACAGCGGTTGCACTGCCATGTTGATCAGCAAGTCGTGCCCGCGATGGTGGGCCAGCTCATGCGCCAGCGCGAGGTCACGCGCCTCGCGATCCCACGCCGCCAGGAAGCCCACGGGCAAGGCGACAACCTTGTCGATCACACCGAAGGCAAGGGGCGCGCTGGTCGCCGGGGTTTCGACCAGGCGCACCCTGCCCGCGCGGCCAACTTCGCGCGATCCGGCCAGCATGGCCATGCGCATCTGGCGATAGGCGCGGAACCGCTGGACCAGGAAAACCGCCGCACCCAGCAGCCAAAGGGCGATCGCAATATCGAACAGCAAGGCCGAGATCAGCGGCTCTGCCGCGTCGCTCATCGGTGCAGCGGCAGCTGGCTCCACCAGCACCACCATCATGTCAGCGCCAGCTTCGGGCAGCGGGGCGGCTTTTTCCGGTGCCATCCACGATGGCAGTTGCAGCGGCGGCAGCGCCAGTCGCAGCAATGGCAGGGCCCACAGCGCATAGGCCGCCTGGGGGCCGAACCAGCGCGCCACCGGGCGGCGAAGAACCAGGACCAGCGCGATCAGCGCGGCAGTCCAGATCAGCGTATCGAGCAACCAGTCCGTCATTGCCGCAGCTCCTTCAAGAGGGCCTCGATTTCGGCAAGATCGTCATCGGTCAGCGCTTCCTGCTCGGCCAGATGGGCGACCAGCGAAGCAGCCTTGCCGCCGAACAGGCGATCGACCAGCCGGCGGCTCTCACCGCCGACATAGTCGGCCCGCTCGATCAGCGGGCTATAGAGGAACCGGCGCCCGTCAGGCGTGGCGGCGATGGCCTGCTTCTGGACCAGCCGGCCCAGCAGTGTCTTGACTGTGGCCAGGCTCCAGCCACGTTCGCGGCATACCTTTTCGCAAACATCGGCGGCGCTTTGCGGGCTTTTGGCCCACAAGGCCTCCATCACGGCATGCTCAGCCTCGCTGATGCGTTCTGACCTCGCTTCGTCGCTATCTGCCACAAGTCCCTCCAAGCGATGCCCGGCCAAAGCCCGGCATGTTATTGATTACACCTGTAGTCATTTCGACTACGTCTGTAAACCTGAAGCGCGGATGAATGGTTGTTCATACCCCTTGCTTCTCTGCCAACGACATATCACCATGGACAAATGACATGGAAATGTGCCCTCACCGCCGCGCTGGCGGCCCTGCTGGCGACTGCGTCGTCAGCTGGCGACTCGATCCATCCGCTGACCCTGCCGATCCCGCTCGATCCGCAGGACGAAAGCAACGAGAGCATCGGCGAATTGTCCTATCGCGGCGGGCTGGTGATCGAACCGGGCGACGCCGGCATTGGCGGGATTTCCGGGCTCGAGTGGCTGGAAGGACAGCTTTACGCGGTGCTGGACGATGGCCGCTGGCTGGTGATGACGCCCGATGAACTGGGTGACCGGCTGGTCGATCTTGTCGCAATGGAAGCCGGGCCGCTGCTCGGTACGGATGGCAAGCGGATGAAGGGCAAGCAGGCCGCCGACGCCGAAGCGATCGCCCGCAGCGCCGATGGCGGCTGGCTGGTCGCCTTCGAGCATGACCACCGGGTATGGCGCTATGCCGAGCTCGACGGAGCTGCCGAGCCGACCGACCTGCCGGTTGCCTCGCTGATTGGCGGGGCAAAGGCGAACGGCGGGCTGGAAACGCTGGCGGTTACCGCTGACGGCTTCCTGATGTGCGGCGAATGGGCCGCTGCGGCAGAGCAGAATTGCCTGCGCCATAGCGGTTCGGGCACGACCTCGCTCGACATCGCTGCCCCCGCGCCGCTCGACGCCCGCGGCGGCGCACCGACCGACGCCGACTGTGCCAGCAACGGCGTGTGCTACGTCCTCTTCCGCAGCTATTCGCGCGAACAGGGCGTCGCCACCGGGATCGTGGCGATTGCGCCCGATGGCAAGCGCGAGACGCTCGCCAGTTGGACCGCACCGCTCAGCGTCGACAATTTCGAAGGGCTGGCCGTCCGCGAGTCAGGCGGGCGTACCTATCTCTACCTCGTTTCGGACAACAATTTTTCCAGCAGCCAGCGCACCCTGCTGATGAAGTTTGAAGTCAGCCCGCGCGCCGCCGCCACGCCGGGGGTTGCCGCCAAGGTGTTCGAGACGGTCAATGTGGTGCTGGAAACGACCATGGGTGACATCACCGTCGCCCTGGAAACCGAGCGGGCGCCGATCACCGCCGCCAATTTCCTGCGCTATATCGATCAGGATCGGTTCGACGGATCGGCCTGCTACCGTGCGATGCATGTCAGTGGCGGGCCGCAGCCGAGCGGCTTCCTGCAATGCGGCACGCAGAATTACCCCGATCGGATCCTGCCGCCGATCGCGCATGAGCCGACCAATGAAACCGGGCTCAGCCACACCGATGGCGCGCTGTCGATGGCCCGGTTCGAGCCGGGCACGGCGACGGGTGATTTCTCGATCATGATCCGCGACCAGCGCGGGCTCGACGCAGTGCCGGATTCCCCCGATCCGGAGCGGCGACCGGGCTTCGCCGTGTTCGGCTATGTCATCGATGGCATGGATGTGGTCCACGCGATCCACGCCACCCCGCGCGACCCGAACAAGGGCGAAGGTTTCCTGAAGGGCCAAATGCTCAGCCAGCCGGTGAAGATCCTGAATGTGCGGCGGGTAGGTCCCAGCGACTAGCGTTATTCACCCATTGCAGGCTTGCCCACCGGCGCGGTCGCGACCTGCGGCATGTTGCCTTCGATGGCAGTGAGCCAGGTCAGCGCCGCATTGCCGATCCTTGCCTGCGGCAAGCTGGCAGGCACCCGCATGCGCGCCTCCCAGTCGGCAATCGCCAGCGTCGCCTCGCGATGCGCCATCAGCAGGCCTTGCGGCTTGCGTAGCGCGCGGTTGACCAGGGCATCGCCGAAGAAGGTCCAGTCATTATCCGGCTGGCAGCCGAACGACGTGCGATTGGCGGCCGACGCGGTGATGATCGCGGTGTCCTCGCTCGCCAGCTCGGGCACGAAGATGCCGGAATAGCAGGCGCTGAGCAGCAGCAACCGCTTCTCGATCCTGAGCTCGCCCAGCACTTCCTTCAAGCGCTTGGGTGACAGGATGCCATAGCCGCTGTCCTCGTAGTGATAGGCCAGCCCTTGCGGCAATCCATGGCTGGTCGAATAGAGCACCAGCACATCCTCGGCCGGGTCCATCTTCTCGGCCAGGCTCGCGAGCGCAACCATCAGCGCGCTGATCGAGCCGCGCGGCACATTGTCCGCCTCGCCATCGGGCCCGGCCAGCACCAGCGTGCGGCCCTCCGCGCCATAGCGCCGGGCGAGCACCCGGCCTGCCTCGCGCGCTTCGCGGGCGAACACCGGATCACTGTCGAGCGCGATCGCAATCACGTAGGCGTCGGCAACACCGGGGCGATGGGGCTCTAACGCAGCCAGCGTGGCATCGAGCCTGCGCCGCTCGCGCAGCATCTCGCGCGGCGACATCGCGCGGTGAAGCTCGGGCGCGAGTTCGAGGCTTTGTGCAATTTCCTGCGGCGTTTCGCCCGATCCAAGGCCGGGCCATGGCGCGCTATGCGTGGATTGATCGTCCGGTTCGGAAGCCTGTGCAAATGCCGGTGCGGCAAATTGCACCGCCAGCGCCACTACAGCGCCTTTCAAGATCGCGCCCCGCTTCATCGACCGCGAAGCTGCCTTTTGCGCAGGGAGTGGTCAAGAGCCGACAGTGTAGCGGTGAAGCCTAGTCGCGCGCGCGTTTTTCGCGTGCCAGCCTGCTCATCAACACCGCTGCGCGCTTCGCCTGGCGCGTCAGCGTTGGTAGGGCGATCGTCTCGCCCGGCGCGTGCGAGCGCGTTCCCCCCGGGCCCAGCCCGGCCAGTCCATCCACCAGATGCGCGACGAAATTGATGTCGCCCGCGCCGCGCCGCGAGGGCGGATAGATACCCATTTCGCCCAGCCCCATGTCGATGCTCACCTGATTGAGCTTGTCGAACAGCGCACGATTGCCCTCGGTCGGGGCCATCGGCGGATAGCGGAATTCGAACTCGATCTCGGCATCTGTGCCGGGCAAGTTGTCATCGACGATCGCCTGCATGGCGGCAGCGATCCGGTCTGACTGCTCCTGCGAAATGGTCCGCAGATCGCCGCGCGCAATCGCTTCTGACGGGATGATGTTGGTCTTGCCCACGGCGCTTGCCGACAATCCGTCTGCGGACATTTCCGCCGGCGTGCCGCCTGCTGCCACGCCGACATTGAAGGTCAGGTTTTCTTCGGGCAGTTCCTGCCGGAAGCGGTCGAGGATGCGCGCCAGCTCGTAGATCGCGCCATAGCTGACACCTTTGCCGAACATGCCCGAGCTGTGGCCGGAAGCGGCGGTGACGCGCAATGTCCAGTTATTGGCTGAGCGGCGGGCGATCACCCCCATGTCGCGCCCGTCCAGCCGCGAAAGCCCTTCGAAATCGAGCGCGACATCGGCCCATTCGGCGGCCTTGACCAGGTCCGCCCGGGCCAGCTCGACCGGGCTGCCCGCCTCTTCCTCGTCACCCGTCAGCGCGACAACGATATTGGCATCGGCCAGTGTACCCGCCGCCTTCATCGCGCGCAGGGCGGAAAGGATGATCACGATCCCGCCCTTGTCATCACCGACACCGGGGCCGATTGCGGTATCGCCATTACGCACGAAGCCGTCGAAACCGGAGTCCGGCTCGAACACCGTATCCATATGCGCGATCAGCAGCATGCGGGTGGTACCGCGCTTGCCCTTGTGCCGGGCAAAGAGATGGCCCGCCCTGCCCTGCGCGGACTGGTCGATCCATTCGACCCTGAAGCCGAGCGCTTCGAATTCAGGCGCCAGCATATCCGCAACCTTGCGCACGCCTTCGTGGTTATGCGTGCCGCTGTTCTGCAGCACGATCCGCTCGAGCAAGGCGACATCGCGTTCGAAATCCGCCTCGACCGAGGCGGCCATTGCCTGCTCGGGCGCGGAAAGCTGCGCCGCTGCCGGGGTGGCCGCGAATACCGCCAGCGCCAATGCCAGGTTCCTGATGATTGCGCCCCGTTTCATAGGATGTGAACGTGCCTGCCGGAGAGTCGCCGGTCAAGAGCAGGCTTATTGAACAAGCCGTGCCCGCTGGTCTTCGCTCAGCAGCGCGCACGCCTCGGTCTTGCCGAACCAGCGATAGCGGTTGCGGGCAACCAGGTCATAGACCCAGTCGCGAACCGGGCGCGGAACAAGCTGAAAGATCAGCCCCAGCTGCCATACGCCGCCCAATGCCCGTGCGACTTCGAAATAGCCTGTGCTCTTGGTGAAGGGCCGGCCGTTGCGAATGAAGAGATAGCTTTCGTCCCAGTCGAGGCCGTAATGCGCGCACAGCGCTTGGCCCAGCCTGCCTTGCGCGCTGGTGAAACTGACCTTCGCCGCCTTGTCATGCCGCATGATGAAAGCCGCCCCGCCCGAACACAGCACGCAGACATTGTCGAACACGAACAGCGGCTTGCTGTCGTCGAAAGCGGGGACATGCGGATCGCCGCGGTAGCTGTAGGGTGCGTGCGTCATCCGTCGATTGCCTCGATATCAAGACCGCTTAGCGCGCCCAGATACTCCTCGAGCGAAATCAGGTCGAGGCAGGGCCGCGCCCCCTCCTCGATCCGTTCACCTGCAGCCAGCCGGCGCGCTATCAGGATCGCGGGCATGCAGGGAATGTTCGGCCCGTGCCCCGAGCGCGCAATCAACCAGTGGCGCCGCGCCAGCTCTCGCCCTGCGCTATCCCGCCCACGAATGACCATGTGGAACCCGCTGCGATCGCTGCCTAGAAGATCGAACAGGAAGCTGGCCTTGAGCAGAATACCGGACCACCGGTCGAGCCGCGGCAACAATCCCAGCCGCACGCCCCAGCTGAGCAGCCAGGTGCCAAAGTGGAGCGATGCGATTTCGTGCCCGGCGGCGAACCTCTGGCTCTTGAGAGCGGGATACCGCGCGGGGAACAGGTCAAGGTCCGGAATGTCGCAATAGCCGAACCAGCGCCGCCCCAGTTCGGGATAGGTCACGCTGTGCAGGCCCTGCCAGCCATGCACCTCTCGCATCGCGCCACTGCGCAGCATGGTGAAAGGCCGCCCGACATAGGACAGGATCGCGCTGGCAGTGCCCAGCCCGCGATTGGTCTGCTGCGCGGCGCTGATCCCGTAATCGACGCTTTCGACCTCCATCACCTTCGCCGCTTCGTCGAGATAGGCGGCGGTGAGGCAGGGCACCGAGCTGGCGCCGGAAATGACCGCTACGCCCGCCTTGCGCGCCGCATCGCCGAGCTCGCCGATCCCCGCAACGAAGGCCCGCGCGTCGGCGAGGTCGCAGTAATGCGCGCCGCAGGCGATCGCCGCTTCGGGCACGCGGTAATCCTGCGTCTGGAATGGGCCGACCGTATGGACGACCAGCCCGGGCCGGATAGCTGCTAGTGCATCCAACGGGTCGGCAATATCGACCGCTGCGCCGCGCGCCGGATTGGCAGCACCCAGCGATGCGGCGAAGGCATCGGCCTTGGCCTTGCTGCGGCCGCAGATCACCAGTTCGATATTGGGATCGCTGGCCAGCGCCCGCGCGACATAGCCGCCGAAATTGCCGTACCCGCCAAGGATTGCGACCCGCATGCTCATCCCGGTTTCGCCACCATCAGCCAGAATACCGCGACCAGCGCGCCGAAGGCCGGCCAGCCGAGCGCAAACCACCAGCGGAAGCGCCGTTGCAGCAGCGCCTCATCCACCACCTCGCCATTGAGCTTCGCGCGCCAGCTGTCGCGGATGCGCAGCTGCAGCCAGACGACCGGAAGCCAGCAAGCCAGACCCAGGGCAAAGAGCGCATAGGTTGCAACCAGCCACGGCGCGAAAGGGTCGTATCCCGCCAGATAGACCAGCGCAAACCCGCTTAAAGGCTGCACTATCCCCGCATTGAGGGTGAAGATCATGTCAGCTGTCGCTGTGGTGCGCGCGGCAAACCATGCCGCCGCAGCGTCACCGCCCGCGAACCCCGCGCGCATGCCCATCAGGAAGAAGAAGGCGATCCCGAGCCCGGTGCCGAACAGCACCGTGCCCGAGATGATGTGGACCGTCTTGACCAGCAGAAAGAGGTCCACGTGAAGTCTGGCTCAATACACCCGCTTCTTCGGCTTGATGTACTCGGCATCGTCGGTCAGCGTGTATTCGTGCACCGGGCGATAGTCGATCTTGACTGCGCCGCCATTGCCGCCCCAGCCTTCGAACCAGCCGATGGTGTGCTTCATCCAGTTGGCATCGTCGCGCTCGGGGAAGTCTTCATGCGCATGCGCGCCGCGGCTTTCCTTGCGGTTTTCCGCCGAGACCATGGTGACATTGGCCTGCGCCATGAGATTGTCGAGCTCGAGCGTTTCGATGAGGTCGCTGTTCCAGATCAGCGAGCGGTCGAACACCTTGATGTCCTCCATCCGCTTGTTGACGTTCTTCAGCGCTTCGACACCTTCGCTGAGCAGCTTGCTGTCGCGGAACACGGCGGCGTGCTTCTGCATCGCTTTCTGCATTTCCTCGCGTACGGCGGCGGTCGGCGAACCGCCATCGGCATGGCGGAAATGGTCGAGCCGGGTCAGTGCCAGCTCGGCGCTGTCCTTGGGCAGCTCGTCCTGCTTGGCATTGGGCTTGAGGTTTTCCTTCAGATGCAGGCCGGTTGCGCGGCCGAACACCACCAGGTCGATGAGCGAATTCGAGCCGAGGCGGTTCGCGCCATGGACGCTAACACAGGCCGCTTCGCCCACGGCATAGAGCCCGGGCACGACATGGTCGGGATCGCCATCGGGGCCGATCGTCACCACCTGCCCGTGATAGTTACAGGGGATGCCGCCCATGTTGTAATGCACTGTCGGCGTCACCGGCAGCGGCTCGCGCGTCAGGTCGACACCGGCGAAAATCTTGCCGCTTTCAGTGATGCCCGGCAGGCGCTCGGCCAGCACCTTGGGATCGATGTGGTCGAGGTGCAGGTAAATGTGGTCGCCATCCGGCCCCACGCCGCGGCCTTCGCGCATTTCGAGCGCCATCGAGCGTGACACGACGTCGCGCGAAGCCAAATCCTTCGCGGACGGGGCATAGCGCTCCATGAAGCGCTCGCCTTCGCTGTTGGTCAGGTAACCGCCCTCGCCCCGCGCGCCCTCGGTGATGAGCACGCCCGCACCATAGATGCCGGTGGGGTGGAACTGGACGAATTCCATGTCCTGCAGCGGCAGGCCGGCGCGCAGCACCATGCCGCCGCCATCGCCGGTGCAGGTGTGCGCTGAGGTTGCGGTGAAATAGCAGCGGCCATAGCCACCGGTTGCCAGCACGACCGATTGCGCGCGGAAGCGGTGGATCGTGCCATCATCCAGACACATCGCCATCACGCCCACGCAGCGGCGATCGGCGCCCTCGCCCGCCATGATCAGGTCCAGCGCGAAATATTCGATGAAGAAGTCCGCATCATACTTCAGGCTCTGCTGGTAGAGCGCGTGCAGCATGGCGTGGCCGGTGCGGTCAGCCGCGGCGCAGGTGCGCTGCACCGGCGGGCCTTCACCCATGTTCTGCATGTGCCCGCCAAACGGGCGCTGGTAGATCGTGCCGTCTTCGTTGCGGCTGAACGGCACGCCGGCATGCTCCAGCTCGTACACCGCCGCCGGGGCCTCGCGCGCGAGATATTCGATCGCGTCCTGGTCACCCAGCCAGTCAGCGCCCTTCACCGTGTCATACATGTGCCATGACCAGTGATCGGGGGTGTTGTTGCCAAGGCTGGCAGCGATCCCGCCTTGTGCCGCTACGGTGTGGCTGCGGGTGGGGAACACCTTGGTGATATTGGCGGTGCGCAGGCCTGCCTCGGCCGCGCCCATGGTGGCGCGCAGGCCTGAACCGCCGGCGCCGACGACCACCACGTCATAAGTGTGGTCGATGATCTTGTAAGCTGAGGTGTCGGCCATCAGGCGGCTCCTCCAAAGGCAAGGCTGGCAACAGAGAAAATGGCGAAGGCGCCGCCGCCGATCACGGCGAGATTGAGTGCGGCGATGCAGGCAAACTTGGTCCCGGCGTTGTGGACATAGTCCTCGATCAGCACCTGCAAGCCCAGGCGCGCGTGCCAGAAGGTACTGATCACCAGCAGGATCATGGCGGTGGCCGATACCGGCTGCGCCAGCCACTCGCTGACCGTGGCATAGCCGAGATCGGGCAGCCACAAGATGCTGCCCACCAGCCACACGCTCAGCACCAGATTGCCGATCGCGGTGAAGCGCTGCAGCAGCCAGTGATGCGCGCCCTCATGCGCAGAGCCAAGCCCGCGCACCTTCCCGATGGAGGTTCCGTTACCCATTGCGATTTGTCCTCAGCGCGAAAGAATGAGGGCCCAGAAGCCCGCAGTCAGGAGAATGGCGATCAGCGGCGAAGCGATCGACCAGAACTTGTTGGCGTTAAGCTCGTAACCCGCGCCGATATCGAGCACGAAATGGCGCAATCCGCTCATCAGATGGGTGAAAAAGGCCCAGCTCAGCCCCACCAGAACGACGTAACCCAGCGGCGATGTGATCAGATCGGTGAAGGTGGCGTAATTTTCGGCCCCGCTGGCCAGAGCGCCCAGCCACCACACCAGCACGAACAGGCCGACCAGCGCCATCCCGTCACCGCTGACGCGGTGGAGGATCGAGACCAGCATGTGCGGGCCCCATTTCCATATCTGCAGATGCGGTGAAAGCGGTCGGTTGTTAGCCATGTTCTCTATCCGGTAATCGCGATTGGCACCCCACTTAGCGTGCGCAGCGCGTGTGACAACCCGCGTTTCAGTGAGTCCCCATAGACTTCACTTGCAAAGTTTCGAAGCGGAGGTTGCATACAGCACATCGTCGCCGCCCAGGGCGCTGCACGACACTTATGCGACAAGGGTTCAAGCAGTTTTCGGCGAAATCGACTTGAGCGAATCGAGCGATTCGTCGATCCAGCCAATCCAGTCTTCCTCCCCCCTTATACCGCGGCGCAGCGCCATCAAACGCGTGCGATCGGCTAGTCCAATGTCAATTTCATTCAGATCAACGGGCAACCCCTCCACGATCTCATGATAGGCTTGAAGCCTTGCCTCGTGAATCTGGCGCTGCCCGGAAAGCAGGGAGGCAATTCGCTCAGGGCCAAACGCTGCTGCTGCATTCAGCTTTACCAGCAGTTCGCTATTGACCCTTGGCGTTGCCGGTTCACGAGTCCAGCGATCGAGCTCAGCAATGCCTTGTGCGCTTATCCGGTAGAGCTTGCGGTTTGGTCGATCATTTTGTGCCACAATCTCGAATTCCACGAGCCCTGCCGCTGCCAATGCGGCGAGGTCGCGATAGATCTGCTGATGGGACGCATTCCAGAAATGGCGCAGGGACTGCTCGAAAGCCCTTGCGATATCATATCCGGTAGCGGGCCCTTCGGCGAGGACGCTCAAGATTACATGGCGAAGCGACATAGGCCATCCATATGAAACATGTTGCATAACAAGCGCTTTATTTCTACCACGATTGCTCCAGAAAACTCAGGGCTCCTCAATGACTACCTTCACTTCCACCCCCCTTCCCCTATGCCGATCCGGTGGATCCTGGCCATCCTCATCGGTTTTCCTCTGTTGTTCTTCGTCTGGTCGCAAGCGCTCCTTCATCGTGACATTTTCACGATCGGAGATATCGATTTCTTCGTCACATTCTGGCTCGGAACCGGTCTGATCTATGCCGCGAAGATTGCCTTTGTAGTATGGGTTGTCAAAACCAATGGGTGGACCCTGGCCGACATCGGTATCAGCGCGAAGGTCGAATCAAACCTTGGCCGGGCTACCATTGGTTATCTCGTCCTGGCCTTGGTGGTTTTCTTCGCCATCGAATTCGCTGTCTCACAGATGACCTTTGATCCCGAAAAACTGGCCGCGCTGCCCGGACTCTATGCAGAAACCACCCAAAAGCGCCTGTTCCTGCTGTTCATGGCATTCTTTGCCGGTGTGAGTGAAGAACTCACATATCGTGCCTTTGCAATCACCGCCTTCGTGAGCCGCGGTATCAACCGCTGGCTGGCAATTGTCATGGCGGCGATCCCGTTCGTGTTCCAGCATGGGCTGAAATCGCTCGACCAATTCTGGTGGTTCTTCATCAACGGGTTGATTTTCGGCGTGATCTTCGTGGTGTCGAAACGCCTGTGGCCAGGCGTGATCCTGCACTGGCTCATTATCTGGACTGCACTTCTGGGCGTGTTTTCTGCCGCAGTTTAGGTAAGCCCCCCCGACTGGTTGGGCGCGTTGCCCGACAATGCATCGGGGGCCTTGCCCCTGGCACTGCGTTCGTCCAAACGAGCGCGGTGTCTATCCATCACGCTTCCAATATCCTCCTGACCGGATCGAGCCGGGGAATTGGCGCAGCGGCGCGTAAAGCGCTCGAATCGCGCGGTGCCACGGTGATCGGCCATGCGACGAGCGCAACCGATCCCGCCACAATCGCCGTCGATTTCAGCGAGCCTTCGGCGCCGCAAATGCTGTGGGAGGAAGCGCTGGAACGCGCGGGCGGCGTAATCGATGTACTGGTTAACAATGCCGGATTGTTCCGCGCGACCCCGCTCGATAGCTCGGACATCGAATGGCTCGATGGCTGGGAGGAAACACTGCGAATCAATCTGACCGCGGCAGCGCAGCTCAGCCGGCTCGCGGTGCGCCATTGGCAGGCGCGCGGCGTGCATTCTGACTTCAAGGGGGGGCGGATCGTCCATGTCGCCAGCCGCGCCGGATATCGCGGCGATTCGCCGCAGCACTGGCACTATGCCGCGGCCAAGGGCGGGATGCTGGCGATGCACAAGACGATTGCCCGTGGATATGCGGCGCAGCGGATCGTCAGCTTCGCGATCACGCCGGGTTTCACGGACACGGCGATGGCGGGCGATTATCTCGCCAGCCGCGGCGGGCCTGACCTGCTGCGCGATATCCCGCTGGGCCGCGTGGCCGAGCCCGAAGAAATCGCTAAAATCATCGAATTCTGCGCGCTCGATGCCCCCGAATCCATGACCGGTGCGGTGATCGACGCCAATGGAGCAAGCTATGTTCGGTAAAGGTCTGGTCGCTATCTCGTCGCTGGCGCTGCTCGGCGTCGCGCCGCCTTCGACCGACGCAGAGCGAATGGCGGCTGCGAGCAAGGACATTCTCGGAGCCTGCGGTGATCGCGATGGCTGGTCCGATCCGGCCCCGCCCGCGCACGTGCATGGCCGCACCTGGTACGTCGGCACGTGCGGGATCACCGTGTTATTGATCGAGACCAGCGCTGGCCTGGTGCTGATCGACACAGGCCCCGCCGACGCCGCGCCGCATTTGCTCGCCAATGTCAGGGCGCTCGGTTTCGACCCGCGCCAGATCAAATGGGTGTTAATGACGCACGAGCATTTCGATCACGTGGGCGGCATGGCGGAAATCCTGCGGGTAACCGGCGCGCGCCTGCTGACTGGAACGGGCGCAGCCGAGGTAATGCGCAGCGGCAAGCCTGCCGCCGACGACCCGCAGCTTTCGTGGCTCGCGAAAGAGCCGCCGATGGAACCGGTCAAGGTCAGCCGCGTGCTACCGCACCGGGGCACACTGCGGGTCGGCGATACCCGCTTCACCCTCCACGCCAACCCTACGCATTCGCCGGGCTCGACCAGCTGGACTTGGCGCACCTGCGACGGGGGCAAGTGCCTGACGATTGCCTACGCCGATTCGAACGGCACGAGTTCCACCGGCGACTACAAGTTCAGTCATCATCCCGAGCGAGTTGAGGAAGCGCGCCACGGGCTGCGCGTGATGGAATCGTTGCCGTGCGATCTTCTCGTCACCCCCCATCCCGGGCAAAGCGCCTTGCTCGAACGGCTGTCAGGCCAGGAGCCGCTGATAAAGCCCCGTGCCTGTATCGAATATTCCGCCAGCGGCAGCATGCGGCTGGCGGATCGCCTGGCCAAGGAAGCCGAGGGCAAGTGACCAGCTGGAAACTGTCGGCCTTTGCCCCAAAGCCAGTGATCCAGGCGGCACTGCTGGCGCATGACGAGGTGTGGGACTGGGACCCGGATCTCGTCATTTCGGGGAGCGAAGTCGCTGAGGACCGTCCTGACGACTGGGTGCTGGAAGCATGGTATCCATCAAAGCCCGGCAAGGCCCAGAAACAGGCGATCGCGGGGCTGTTCGACAAGGTTGCCCCGGTTTTCAAGGTCGAGCAATTGCCCGACACCGACTGGCTGGTGCTGAGCCAGCAAGGGGTCGAACCGATCCGCGCCGGCCGGTTCCACGTCCACACGCCCGACTTTGCCCCTGTGAAAGGCGCTGTGAACTTTGCGATCCCGGCCAGCCAGGCCTTCGGCACGGGCCAGCATGCGACGACCGAGGACTGCCTTGCCATGCTCGACGCCATGAAGCGCAGCGGTGTGGTGGCGCGTAACATCGCCGATATCGGCACGGGCACCGGCCTTTTGGCCTTCGCCGCCATGCATTTGTGGCCGCGCGCGCTGGCCACCGCCTCCGACATCGATGCAGTGTGCGTCCAGGTGGTCGAAGACAATTGCGCGCTGAACGGCGTCGCGATGGGCCCGCGCCAGGGCGAGCTGACGATGGTGGTGGCGGACGGGATGGCCGATCCGCTGCTCAAGGCGCGCGGGCCGTATGACCTGCTGATTGCCAATATACTGGCCGGCCCGCTGGTGGAACTCGCGCCGGACTTCGCGGACGCGGTAACTCCGGGCGGCAACCTGCTGCTGGCGGGGCTGCTCGAAACGCAGGAGCCACGCGTGCGCCGCGCCTATCGCCGCGCCGGTTTCCGGCTGGCCCGGCGCATGGTCAATGGCGACTGGTCGATTCTGTGGCTGCGCAAACGACGCATCTGATCCGGTTCAGGCGCGTGCTTGTCGGTGTCTCGGCGGCGATCCTTGGCGCCGTCGCCCTCTTCTTCCTGGCCGCATGGATCGGTTCCGCGATCCCGCGCAACGGCGACTGGCGCGAACCAGCAGGTGGCGTCGCCATCATGATCGAAACCAACGGCGTGCACACCGCCATCGTCATGCCGCTGGTCTCCCCGCAGAAGGACTGGCGCGAAGCGTTTCCGGCGGACGCCCTCCTGGCGCCAAGCCGCCCCTACACCCATGTCTCGGTCAGCTGGGGCGAGAAGGAGGTGTTCCTCAACACGCCGACCTGGGGCGACCTGACCCTCTCCACGGCACTTCAGGCGGCATGGGATGGCGAGGGCCTGCTGCATGTGGCGCATTATGTCCGCCCTGCCCCCTCTGCCAATCTTCGAGAGCTGACGATCAGCCATGCCGAATATGCGCGGCTGGTGGCGCTGATCGAACGGAACGTACTGCCAGTGGGCGAACGCCAGGCCTATCGCGGCTATGGCGATTACGACGTATTCTATGACGCGCCCGGCAGCTATCACCTCGGCAATACCTGCAACCAGTGGACCAGCGACACGCTGGCGGCAGCCGGCATTCGCACCGGCTGGTGGACGCCCATGGCGGGCGGCGTGATGAAATGGGTGCCGGAAAGCTAGGCGGACTGATTAGTCGCCGAGAGCCGCCAGCTGCTGCGCGATCCAGCGCCGCTCGGCCCCGCCCGGCCCGGCCGCCAGCGCTGATCTGTATTCGTCCTTCGCGTTCGAGAGCTGCCCAGCGCGCGCAAGCAAGTCGGCCCGCGCCACATGGAAGGGCAGGAAGCCTTCCAGCTTGCCCGCATCAAGCTCTGCCAATGCGGCCAGCCCTTCCTCGCCTGATCGCCAGCGGCCGATGGCAACCGCGCGATTGATCCCCACCACGGCGGTCGGCCTGAGCAGCGCCAGCCGGTCATACAGGCGCACGATGGTTTCCCAATCGGTTTCGCCGGTGCGGCTGCGCTTGGCGTGCACCAGGTGGATCGCTGCCAGCAACTGGACAGGTCCGGGCGCGCCCAGCTCCGCCGCCCGATCGAGCTGTATGCGCGCCCGGGAAATCGCCTCATGGTCCCACAAGTCCGTGTCCTGCTGCGACAGCGGTACCATGGCGCCGCCCGCATCCACTCTCGCCCGGGACCGCGAACTGGCCAACAGCACCAGCGCATGCATGCCCAGTGCCTCTGCTTCCGCCGGAAGGAGCTCTGCCAGCAATGCGCTCAACCGCACCACTTCCTCACGCAGTTCGGCCAGGTCGGATTGGTCCGCCGCCTCGCGATAAGCCACCGCATAGGCAATCTCGAGCGTGGCCAGCACCGCTTCGACCCGTTCGGGCCACTCGCGCCGACCGGGCGTTTCAAAGGGAACGCCCGCCAGCCGTATCTTCGCTTTCGAGCGGGTGATCCGCTGATACATTGCCGCCGGGTTAAGCAGGAATGCTCCGGCAATCGCTTCCACGCTCACCCCGCAAACGATCCGCAGCGCCAGCGCCACCCGCGCTTCCGGCGCGATCGCCGGGTGGCAGCAGATGAATATCAGCCGCAGCCGCTCGTCAGGGATCGGGTCGGGAAGTTCGATTATTTCGGCCATCGGTTCCGTCCCGGCCATTGCTTCGCTCGACCAGCGCTGCTCTGCCTTGCGCTTGCGCAGCAGGTCTAACGCTTTGCGGCGCGCAGCGACATAGAGCCAGGCGGCGACATCCCGCACTTCGCCAGCCTGCGCCAGCAGCGCTTCTACCGCCGCGTCATGCGCCTCTTCGGCAAGGTCCAGGTCACGCAGCTGCGCCGCCAGCGCGGCAATAACGCGGGGCCGCGCAGCTGCAATCTCATGCCCCAGGCTCACCCCATCTCCCACACTGGGCGCACTTCGATGGCACCCTTGCCGGGTATCGGGATCATCCGCGCGTATTTGAGCGCGGCGTCGAGATCTGGCACGTCAATCAGGTAATATCCGCCCAGCTCTTCATGGGTTTCAGCGAACGGACCGTCGTGCAAGGCGTGGCTGCCATAGTCCCACTTGATCGTGGTGGCGGTTGCGCCGGGCTGCAGGCGATTGCCTGAAAAAGCCACCCCGTCCTTAGCCAGCGTTTCGGCAAAGGCCATATGCTTGCCTAGAACTTCTTCCATCAGCCTGGCGCCGTTTTCGCCTGCGTACACGCTTTCGTCTTCGTTGATCAGCAGCAGGTATTGCATATCGCATCTCCTTTACATCCATGCCACCATGGCCTGGTTGCAGCTTGAAGACGAAACCGGGCGACCGCTTTCGACAGCTCTTTCACAATATATCCAAAAGGCAATCTTCCAGCAGGTCCAGCGCGGCGCGGGTAAAGGCCTCCATATTGGCGATCCGGTCATCGCTACCGGTCTCGGTCACGCGCACCCGCTCGAAGCCTTCGGGGCCGACCACCGCCGCGCAGCTGCGCCCTGAGGCGACGCCCATCGGATGCGTGCTCGACCCGGCCGAGCCGCTCTCGGCAATGCCCCAGGCCCCACGTAAATTGTCGCGGATGGCGCGCGCCTGCAGCAGCGCATAGTCCTCGCTGGCGGAGGTCATCCCGTCATAGGCTTCGCGCGGAAGGCCGAACAGCACGTCACGCGCGCGGAACGAATAGACGATCCCGCCGCCGCGATAGAAATCGAGCGCGCCGGGCACCGTCAGCAGCGCCGCCGCAATCAGCCCGCCGGTCGCGCCATCGGCCACAGCAATTCTTTCGTGCCGCTCGCGCAGGCTGGTGGCGATCCGCAGCGCCTGCGGATGGAGTTCGCGCAGCAGGTTCATTCGGGCGGCTTCGGCTTGCGTGTCCAAGGATAGGCCATCTGGCCCAGGTAGCCGCGCGGCACATTCTCAGGGATGCCGTAATTCTCCGGCCAGCGCCCCGGCGGCAGGTGGAAGGTGCCGAACAGCTTGTCGATCCACGGGAAATGAATC
Source organism: Altererythrobacter sp. BO-6 (assembly GCF_011047315.1). Taxonomy (NCBI): domain Bacteria; kingdom Pseudomonadati; phylum Pseudomonadota; class Alphaproteobacteria; order Sphingomonadales; family Erythrobacteraceae; genus Altererythrobacter; species Altererythrobacter sp. BO-6. Next base: position 31,857 of record NZ_CP049259.1, on the reverse strand, counting down.
GCGAAATTGACGTCGAAGGCCTCGCGCTCAAGCCCATGATGCCAATGGTGGAAGCGCGGGGTTGCCAGCCAGTGCCCCAGTCGGTCGAAATCGCCGCCGACATTGGCGTGCAGCAGCGAGCTCCAGACATAGATGAAACCGAGATAGGCCTGCATCACCGACGGGCTGAAACCGAGCGTAAACAGCGGCAGCGACGTGACCATGCGCAGCAGGATCACCTCGAGCAGATGCATGCGCGATCCCGCCAACCAGTCCATCGACTTCGCGCTGTGATGGATCGCGTGGAAGCCCCACAGGAACGGCACCTGATGGAACAGCCGGTGATACCAGTATTGGGCGAAATCGGACGCCACCAGCACAATTGCGAACTGCACCAGCCACGGCAGACCGGCGACTGTCGCGCGAAACGCCTCCCAGCTGCCGGTGTTGGCGTTGATGATCGTTGACGGGGCCAGCGTAATGAAAGTCAGGATCTGCACGAACATCGTGCTTACGAGGAAATAGAACAGGTCCTCGCGCCATTCTGTGCGGAACAGGCGCTGTTCGCGCCGTTGCGGAAAAAGCCGCTCGAACGGGGCGAACATGAAGCCGGTGACCAGCAGGTTGATGATGAAGAAATCGAGCCCGAAGAACACGCCCCAGCTGCGCGTCTCCTCGGGCTGGACATTGGCCCCGCCGAGCAGCGCCGCGCCGATCCCGATCACCAGCGCGCTGATCCCCAGCACCTTGCGCGGGCGCAGCAGCAGGCTCAGCAGCGCAAGCCCATAGCTTGCCAGCAGCACGGCGTGGACGATGCCGCGAAACCCGCCCCACGCCTTCACGATCTCCAGCTCGGGAGTCGCAAACCATTCTGGAAAACGCAGCGCGATGACCAGCAAGAACCCCGCTATCGCAAACAGTAATGCGAAGAAGCCGGCCAACCAGCCGCTGCCGAACCGGCGCACCTGGCGCGGCGATTCGAGATCGCGCATCAGCTTGTCGAAATAGTCACTCACCGGCATCGACATTCAGTCTCCCAATTACGGATCGCGCCGTGCCACTTCGACCAGATAAGCCCTTATCGCTTCCACTTCGTTATCGGTGAGATGGGCGAAGCGATTGCGCGCGACCTCGCTCATCAGCCCGACCTCGCGATCCCCTGCCGCCTTGCCGCTCCGCATCAGCTTGGCGAAATCGGCCGGGTCATAGGACGCAACGATGCGCAGGTCCGCCCTGCGCGGTTCGTCAGGCGACGGCGGGTCTTCGCCGCGAAGCGACAACGTGTGGCATTCGGCGCAGGTCGCCCGCACGATATGCCGCGCCATCGCATGCTGCGGGCCCATGTCGGGCGGCCAGACATCGCGGTCGCGCGCGGTTTCCTGCGCCGCATCGATGTAATCACCTGCTGCGATCTGCTCGGCGAGCTTGGGGCCAATGGTGGGCTGCGGATGGACCTCACCCGTCACCGGCATGCTGCGCAGATAGGCGAGCACCGCGCGCAGATCGTCCTCATGCACCTGCGTGAACAGGTGCGAGGGCATTTCCATGAGCGCGCGGTCGGGCCGCTTGCCGGTGCTGATCATCGCCAGCATTTCGTCGTCGGAATGCTGCGCGGCGCTTTGCGTGAGGTTGGCGGTCCACAGCACGCCCAGCTCAGGGTCCGACCAGTCCTTGCCGGTGAAATCCTTCCCATGGCAGCCGTTGCAGCCGAGCAGGCTGGCGACGCGTTTGCCGTGCTCGACGGTGTCTTCGGACAGCCGGTTGAAATGGAGCTTTTCCGCTGGCGTGGCGGCTTGCGGCTGCGGAGAACAGGCACCCAAGGCAAATGCCAAAACCAATGCAGCAAGCCATCGCATGGCTACAGCCCCCCCGTTGAGCTGGCCTGATCGCCGGCCTCGGTCACCACCATCACCTCGATACTGCCAAGTACGCTAGAATCGTGGCGTATGACGTCCCCCGGCTGGAGAAAATGCGCCGATTCAAGTTCATTGGCAATAAACCGCTGCTTGATGGTTTCGACCAAGCCCGCGCCTGAAAGCGGGCCGCCAGATAGGGCATAGATCACCATGCCTTCGATGATGTCGGCCCGCGTCGGCGGTGCGAAGATCACGCCCTCAGAAGTGCCTGACATCAGGGTTGCTTCGCGCGAAATCCTGCGATCGTCGGACAACTTCACGAAAGCCCCATCATAGAGGAAACGCGGTTCCTCCATATCGCCGAGCGCCTTTTCCGCCAGACCACGGAAATCGAGTGTCATTTCACGCGCCCGCGCATCCTGGCGCGGATCGCCATTGACGCTGGTGGTCATCCGCAAGTCGCCCACCATCTGCTGCCAGTCGCGCGGGACCATGATAAAGGGCCCGGTTGGAAAGGAACCCTCGCCGCTCTTGGCATCGGAGAAGCCATAGCCGGAATCGAGATTGTCCGGATCGGCGAGCTCGACCAGCGCATTGCGATTGGTAAAGTCTCCACACAGGAAGATGCCCTTCACCGCAGCATCGAAATCCTGCAAGGTTGCGATGTCGCGATCAAAGCGCATGCACAGCTCAACCTCGTAATCGAGCAAAACGCCAGGCCGCGCGCGGATACTTGTGCGTGCGGGCGTTGCCGACGCGAACTTCGGGAACACGAAAACCGATCCGCTGTTGGCTTCCTCGGCATGTTCGGGGAAATTGGTCCCCACCCCGATATGTCGATAGCCGCCGGGTGCGGAGGGCAGCAGATCCGATATTCCCAGCGTGACAAGCGGCTTGCTGGCCAGAGCCTGCGCGGTGATCGCAGCACGATCGACGCTGGCCAGATCGCGCAGCGGATCGCCGGTCCGGTCGGCACCCAGTGCTGTCAGATCAACGCCGAACACTCGCTCGCCGTCGCTATCTACCACGATGAGCGTCGCCGCAGTGCCATCGACGCTGCGATAGCTCGCCAGCGTAATCGCCTCGGCGAGCGGCGCGATGCGACTGTTGAGCGGTGTGTCCTCGAAGCTGGCCGGATTGCCACGCGGATCGGGCGATGTGACCCAGGCGAGCGCCAGCCCTGCGGCCATGACAAGCAGGACTGCTGCGATCACCTTGGCAATTCGTCTCATTGCGCCTCCCCCCTTCAGCGCGGTTACCCCGCCTGCGCGACAATCTCCGCCCAGCCCGCCTCGTCGATCACTTCGATGCCGAGTTCGGCCGCCTTCTTGAGCTTCGATCCCGCGCCGGGGCCGGCCACGACCAGGTCCGTCTTGGCGGAAACCGACCCCGCCGCCTTCGCGCCGAGCCGTTCGGCCTGCGCCTTGGCCTCGTCGCGGCTCATCGTCTCAAGCTTTCCGGTGAACACCACGGTCTTGCCCGCCACGGGGCTGTCGAGCACCTCGACGATATAGGGCGGCGGGCTGAGTTCGTGCAGCAGGTCTTCCCACACCGCGACATTGTGCGGTTCGTGGAAGAAATCGCCCAAAGCTTCGATCACTGCCCCGCCCACGCCATCGATCGAAGTGATCTCGGCTAGTGCCTGTTCTTGGAGGTCCCCGTTCGTGTCGAGCGTAGTCGAGACACGTTCGCGCATTTGCATCTCGACTTCGCTCGATGCGAACGGAAGGCGCGACGAATTGGCGAGCATGGCATAGGCTTGGAGCTTCGGAAGCGTCTGAAAGCTCTTCATCAGGTCGCGCGCGGTCACTTCGCCGACATGGCGGATCCCCAGCCCGAACAGCAGCCGCGCGGGCATCGGGCGCGCGCTTGCTTTCCACAGATGCCAACAGGTTATCCACAGACTTGTCCTGCCACCCGTCGAGTGCCAGAATCTCCGCGCGTTTGTCCTTCAGGCGGAAGATATCGGCCGGGCTTTCGAGCCAGCCAAGCGCAAAGAACTGGTCGATCGTCTTCTCGCCCAGCCCCTCGATATCGAGCGCCTTGCGGCTGACGAAATGCTTCAAGCGTTCGGTCCGCTGCGCCGGGCAGATCAGCCCGCCGGTGCAGCGCACATCCACTTCTTTCAGGCCATTTGGGCCTTCCTCCGCCACCGCCTCGCTGCCGCATTCGGGGCAGTGATCGGGAAAAACAAAGGGTGCGCGCTCGGCATCGGGGGTGAGGTTCTTCACCACCTGCGGGATCACGTCGCCCGCGCGCTGCACCAGCACGCGGTCGCCCGGGCGCACGCCCAGCCGCGCGATCTCGTCGCGGTTATGGAGCGTCACATTGGTGACGGTGACTCCGCCCACCAGCACCGGCGCCAGCCGCCCGACCGGGGTCAGCTTGCCGGTGCGGCCGACCTGGATATCGATCGCCTCCAGCGTGGTTTCGGCTTGCTCGGCGGGGAATTTGTGCGCCAGCGCCCAGCGCGGCGCCTTGGCGACAAAGCCCAGCCGCTGCTGCAGGTCGAGCCGGTCGACCTTGTAGACCACGCCGTCGATCTCATACGGCAGATCGGGCCGCCGCCGCCCGATCTCGGCGTAATGCGCCAGCATCTCGTCGACGCTGTCAGTCAGCTTGAGGAAGGGCGAGACGGGAAAGCCCCAACTCTCGATCCGCCGCATCATTTCATACTGCGTCGCGCCCGGCAGGTCGCTCGCCGCGCCCCAGCCATAGGCCCAGAACCGCAAGGGGCGCTGCGCCGTGACACTCGCATCCTTTTGCCGTAGCGACCCCGCCGCCGCATTACGCGGGTTGGCGAACAGCTTGCCGCCAGCCGACTCCTGCGCCGCATTGAGCGCGGCAAAGTCCTGTTTCGACATGTAAACTTCGCCGCGCACCTCGAACACATCAGGCACGCCATCACCACTAAGTTGCCGCGGAATATCGGCGATCGAGGCGACATTGGCGGTCACATCCTCGCCCACCTGCCCGTCACCACGGGTGGCCGCGCGTACCAGCTTGCCGCCTTCATAGCGCAGCGAGCAGGATAGCCCGTCGATCTTGTCCTCGGCAGTAATCGCGATCGGAGCCTCCTCCGGGAGCGCCAGGAAGCGCCGCATCCGCGCCACCCATTCGCGCACCTCGTCTGCCGAAAAGGCATTGTCGAGGCTCATCATGCGAACCTCGTGCGTCACCTTCGACAGCGGCGAGGCGGCGATTTCATGGCCGACCTTGCGCGACGGGGAATCTGCGCGGATGAGGTGCGGGAATGCAGCCTCCAGCTCGGCATTTCGGCGCACCAGCGCGTCATACTCAGGATCGCTGATCTCGGGTGCATCCTCGGCGTGGTAGAGCCGGTCGTGATGCGCGATCGCCTTGGCCAGCCGCATCAGTTCATTGGCGGCTTCCGCTTCGGACATTTGCTCGATTCCCATTCTTCAAGCTATGCATGAGGCGCTGCGCGGGGAAAAGAGCCGCGTCATCGGGTCGCGCTTCTGTTTGGGGGAAACCGATGATCGACCGTTATCTGAAAACCGCCTTTGTTGCGGCGCTGGGCGCGATGGCGCTGCTCTATGTGATCCACAACATCGTCAACTTGCAGACCGCCTATGGCGCTGTCGGCTATGTGCTGGGGCTCGAGCACAACGAGATCTTCACGGTGAACGTGCTGCCGGCGATCCCTGCCGGAGTCATACCGGTGATGGCCTGGATCATCTTCGCCTTCGAAATCGCGACCGGTGTGCTGTGCCTCGCCGGGGCGTGGAAGCTGTGGCAGGCGCGCGGCGGCGATGCCGCCACATTCGAAGCGGCCAAGGGAACCGCCAAGCTTGGGGCCGGGCTGGCGGTGATCACCTGGTTCGGGATCTTCGGGGCGCTGGGAGGCGCCGGCTACCAGATGTGGCAGCACGAGATCGGCGCGGGCTCGCTGGGTGATGCGTTCAAGTTCAGCGTGTGGGGGCTGCTGGTGCTGCTCTATCTGGGGCAGCGCGAGCGCTAAACCCCCTCAAGCAGCCGATCCGCCTGCGCGCGCGCTTCGGGCGTGACTTCGGCGCCGGATAGCATCCGCGCGATTTCTTCCTGCCGCCCGGCCGCGTCGAGCAGCATCACGCTGGTCTTGGTCACCGTGCCTTCGGAGCTCTTGGCGATCAGGTAATGCGTGCCGCCGCGGGCTGCGACCTGCGGGCTGTGCGTCACCGCCAGCAATTGCCCGCCGTCAGCGAGCCGCGCCAGCCGTTCGCCGATTGCGCTGGCGACCGCCCCGCCCACGCCGCGATCAATCTCGTCGAAGATCACTGTCGCTGCCCCGCCCTGCTCCGCCAGCGCGACCTTGAGCGCGAGGATGAAGCGCGACAGCTCGCCGCCCGATGCGATCTTGTTCAAGGGCGCGAAATCCGCGCCGGGATTGGTTGCGATCAGGAACTCGACACTGTCGATCCCGGCCGGGCCCCATTTGTCTTCCGGCAGCTTGCCGATCGCGGTGAGGAAGCGCGCGGCATCGAGCTTCAGCGGGGCGAGCTCGGCCGCTACCGCCTGGTCGAGCGCTTTGGCCGCCTTCAGCCGCGCTTCATGCGCCGCCTCCGCCCGCGAGCGATAGGCCGCTCCTGCCTCCTTTGCCGCAAGCTCCAGCGCGTCGAGCGCCGCCTCCCCGCCTTCGATCGCATCGAGTGCACGGCGCATCTCGCGCATTCTTTCAGGCAGGTCGTCAACCTCGCAGCGGTGCTTGCGCGCCAGCGCACGCAATTCGAACAGGCGGGTTTCGGCGGCATCCAGCGCCGCCGGATCGTACTCAAGTGCTTCAGCCGCCGCGTTGAGCCGGTCCTCCGCCTCGCCCGCCTCAACAAGCGCGCGGTCGAGCGCGGCCAGCGCTTCGGCCAGCAGCGCATGCTCGCCCGCAATCCGATCAAGTCGCCGGGCCGCCACGCGCAGCGATGCGAGCGGCGAATCCGAACCTTCCCACAGATGGCGCAATTCCTGAAGGTCGCCGCTGAGCTTCTCGCCCTTCTGCATCGACGCGCGGGTTTCGGCGAGCCGCGCTTCCTCGCCCGCTTGCGGTTCGAGCGCGGTCAGCTCGGCCAGATGCGCCAGCAGCAGGTCCTGGTCAGCCTTGGCCTGCTCGACCTCGGCGCGCGCCGCGGCCAGGCGATCCTCTGCCGCGCGCCAATCGCGCCATGCAGAGGCCAGCCCTTCCACATCGTTTCCGGCATAGCGATCCAGCAAGGCACGGTGGCCGCGCGGGTTCACCAACCCGCGATCGTCATGCTGGCCGTGCAGTTCGACCAGCGCCGGGGCGATCTCGCGCAGCAGCGCCACGCCCACCGGCTGGTCATTGATGAAGGCCTTCGATCCGCCATCGGCTTTCAGCTGGCGGCGGATGATCAGCGGTTCGCCCGGCTCGATCTCGATATCGGCCTCGTCCAGCGTCTCGGCGATTGCGACTGGCAGCGCGGCGAATTCGAAGCTGGCGGTTACGCTCGCCTTGTCTTCCCCGCCGCGCACCAGCGCACTGTCAGCCCGGTCGCCCAGCACAAGGCCCAGCGCATCGAGCAGGATCGACTTGCCCGCGCCGGTCTCACCCGTCAGCACGCCCAGCCCGCGCCCGAAGGCAAGGTCAAGCGCGTCGATCAGGACGATGTTGCGGATCGAAAGCCGGGTCAGCATTGCGCCGGGTATTAGCGCAGCAAAAGGGGCGCGTCACCGCTGTGAGCGCGCCCCCGTGTGGATTTCTTGGCCTGGCCTGTCAGGCTGGCTGCGGGCTTGCTTCGCTTTCAATGTCGGCCACCGGCGGCAAGGCCGAACGCAGCAGGAAAAAGCCCGCGATCGCGGCGATGGTCGAGCCGCTCAGCACGCCCAGCTTGACCGCGTCGACCTGCTCAGGCGAGGCAAAGGCCAGATTGCCGATGAACAGGCTCATGGTGAAGCCGATGGCGGCGAACAGCGACAACCCGTGGATCTGGCGCCAGGTGACATCTTCGGGCAGGCTGGCGAGCCGCGTCTTCACCGCCAGCCAGGCAAAGGCGAAAATCCCCAGCTGCTTGCCGATCAGCAGGCCCAGCGCAATGCCCAGCGGCAACGGGGCAAGCAGGTCCGCCGGGTCAAGCCCAACCAGCGTGACCCCGGCATTGGCAAAGCCGAAGATCGGGATCACCAGGAAGGCGACCCATGGGTGCAACGCATGCTCCATATGCTCCAGCGGGCGGGCCCCGCCGCGCGCCACCATCGGCACTGTCAGCGCCGCCGCCACACCAGCCAGCGTGGCATGCACGCCCGATTTCAGCACGAATGCCCACATCAATATCGCCAGCAGGACATAGGGGATGGCAGAGGCCACACGCATGCGCCCGAGCGCCAGCATGGCCACAAACACCGCCGCCCCCAGCCCCAGGTATCCGGTGTTGATCTCGCCCGTATAAAACAGCGCGATGATGGTGATCGCGCCGATATCGTCGATCACGGCGATCGCCAGCAGCAGCGCCTTCAGCGCTACCGGCACGCGCGGGCCGAGCAGCGCGAGGATGCCCAGCGCAAAGGCGATATCGGTCGCCGCCGGAATCGCCCAGCCTGCGGTGTTTTCCGGCGCCCCGGAGTTGATCGCGAGGAACACCAGTGCCGGGATCGCCATGCCGCCGATCGCCGCGACCAGCGGCAGTGAGGCCTTGTCCCAGCTCGACAATTCGCCGCCCAGCACCTCGCGCTTCACTTCAAGACCGATCAAGAAGAAGAACACCGCCATCAAGCCGTCATTGACCCACAGCAGCAGCGGCTTGTCGATCACGAAACCACCGAACCCGGCGACAATGGGGATATCCAGCCATGCGCGATAGGCGCTGAGCAGCGGGCTGTTGGCGACCGCCAGCGCGGCCAGCGCGGCCAGGATCAGCACGATCCCGCCGGCGCTTTCCTTTTGCAGGAATTCGCGCAACATCGGGGCAATTTTCGCAACCATCGGTGTCCTCGCTCTGTCGAAAATGCGTTCGAACGGATCGGACTGCCGATGGCCTGCGGGCTGGAAAGGGAGGGTGAAAGGGCCCGTCAGTGCAGCATCGGCAATCCGATGCGGTCCGACATCACAGCTTCTTGCTCGAAACTGCCAGAGGGGCCCGGCCCGCAATCGATTAACTCAAAGCGGGCGATCCGGTTTCCGGGAAATCGCAAAAATTTTGCGGTGGCGACAGCGTTGGCGACAGCGCGGCCGCAGGCGTTAGCTGGCGGTTACGCCCTGCGCATGCTTGCCGATCAGGCGATAGGCCTTCTCGTACCACTCCGTGCCGGGATAGTTCGCACCCAGCACCGCGGCATATTTCACCGCTTCCTGCGGCACGCCCAGCGCCAGGCTGGTCTCCGTCAGGCGATAGAGCGCTTCGGGCGCATGGCTGGTGGTCTGGTATTCGTTGATCACGTTCTGGAAGCGCAGCTGTGCCGCCAGCACCTGGCCCGATTTCTGGTAGCCGCGCCCGATCTCCATCTCCTTGCCCGCAAGGTGATCGTTGACGAGGTCCAGCTTCAGCCGCGCATCGGCCGCATATTCGCTCGCCGGGAAGCGCCGGTTCACCTCGATCAGCGCGGCGCGCGCCTGCTTGGTGATGCTCTGGTCGCGCTGGACGTCGCTGATCTGCTCGTAATAGCTCAGCGCCACCAGGTAATAGGCATAGGGCGCATCCTTGTTGCCCGGGTGGATCGACAGGAAGCGCTGCGCGCTCTGGATCGCCTGGTTATAATCCTGCGCGACGTAATAGCTGAACGCGCTCATCAGCTGCGCGCGGCGGGCCCAGGGCGAATAGGGATGCTGCCGCTCCACCTCGTCGAACAGCGCCGCGGCGAGCCGCGTGTTGCCGCGATCGAGCCGGCTCTTGGCCTCGGCATAGAGCGTTTCCACATCGCGCGCGACATAGGCCACGTCTTCATTGCCGCCGCCCCGCCCGCTGGCGCAGGCGCCGGTCAGCAGGGTCGCAGCCGCAAGGCCGGCAAGAAGGACGGGTCTGATGGTCACGCGGGGATTCCTTGTCATGGGAGCAAGCCTATAGCCAGCACCCGGCTGAACGCCAAGTGAAGTTGGCGGAGTTTTCCTACTTAAGGGTTTTGTGATCTATCCTCCTCCATGAACCAGATCACCTTCCTCCCCGCCTTCACCCCCGTCCCGCGCCTGAAAGACCGCAGCAACGGCTGGAAGCCAGAAGTCCAGCGCGCCTTTATCGAGGCGCTGGCCGACACCGGCAGCGTGCGCGCCGCCTGCCGCCGCGTGGGCCGGACCGAGCACGGCGCCTACCAGCTGCGCCGCCACTCCGCGGGCGACAGCTTCCGCGCCGCGTGGGAGGCCGCGCTGGCGCTCGGCATTGCCCGGATCGAGGACATCGCGATGGACCGCGCGATCAACGGCGTGGAAGAGCCGGTCTATTCCTATGGCGCGCTGGTGGGCACGCGCACCCGCTATAATGACCGGCTGCTGATGTTCCTTTTGAGGAACCGCGCGCCCCACCGGTTTGCGGAAGGCGGCGGCGCGAGGGGCCTGAGCGGGCTTGACCACACGCGGCTGGAGCAGGAGCGGCAGCGCTGGCGCAAGGAATGGGAGCTGGAGCAGGCGGCGGCGGGCAAGAATGTGTCGAGCGCCCAGGTGCGCGCGAGCATCGACCGCAAGATCGAGGAAATCCGCGTGCGGGTGGAGCGCGAGCAGCAACGCGAGTGGGAGATGCTGAGCGAGGAAACGCGCGAAGCGTGGCAGCGGTTCGAGGAGTTGAAGGAGAGGGATCTCTCAGCACAGCGGTTGCTGACTGGCACTGACCGGGGAGCGACCAGCGACCCGCAAGGGCGACTGCCCGCCGCGCCTTATGGCGCGCAGCCAAGCGACGCGGAGGCGTCGCGCCCGGCGCCTGAGGGCGAAAACAAACAACCTGCGGAAAACAATGACTCCCGGAACTACACTCTTCCCCCTGACCAGCTGCCCCCCGCCCGGCTGGCGCAAACGCAAGCCGGTCGCGAAGCCGGAAGGGCCGACGATAAGGTCGCTCAAGGATGATGGGTGGGAGTGAGGGCTCCTTATATGAGTCATTGACTTATACGCCAAAGACTCATATGTAATCTACTACATGACCCGCCTGCAAACCGTCGTCGAATTGCCTGAATTCCTGCGGCGCGCCAAGGCGGTGATGAGTGATGAGGAACGGGCCGCGCTGGTGGACTTTGTGGCCGCCAACCCGGAAGGCGGCGTATCGCTCGGCGGAGGCCTGCGCAAAATGCGTTTCGCACGTCCGGGCGCGGGAAAAAGCGGCGGCTATCGCACGGTTTATGTGTTTGGCGGCACACATATGCCGATCTTCCTCGTCTCAGTGTTCGCCAAGAACGAAAAGGACAATCTAAGCAAGGCCGAGCAGGCCGAGCTCATCAAACTCGGCAAGCTGCTGATCGCGCATTACGGAGACCCATCATGAGCGCCCTGAAATCCCCCAAGACGCCCCCCAAGGCGTCCCCCAAAGCATCCAGCGCGTTTGAAAGCATCAAGCAAGGGCTTGAAGAAGCCATCGCCTATGCCGAAGGCAAGACATCCGGCGCGCGCGTGCATCAGGTGGACGTGCCCGAGGTGGACGTGGTGGCGATCCGCGCCAGGACCGGCCTGTCTCAGGCGGAATTCGCGCGCAGCATCGGCGTGGCGAAAGGCACGCTGCTCAATTGGGAGCACGGGCGGCGCCAGCCGACCGGCCCCGCGCAAGTGCTGCTGGCGATGATCGCGAAACGGCCTGGGCTGGTGGGGGAGTTGTTGAATTAGGTATACTGTCCCCGGAATTTCTAGAACTTCCCTGCTGTCCCTGGAATTTCCCTGGAATTTGAAGGCGTCCATATCGCCCTTCACTTCGGGGTGTTCGGCTATAACTGGTCGAGTTTGCCTTGGGCAACGGCATCGCGGAGGCTAATCATAGATTTTCTCTAGATAATATAATGACGGCACGTAGTCACCCTCCGGCCCCCGCACAGTGGTCACGATCACATCCCCACGCACTTGATTGCGGTTAAACAAACGATCCGGCTGTATGTCTGGTGCAAGGTGCAGTGGCTTGCGCTCACTCGAAACTTCTTCGATCGTCGCCGCCCACTTCTTGTTGCGGTCGAGGTCGTGCGCGCGGAAGCGGATCAAAACGTCGCGCAATTCCTCAGTTTCACTTGGTGGTTCATAATCAGCAAGGTCAATGTCCGATGGTATCTGGTCAATGACCTCCTTGGGTAGAATAGTGCTTCCTGATCTTACCTCGCTTGCATGATGCCTCCGGGCGGGCTGAAGAAAATCCATAGAGGCCTTACTAACGCTACGCTCCCGCTTCCCCAAAGCTCGATCAATGGCTCCCTCAATCTGCTGCTCGGTCAAAGATGCCATCCTTGCCGCCTCCGCTAGCAGTCGGTCCTTCTCTTCTTCGATCTTGTCACCCGACTTGTCTGGGAACATTCGCTTATACAGCCAATCAATCCCAAAGATTGCGACCAAGATTACCAGAAGCGAGACAAAGCTATCGTACCCGTCAGGCACGTCGAGGCCAAAGAGTGTGTCTAAGATGTCGGGCATGTCTTGTCCTATCTCACCCGAGTAGACGCCAGCGAAGAACAAAGCCAGATTCGTTCGAAGCGGACTCTCCTGAGCAACCAGCTTTATGTCGACCCCGACACTGCTGATGTCCAAACCGTCGAAACACTCCTCAAGAACCGCTACGGCCTCTCGAAGAAGTTTTTCTTGAGCGAGCAAAGATCGCGCAACTTCGGCGACTGTCGCTCTACCGTCGAATTGATAAACGACTTCGTGACGCAGTCTCGCTTCCATTTTGCATCCCCAAATAGCGGTGGGAGAATTGGTGCGTTTTTCGACATGAGTCAAATCTTACCTATGCCGGGGGATAATTCGGAAAGATTTGGACTCAAAAATTCACGCGGTAGCAGCGGAATATCTGGGGGCATATGGCTCGGATCGAAAAGACTTGCCAGAAGCACGGCGACACCTTCTCTTGGGCTTCGCAGACCTTTCAGAACGACCGAAATCGTCCTTCAAATACCCTGCCACTAAAGCGTAACTGCTTCTGGCTGCGCTCAGGCGAAAGAGTGAAATGCAGCCCTTCGACAAGCTCAGGGTGAGCGGACTTTCTCTGCCCCCACGCCGTTCCGCGATTGCTGGCGCAATCGCTCCATGCACCACGTGACGCCTTAGCGCCTTTGCGCTCCTTCGACAGGCTCAGGACAGGCTTTGCGTGAGATAAATAGCGCGGAGGGTTCAGCGGACTAGCTGGATCCCGGATCAGGTCCGGGATGACGATTTGAGGTTGGAAAGTCCTTCGGGTGCCCCTCCACCATCCTACGGATGGTCCCCCTCCCCCGTTCCGGGGAGGAGCTACTCTTCACCCATACGAAGGGCCGCGATGAAGGCTTCTTGGGGAATTGAAACATTCCCGTACTCCCGCATCCTTGCCTTCCCCTTTTTCTGCTTCTCCAGCAGCTTCTTCTTGCGGGTGATGTCGCCGCCATAGCATTTCGCGGTCACATCCTTGCGCAGCGCGGCGATCGTTTCGCGGGCGATGATCTTGCCGCCGATCGCGGCCTGGATCGGGATCTTGAACAGGTGCCGCGGGATCAGGTCTTTCAACCGCTCGCACATGCCGCGCCCGCGCTCTTCGGCGACCGAGCGGTGGACGATCAGGCTGAGCGCGTCGACCGGCTCGTTGTTGACGAGGATGTTCATCTTCACCAGGTCGCCCTCGCGCATGCCGATCTGCTCGTAATCGAAGCTGGCATAGCCTCTGGAGATGCTCTTCAGCCGGTCATAGAAATCGAACACCACTTCGTTCAGCGGCAGCTCGTAAGTCACCTGCGCGCGCCCGCCGACATAGGTCAGGTCGGTCTGGATGCCGCGCCGGTCCTGGCACAGCTTGAGGATGGAGCCGAGATATTCGTCAGGCGTGTAGATCACCGCCTTGATCCACGGTTCCTCGATGGTCTCGATCCGGTTGGTGTCCGGCCAGTCAGCCGGGTTGTGCAGCATGATCGACTTCGCGTCCTCGTTCTTCGTATGGCCGAGCTGGATGCGGTATTCGACCGAGGGAGCGGTGGTGATGAGGTCAAGATCGTATTCGCGGCTGAGGCGTTCCTGGATGATCTCGAGGTGCAGCAGGCCGAGGAAGCCGCAGCGGAAGCCGAAGCCCAGGGCGGCGCTGCTCTCCATCTCGAAGCTGAAGCTGGCGTCATTGAGCCGCAGCTTGGCGATGCTTTCGCGCAGCTTCTCAAAATCGGCGGCGTCGACCGGGAACAGCCCGCAGAACACCACCGGCTGCACTTCCTTGTAGCCGGCCAGCGGCTCGCTCGCGCCATTCTTGACCGTGGTGATGGTGTCACCCACGCGGGCCTGCTCCACCTCCTTGATCTGCGCGGTGATGAAGCCGATTTCGCCGGGGCCGATTTCGGGCAGGTCGACGCGCTTGGGGGTGAAGGCGCCGACGCGGTCGATCAGGTGCTGGGTGCCGCCCTGCATGAAGCGGACCTGCAGGCCCTTTTTGATCACGCCGTCGATCACGCGGACGAGGATGACCACGCCGAGGTAGGGATCGTACCAGCTGTCGACCAGGCTGGCCTTGAGCGGCGCCTCGCGGTCGCCCTTGGGCGGGGGGATGCGGGCGACGACCGCCTCCAGCACGTCCTCGATGCCGATGCCGGACTTTGCGCTGGTGAGGACGGCGTCGGACGCGTCGAGGCCGATGATGTCCTCGATCTCGGCGCGGACCTTGTCCGGCTCGGCCGCGGGCAGGTCGATCTTGTTGATGACGGGGACGATTTCGTGGTCGTGCTCGATCGACTGGTAGACATTGGCGAGGGTTTGCGCCTCGACCCCCTGCGCGGCGTCAACGACGAGCAGCGCGCCTTCGCAGGCGGCGAGGCTGCGGCTGACCTCATAGGCGAAGTCGACGTGGCCGGGCGTGTCCATGAGGTTGAGCTCATAGGTCTCGCCGTCGCGCGCGGTGTAGTTGAGGCGCACGGTCTGGGCCTTGATGGTAATGCCGCGTTCACGCTCAATGTCCATGTTATCAAGGACTTGCTCGCTCATCTCGCGCTCGGTCAGCCCGCCGGTCGCCTGGATCAGGCGATCCGCCAGCGTGGACTTGCCATGGTCGATATGCGCGATGATGCTGAAATTGCGGATCTTGGAAAGGTCTGTCATCGCGAGCGCCAATAGACGCACCGGGCAAAGCTGTCAGCATCAATGTACGCGGGTTTACGCGGCTTCGTACGATCCCACCGGCGCATAGGCGAATTTGGGAATACTTCCCGGCGAATTGAGCCCACCGCCCTGCATCGCCTTGTAGTCTCCTGGCGAAAGCGCGGCCAGCGGCGCGCCCGCCGATGCCAGCGCATAGGGCGAGACGCGGTGACGCGTGCAAAGGCCGCCCGCGCCATCTTCGACGAGGGGAGTTTCGAACTCCAGCCCCTGCGTGTCCCCGGCGCTCCGAACAACGGTGGCAACGGCCAACTGACCGCCGCCAAGATCGACCACAAACTGCGTCTCGGTCGGCACATCGGCCAGGCCCTGAATCAAGGCACCGCTCTTCGAGAGGTTGCGCAAAGTCACCTCATAAGAATAATCGTCATGGATCACCTGAATCTTGCGCAGCAGGGTGCGGCGCCGCGCACGCGACATGCGGTCTGCGCTGGGCTCGATCTGCCAGCTCCCACCTGCGAGTTCGGCCAGCACCTCTTCGCCGCTGACGATCTCCGCATAGAGCGGCCCCTGGACGCAGCGCACACCGCTGGCCTTGAGCGCTTCGTGCTGGCCGATTGTCTCAATGCCGCTGGCTATAGTCGTCATGTTGAGCGCCTTGGCCAGCGCGGCCACTGCGGTCAGAAGCCCCTGCTCGCGGCTATCCTCTTCAAGGTTCGGCGTGCAGATCATGTCGCCGATCTTGATACTGTCAAACGGCGCGCGCCGCAGGTAGCTGAGCGAGGAATAGCCTGTACCGAATTCATCGAGCGTCAGGCGCACACCCATCTTGAACAGCGCGCCCAGCTTCTTATCAACCGTATTGGCATCGCCGAAGAAAACCGATTCCTTGACTTCAAGCTCAAGCCGATCGGGGTCGAGATCGGCATCAGCCAAGGCCTTGCGCACACTGTCGACGAACCCGTCAGCCATGAATTGCTTGGTCGGGACGTTAACCGCCACACGCAGCGCAACAGGCCATGAACTGGCTTCCTTGCAGGCTTGCGTGATCGTCCAGTTCCCGACCTCGACGACCTGCGTGGAGTTCTCTGCAATCGACTGGAATTCGTCCGGATCGATTTCGCCGCGCTGCGGGTGGTTCCAGCAAACAAGCGCTTCCAGCCCGACAACCCGATCGTTTTCAATCGACAGCACCGGCTGGTATTGCAGGAACAGCTGCTCATCGCGAACGGCCTCCTGAAGGTCGCCCTCCAGGCGGCGGCGGAAAATGGCTTCATTAGCCAGGTCGCCCGAATAAAAGCGGAACTGCCCGCGCCCACCGTTCTTGGCGGCATACAGTGCAAGGTCGGCCGACCGCACGACTTCTTCGCGGGTCACGCCATCATGCGGCGCAATCGCAATCCCCACTGAAGCTCCGATCACACAGCGCCCCTCTTCGAGCGAATAGGGTTGCGTCAGCATCGCGATGATCTTGGAAGCAATCTCTCCCAGTTCGCCGCGGTCATCGATATCGGGGAGCATGATCTGGAATTCGTCGCCGCCCAGACGCCCGATTTCGCAATCGCGATCGACAGCCCGCTGTAGACGGCTAGCCACCTGCTTGAGCAATTCGTCGCCAGCAGCATGCCCCAGCGTATCGTTAACCTGCTTGAACCGGTCGAGGTCCATCATCAGGATCGCGCAATTGCGCTTGGCCGCCCGGAACGCGGTGAGCGTGGTCTCGATCGAATGCGACATCCGATGGCGGTTCGACAGGCCCGTCAGCGAATCAAATCGTGCAAGCCGTGCCGTTTCCTCCTCGCGGTGATATTCCTCGGTGATATCCGCGCCGGTGCCGCGAAAGCCAAGGAACGCACCGTTGGACGAAAAGGCCGGGCGCCCTGAAAGGCGGATAACCACCTCACGGTTGCCTGCCACCGGCGCCACGGCGAAACCGGAAAAGGATTTGCGCGCCCCCATCTTAAGCGAAAGCGACTTGGTCCGCCCCTCACCTTCCTTGGATTCGAACACAGCTTGCAGCGGCTGGCCAACAAACTGATCGAGCGGCAGGTTGATACGTTCGGCGATCGCTTCGCTGACATAGGTCAAATGGCCTTCGGGATCGGTCGACCAAAACCAGCCCACGCCTGATCGTTCCAGCTCGTCAAGCATAGTCAGCTTTTCAGCATCGCTGAGCGCGCGATTAGCGGTGGCGGAGGCACGCCTCTCGGCACCACCAAAAAGGCCACCATTCCGACCTGACAGGAGACCCTTCAGGGACACGCGACCGCTCTCCTTACCTTGCTGTTACAAACCAGTCTGAACACCTGAAAGTCTGTAAAGCCGGTTGGTTATTATTGTCCTAATGCCGAGGTTAATGGACAGACGTGTTGCCGGCTCAAGCGGCGAGGTTGCGATAGGTTATATCTGCCTCGACAAAGGCCTTGGGCTTGGCCGGCGCTGCAGAACTGCTTCGCATGGCTTCGTAAGCATCGTCCGGCAAAGCAGCCAAGGGCCGGCCGGCGGCCTCAATCAGGTATGGCGACACCCGATAGCGGGTGCACAACCCATCGGCACCATCGGGGATCAGCTGAGTTTCGAACTCGACGCCTTGGCTATATCCTTCTGACCGGCGAACCATTGCGACTGCCAGCTGGCCATTGCCAAGGTCTAGGACGACTTCGGTTTCCAGCGGCACATCGAGCAGCCCCTCGATCAGCGCGCCGGTGCGCGACAGATTGCGCAGGACAACATGATAGCGATGGTCATCATGGATCAGCCCGATCCGGCGGAATTCAGTCCGCCTTTCAGGGCGATACTTGTCCGGGCCCATAGGCTCGAAAACCAGTTGCCCTTGTTCACTCCGTTCGAGAAGCTGATGCTGTTGGAGCGACAGAGAGAAAATGCGGCCCTGCAAGTGGGTAGCGTTGCGTCCCTTCACCAGCTCTAGCTCGTCGCGCGTTTCGATCCCTTCGGCGACCGTTTCCATTTCAAGCGCTTCGGCAAGGCTGACGATGGCGGCGATGATCGCCGAATTGTTATTGCCCTTTTCAGGCGAGCCGCGCACGAAGCTCTGGTCGATCTTGATCTTGTCGAACGGCGCTTTGCGCAGGTAACTCAATGAGCTGTATCCGGTGCCGAAATCATCCAGCGAAAGCCGCACGCCAAGGGCCTTCAGACGCTTGAAGAGCTTCTGGACTTCACCATAATCGCCCATGAAGACGCTTTCGGTGATCTCCAGTTCGACCCGTCCCGGATCGATCGCGGTTCGTTTAAGTACCTGCTTCACGGTCTCGGGAAAATCCGCGCGCGCGAACTGGACCGCTGACACATTGACAGCGACCTTGATTTCACAAGGCCATTTGGCAGCATCGCGGCATGATTGCTCAAGCGCCCATTCGCCGATCTCTTTGATCAAGCCGCAATCCTCGGCAATCGGGATGAAGCGAGCGGGCGAAATGAGGCCATGTTCGGGGTGGTGCCAACGGATCAGCGCTTCGAAGCAAGCCACCTTATGCGTCTGCGCATCGACAATCGGCTGGTATTGCATTTCCAGTTCGCCGCGTGAAATGGCATCACGCAGGCCTTCTTCGATCTGGCGCCGCAGCTTGGCGCCGTCCTTTAGATCGCTGGAATAGAAGCGATATTGCGCCCTTCCACCGCCCTTCGCGGCGTAGAGCGCAAGGTCAGCCGCCTTGACCAGTTCTTCGGTATCGACGCCATCATAGGGAGCAATCGCAATGCCCACGGATGTACCGATGATCGCGCGCGAGCCATTGAGCGAATAAGGCTGTGAAATCATCTGGATGATGCGCTGAGCCAGCTCGCCCAGCTTGCCGCGATCGTCCACGTCAGGCAGGATAATCTGGAATTCGTCCCCGCCAAGCCTGCCAATCTCGGCATTTTCGCCCACCAGCCTGCCAAGCCGCGCGGCAACCTGTTTCAGCAACTCGTCCCCCGCCGGGTGACCAAGCGTATCGTTGACCTGCTTGAAGCGATCGAGGTCAAGCATCATCAACGCGCATGAACGCTTTGTGTTGCGATAGGCGGTCAACGTCTTGTCGAGGCGCTTGTGCATCCGGTGCCGGTTGGCGAGACCGGTCAGCGGATCATACTGCGCCAGGCGCGCCGCATCGCGCTGCGTTTCGCGGATGGCGGTAATGTCCTTCGCACTCCCGCGATAGCCGGCGAATTCGCCCTTGGCATCGAACCGGGGCTTGCCGGCAATCTCCCACCAGAACTCACGCTCCGCATTGGCCACGCGGACCGGCAATTGCGTGATCGAATTGCGCGCGCCAAGCAGGAAGGCTAGCGGGCGCTCGGGCCGGTCAGGTGCAGTTTCATCGTCGGGCAAGAAAAGATCGCTCAATTGCTTGCCGATGACCTCGCTTTCGTCCCAGCCAAGCATCGCAATCGCGCTCTTCGACAGGTAGATCAGGCGCCCTAGCTCGTCAGTTGCCCAGAACCAGCCGAGGCCTGCTTGCTCGAAACTATCGAGCAGCTCGATCCGGCGGGCAATATCGTCTTCGGAAATGGGGATCAGTGGCCCCGCCGCGTCACCACGCCTGCGCCCGCCAGAGCGGGTTGAACTCATGCTTGCCAGCAAGCGCTTCATCGAAAAGTCCCCGAGGTATTATCTTATTGTCGCTAAACGACTTCCTGAGGTTTGCCTTTATGACGAAATCCTTTCTGAAGTGATAACCACGTACACCGGCAGGACGGCAGGAATTCTGCGCCTCCGGCACCGCCGCGCTTCGTGAAATGTGCGACTTGCATTGCCGTGCGCACGAGGCCATCTTCGCGCAACGTCGAATTCAGCCAACATCAGAAGGGGTCATCATGGCGAAAGGCAGCAAGCTCGAAAACGAGGCCGCACAATCGACAACCGCATTGGGGCCGCTGATCGGCGTCGCGCGGGAGGATTTCGTCGGTGCGGTTGCACTTTTGCTGCGTGAAAGTGCGTCGGACCCAAGGCGCCTGATGAAGCACGCCCAGGCCATGGGCGAGGACATGATCAAGATCATGACTGGCAAGTCCGAGCTTAAGCCGGATCCCAAGGACAAGCGCTTCATGGATCCCGCTTGGCAATACAACCCCTTCTTCCGCGCGGGCGCGCAATATTACCTCGCTGTGCAAAAGGGCATGCACAACTGGTTGCAGGATCTCGAGCTGGACGACCTTGAGCGGGACCGGGCCAATTTCATCTCGAACATCATTATCGACAGCCTGGCGCCCACCAACACGCTGATCGGCAATCCGATGGCGCAAAAGCAGCTGATCAACAGCGGCGGCCTGTCGCTGATCAAAGGCCTGCAGAACGCTTATCGCGACCTGACCGAAAACAAGGGGATGGTCAGCCAGGTTGACAAGCGACCGTTCAAACTGGGCGAAAACATCGCCACTTCAAAGGGTTCCGTGGTCCTGCGCACCGAGATGATGGAGCTGATCCATTACGCCCCGACGACTGACGAGGTTTATGAAATCCCGCAGCTGACGATCCCGCCGCAGATCAACAAGATGTATATCAATGACCTGAGCCCCGAAAAATCGGTGGTGAAATACCAGGTCGACAACGGCATCCAGACCTTCGTGATTTCGTGGCGCAATCCGTCCAAGGAACAGGGCGTGTGGGGCATGGATGAATACATTGCATCCTGCCTCGAAGCTATGGAAGCCGTCGCCAAGATCACCGGCTCGAAAAAGGTCAATGTCTCGGCCGGCTGTTCGGGCGGCCAGACCGCCAGCGTTATGGCATCCAAGCTAGCGGCCCAGAAAAGCGACCTGCTCGGCACACTGACGCTGATGGTTTGCGTGCTGCACCCCAAGCAGCTCGATATCGAGGCGGGTTCACTCATCTCCGAAAACGGCATGAAGCTCGCCCGCAAGCGCGCCGAAAAGAAAGGCGTGATCAAGGCGGATGATTTGGCGCGCGGCTTTGCCTGGCTGCGCCCCAATGACCTGATCTGGAACTATGTCATCAACAACTACCTTCTGGGTATGGATCCGCCGGCATTCGACGTGTTGTTCTGGAACGCCGATGCCACGAACTTGTCTGCCAGCCTGATGGGCGATTTCCTGACGCTGTTCGAAACGCTCGCCTTCACAAAGAAGGGCGAAGTCGAGATGGCAGGTCACAAGATCGACCTCAGTAAGGTCACCTCCGACCTGTTCATCCTTGGCGGCGTGACCGACCACATCACCCCGTGGAAGGCGACCTATCGCTCGACCCAGCTGTTCGGCTCCAAGGACATCACCTATGTCCTGTCGCAATCGGGCCATATGCAGGCGATCCTCAACCCGCCAGGCAACCCCAAGGCCAAGTATTACGTCCAGAAAAAGAAGGGCAAACTGCCTGAAACCGCCGACGAATGGCTGGAAGGCACTGAGGAAGTAGCCGGCAGCTGGTGGCCCTACTGGATGGAATGGGTCCAAAAGCGTTCGGGCAAGCAGAAGCCTGCGCCAAAGGAACTGGGGAATGCCGCATACAAACCACTGGACCCGGCCCCCGGTCTCTACGTAGTGGAAGAAAGATAGCCAGACTCCGGATACGGGGCCGCAGGACAGGACGACGCATTTGGGCAAGAACCGCGAAGAGGTGCTCGACGAAGCCCTCGACGAAGCGATGCGCGATGCGCGCATCACCATGGAAAACGTCGGGGGTCGGACATTACGCGTCGCGACCTGGCGGCTCGACAAGCCCAGCAAGCATCTTCCGATCCTGTTCTTCAACGGTATCGGCGCGAATATCGAAGCGGTTGCCCCGCTGGCCGAAGCTCTCCCCGATCGCGCGTTCATCATGTTCGACATGCCCGGTGTGGGCGGATCGCCCGAGCCGGTTGTGCCTTACAACACCGTGACCATGGCGTGGACGACCACTCAGCTGCTCGACAAGCTGGGCGTGGACCAGGTCGATGTGATGGGCGTGAGCTGGGGCGGTGCCATGGCGCAGCATTTTGCCATCCAGCATCCGGGCCGCACCCGGCGGCTGATTCTGGCCGCAACCACCGCGGGCATGATCATGATGCCGGGCAACCCCGCCTCGCTCAGCAAGATGGCCGATCCCCGCCGTTATATCGACGCGGCCTTCATGGAAGAGCATTTCCAGACGCTATATGGCGGCGCGCTGGGCAAGGCGATGAACAAGATGGAGCACATCCATCGCCTCAAGCCGCCCACGCCGCGCGGCTATTTCTACCAGTTGCTGGCAATGCTGGGCTGGACCAGTGTCCCCGCCCTGCCCTTCATGCGCAAGAAGACACTGATCATGATGGGCGACGAGGACCATATCGTTCCGCTGCCCAACGGCTGGTTCCTCGACAAGCTGATCCCGAACAGCGAACTGCTGGTCTTGCGGGGCGGCGGGCACCTCTTCCTGCTAAGCCATAGCGACGAATGCGTGGAAGCGATCCACCGCTTCCTGGATGAGCCGGAAGAGGCCGGAAAGGCCAAGGCGGCCTGAACAAGGGGCCGCGCGGATAAAGAGGGGATCTGGACGTGCGGCACATAGCAATCATCGGATCGGGCCCCGCCGGATATTACTCGGCCGAAGCCGCCCAGAAGCAGTGGGGCGATGATGTCCGGATCGACATGTTCGACATGCTGCCGGTTCCCTATGGCCTGATCCGGTTCGGGGTGGCGCCGGATCACCAGTCGATCAAGGGCGTGACAAGGCGGTACGAGAAAGTGGCGCTGAGCGAGAATGTCCGCTTTGTCGGCAATGTGGCGGTGGGCCGCGATGTCAGCATCGGTGAACTGCGCCAGCTCTATGACGCGGTGATACTTGCCACCGGAGCCCCTCACGATCGCAAGCTGGGCATTCCTGGAGAGGAACTGGGCAACATTTTCGGCAGTGCTGAATTCGTTGGCTGGTATAATGGCTATCCCCCGTCAGCCAATCTCGATCCTGACCTGTCTGGCCGCCACGCGGTCGTCATAGGCATGGGCAATGTCGCACTCGATGTCGCGCGCATCCTCGCCAAGACCGAAGCCGAATTCGAAGGTTCGGATATCGTCAGCCATGCGCTGGAAGCGCTCAAGGCCGCGAAATTCCAGACGATCACGATCCTGGGCAGGCGCGGCCCGCACCAGATCATGATGACGCCCAAGGAATTGGGCGAACTCGCCAATCTTGAGCGGGCCTCGCCGCGGGTCGATCGCGACGACCTGCCAGATGAAGGCGAGGATTTGCTGCTCGAGCCGGGCCTCAGGAAATCGGTCACCCATTTGCGCAGCTTTGCCGCGATCCCCGAAAGCGTGCATGCAGACAAGCCGATCGAGATCCATTTTGACATGTTTGCCAGCCCCAAGTCGTTCAGCGGTGACGGCAAGGTGCAGCATATCGAAGTCGAACGAACCGAAGTGGCGCAGGGACGCGCGGTCGGCACGGGCGACACCTATCGCATTCCGGCCGATCTGGTGGTGAGCTGCATCGGCTATCGCTCTTCCCCTGTTCCGGACGTGCCGTTCGATGATCGCGCGGGCCGTTTCGCCAATGACGAAGGGCGCATCCTGCCCGGCATCTATTGCGTGGGATGGGCCCGCCGCGGGCCGTCTGGCACGATCGGCACCAATCGCCCCGATGGCTATAGCGTGGTCGAAAAGATATCCGAAGATATCGCCTCTGGCGCGCTGGGCCGGATCGGCAAGCGCGGACGCGAGGGCTTTGACGAGCTGGCGCAAGCGCGCAACCTGGACGTCGTCACATTCCAGGACTGGAAGAAGATCGAGGAGGCTGAGGAAGCGGCCGCCCGCGCGGGTTCACCGCGCGAGAAGTTCGTCGATATCGAAGCGATGATCCGCGCTGCAAATTAGCCCGGCAGCCACTCCTTTAGCGCCGCATTCACCTCATCGGGTATGTCCTGCTGGACCCAGTGCGACGCGTTGGGGAAGCGACGAACGGTCAGATCGGGCACGTATTGCTCCATCCCGTCCAGGCAATGGATGTCGATCGCAAGATCCTGCTCGCCCCAGATGACCAGCGTCGGCACCTGCACCATGCCCTTGCCGATCTTGCGTAAATCCGGCGTTTGCAGCAGCGCACGGTAATAATCGACCATCGCCTTCAACGCGCCGGGCTGATTGGCCGCGGTACGGTAAAGCTCTGCCTCTTCGCGGGTAAACCGATTCTTGTTGACCGCCGAATTGCGGAAAATATGCGAGATTACTACCGCATCATCCTTGCCGAGCCAGCGCTCGGGCAAGCGCGGCAGCTGGAAGAAAAAGATATACCAGCTCTTCCTCAGCTGGCGCCAATGCTTGAGCTCGCGCCGTGCGCAAAGGGGATGCGGGACATTCATGATCACAAGGCGGGTCAGCGGTCGCACCTGCTGGATCGCGAATTGCCAGGCGACAATCGCGCCCCAGTCATGCGCCAGCAAGGTAACTTCCTTTGCGCCGCTGGCATCGATCAGCGCGGCGACGTCTGCGGTAAGGTTATTGAGCCGGTAGTCCTGTTTGTAAGAAGGCCGCGTTGTACCGCCATAGCCGCGCATATTGGGCGCCCATACGCGGTAGCCCATCTGCGCCAGCAGCGGCATCTGGTGGCGCCAGCTGTAATGCAGCTCGGGAAAGCCGTGGAGGCACAGCGCTAGCCTGTCGCCCGCTCCCGCCTCGGCGACTTCGAAGGTCAGCCCGTTCGCCTCCACCCAGCGGATGGAAATGCCGCTATCTGCCGCCGGTTGCCAGCTTGCCTGCCGTGTCATGGGAAACTCAAGGCTCGATCACGATGCCCTGTGCGGGGTCGACCTTGCCGCCGACCATCTCGAGATAGGTCTGGAGCGCAGCTTCGAGGCCGGGGCGCCGCTCGATCTCGACCGATCCGGCCACACTGCCCAGGAAACCATGCCATGCTGCCGCGAGCCGCTTGCCAGCCTCTTGCGGCCCCAGCTCCTTGAACAGCGCCACCGCATGATCGGGCGCGAAGAACAGCGTGGGTGTGGGGCCGGGCAGGCCGCTCGCCGAGCCAGCAGGTCCGCGGCGCTCTTCGATATGGGTCGCGCCGACCAGGCACGAATATTTCAGCGCATCGCCGAAATGGGCATGGATCGCCGCGAGCAACCCGGCATTCCCGGCGAAATCGACCGAGACACTGGGGCTCTGTGTGATACCGCCGAGATCGTCATAGGAAACAACATCGTCATAGAGGCCGGTGCCCTTCACGAATTCGACATTGCCTGCAGAAGTCAGCCCGATGCGGCGGATGCCCGGTGAGTTCTGGCGGGCCACGCTCGCCAGTCCCATCGCGGTTTTGGAGGAGGCGCTGGTCAGGATCACCTGTTCCGCACCGAACCAGGCCTCGGCCCGCATGAAGTATTCAATCAGGAACCCGGTCTTGAACAGCGGGCCGAAGATCATCCGCTCGGCCTCGTGCGCTGGATCATGTTCGGGGTCAGCCGCGAGCCGCGAATACTGGTTGTAGATCGGGCTCATCGGCTGGCGATGATCGGTCATGTCGGTGAAGCCGCCAGCGCTGATCTTGCCGGGCACGACATCGAGATGCGTCGCCATAGGGAGATAGCCATAGACCCGCTCACCCACGGCGATATCGGGGCATTTGCTCTCGATCACCTTCGCATGTCCCCACATCGGCACAATGCCGAAGCCGTCGGGCGCTGGGAAGAAATTCCAGTAGCCAAAGCTGTCGCCCGCCACCGCATAGGTGATGTTGTTCGAGGTGACGGAGAAGCTTTCAACCTTGAGGCGCACAGCGCCCTCGGCCAGATCGCCGGGGGTAGTGCCGGCCAGCTCGGCCGAAGCCAGATTGTCGCGGCGAACGTGGACTTGATGGGCGGTCATCGGCAGGTCTCCTCTTGAAACCTGCCTAGCACCGCCAATCGCGCGTGGACAATGGCTTAGACGCGCATCGGCATCAGCACATAAAGCGCGGGGCTCTTGTCGTTCTTGCGGATCAGCGTCGGCGCGCCGGCATCGGCCAGGTGCAGTTCCACCGTGTCGCTGTCGATCTGGCTGAGGATATCCTTGAGGTAATTGGCGTTGAACCCGATCTCGAACCCTTCGGCGCTGTAATCCGCCGCCAGTTCTTCCGCCGCGGTGCCGTTGTCGGGCGAGGTGACGGACAGCGTGACCTTGTCATGGTCGAGCGTCATCTTGACCGCGCGGGTCTTCTCCGTCGCGATGGTTGCGACGCGGTCCACGCCTTCGAAGAAGCTCTTGGGATCGAGCTTGAGCAACTTGTCGTTACCGGTCGGGATAACGCGGCTGTAATCGGGGAAAGTGCCGTCGATCAGCTTGCTGGTCAGCACCACCCCGCCCTCGCCGCCCAGCGTGAAGCGGATCTTGCTGGCTGACAGGTCGATCTGGACATTGCCGTCCATCGCTTCTTCCAGCAGCTTGCGCAGTTCGGCCACGGCCTTGCGCGGCACGATCACGTCCGGCATGCCCTCCGCACCTGCAGGGCGCGGCAGGGTAAAGCGCGCGAGACGGTGCCCATCGGTGGCGGCTGCCTTCAGCACCGGCGTGTCATCATCGGTCACATGCAGGAAGATGCCGTTGAGATAGTAACGGGTTTCCTCGGTCGAAATCGCAAAGCGGGTGCGATCGATCAGCTCGGCCAGCTGCTTGGCGGGGATTTCGAAGCTGGTCGGCAAATCGCCTTCGACGATCACCGGGAAATCGTCACGCGGCAGCGTGGGCAGCTTGAACCGGCTGCGTCCGGCCTTCACGTCCATCCGGTTGTCTGACGTCTCCAGCACCACCTGGCTACCTTCGGGCAGCTTGCGGGCGATGTCGAACAGCAGGTGGGCGGATACCGTAATGGCGCCGGGCGCCTCGACCGAGGCTGCCGCCATGTTCTCGACCACTTGCAGGTCAAGGTCGGTCGCCATCACCTTCAGCGTCCCGCCATCGCTGGCATCGATCAGCACGTTGGACAGGATCGGAATGGTGTTGCGCCGCTCCACCACCGACTGAACGTGAGACAGACAACGCAGCAGCGTCGCGCGTTCGATTGTGGCCTTCATCGGTCCTTCTCAACCCCTTGATGCGCGCCGCGGGCCGGAATCGCCCCACAGCGCCGGAAATTCGGCTTTCGACCTTAGCGCAAGAGACCAAGGCGGCAAGGCCAGCCCACGCAGAGGCCCGATTCCTTGGGGAAAACGACGAAAAATCCGGAGGAAATCGCCGCGTTCTTAGCCCAGCATCGCCATCCCGCCATTCACATGCAGCGTTTCGCCAGTGATGTAACCAGCCTCGCGCGTCGCCAGGAAGGCCACAGCGGCGCCGATATCCTCGCCCTCGCCCATCCGCCCCATCGGGATTCGCGCATTAAGCGCGTCCTTCTGCGCATCGGGCAGCTGGTCGGTCATGGCGGTGCGGATGAAACCCGGCGCCACGCAATTGGCGGTGATCCCACGGCTCGCCACTTCCTGCGCGAAGCTCTTGGTCATGCCCACGATCCCGGCCTTGGCCGCAGCGTAGTTCATCTGGCCGGGATTGCCGGTCGCACCCACCACGCTGGTAATCGAGACAATCCGCCCAAAGCGGTTTTTCATCATCGGCCGGGCGGCTGCGCGCATCAGGCGAAAGGTGGATTCGAGGTTGATGCGGATCACGTCGTTCCACTCCTCATCCTTCATCCGCAAGGCCAGATTGTCGCGCGTGATCCCTGCGTTGTTGACCAGGATATCGACCCCGCCCAGCGTATCGACCGTTGCCGGGATCAGCTCCTCGACCTGCACGGTATCAGACAGATTGCAGGTGATTTCGACATGCGCGCCGGCGTCATGCTTGTAGCGCTCGTTAAGCTCTTCGCGGAACGCGCGCAGCTTCGCGCTGTTCGAACCGGAGATGGCAAGCCGCGCGCCTTGTGAAGCCAGCGCGTGGCAGATCGCCGAACCGATCCCGCCGCTTGCGCCGGTAACCAAAGCATTCATGCCTTTCAGTGAGAACATCATCAGCGCTCCAATTAATATGAACCGAATTCGGCCTTGATCACCCGCTGTACCGCTGCGGAGAATGACAGTTCCATAATGGCATCGGACACCGCAGACTGTTTTTCGATACCGAGCGCTAGGGCAAAACTTTGCAAGGCTTCCTCGTCGCCGGCTTTCTGTTCACCCTCGCCAAACCCCAACTGCTCGCGGGCAATCCGATCGAAAATATCGACCATTGCCGACCCGCGCGCAGCGATGAATGCATCATACTTCGCAAGCAATTCTGGCGAAATGGCTTTGCCGTTGCGCAGGGCAGCCTCCTTCACACGCGATACCGCCGCCAACCGGGCTAGGCCCTCAGCATCTCCGCCCCAGTGGTTTTCCATGGCACAGCCGAATGAGATCTCGGAGATCAGTTCCTGAACAAATACCAGATCGTCCCGGTCTTCCGCGGTTCCGCCGCGGAAATTCCGAATATACCGGTCAATCGTCGCCTGCTCTTCAGCAGTGGCGCTATTCGCAATGCATTCCAAATTGCTTGCCGCTTGCACGGGTAATGCAAGCATGAGTGCGCCAGCGGCGCACAACACGTGCAACGCAGCCTTCATGCGCCGATCTCCTTTGCCAGCGATTCGATATCTTCCATGGTAATGAGGCTCGTCGTGCGCACATCGGGTGCGATCCGGCCAACCATCGGGCCCACGACTTTGCCGCCGAGTTCGACGAAATGCTCGATCCCGTCACCCGCCATCGCCAGCACGCTTTCGCGCCAGCGTACGCGGCCGGTGACCTGTTCGACGAGCAGCGCCTGCTCCTCGGCCGGATCGGTCACGCGCGCGGCGGTGACATTGGCATAGACCGGCAGGGCGAACTTCCCGGGCGCCGTTTCGGCCAGGGCTTCGGCCATGCAATCGGCCGCAGGTTGCATCAGTGAGCAGTGGAACGGGGCGGAAACCGGCAGCAGGATGCCGCGCTTGATCCCGTGATCCTTGACCAGTTCGACCGCGCGCTTCGATCGCCGCGCGGTGGCCCGAAATCACCACCTGCGTCGGATCGTTGTCATTGGCGACTTCGCACACGTCGCCTTGTGCCGCTGCCTGAGCGAGCGCGGTCGCCTTCTCGATATCGGCGCCCAGAAGCGCAGCCATCGCGCCTTCGCCCACCGGCACCGCAGCCTGCATCGCCTGCCCGCGCAACTTCAGTAGTCGCGCAGTGTCAGCCAGCGAGAACGCGCCGACCGCGCAAAGCGCGGAATATTCGCCGAGTGAATGGCCGGCGACGCACGCGCCCTTGGCGGCAAGCGATACGCCGAAGTCGCCCTCAAGCACGCGCAGTGTGGCAATGGCATTGGCCATGATCGCCGGCTGGGCGTTTTCCGTCAGCGTCAGCTGGTCTTCCGGCCCCTCTCGCATGATCGCCGAAAGCTTTTGCGAGAGCGCTTCATCGACTTCCTCGAAAACTTCGCGTGCAGCGATGCTGGCAGCGGCGAGTTCCGCCCCCATCCCGACCTTCTGGCTGCCCTGACCCGGAAAAATGAACGCCCGCATTATTGTTTCCTGTTAGTTGGCCTTGCCACCCGCGCCCTCCGCCCTTCCACCCGGATGATATCCCGGTAGGCTCCGGGTGGAAGGGCGGAGGGAGCGGGTGGATATGCTCCGAAATTCAAAAACGGCGGTTAGCCAGCGCTTGGCGGACTCGCAAGGCCGAAGGGCACAATCCGGTTCTCGGCAGTGTGGCCGACTTCTGCCCGGCCAAGGTAGGGTATCCCTGCGCGCGCGCACCAGAATTTCGCGATCTGCTCGGCATCCTGGCCGAATTCGCGATCGTTTTCCGGCACATCGGTGACGCTACCCAGCCTCAGGCCCGCAACCCGTGGCAGCACATTGACCAGGTGGAAGAACAACCGGTCGACCGAATACATGTCCTCGCTCACTTCCTCGACCATCACGACATGGCCTGAAAGATCGGGCATGAGCGGCGTGTTGGCGATCATCGCCAGCGTGATCAGGTTGAAGGCCACCGCCGGGGTCTTGCCATCAAGGCTAGGCTCAAGCCCGCTGGCATCGCCTGAAAACCAGCGCAAAACCCGGCGCAACGCCTCGCGCCCGCGCTCGCTGCGGGCGCTGACGGGCATGGAGCCATGGACCGGCTGGCCGATCCCGTTGCGATAAAGAGCAGCGAGCAGATAGCCCATGTCGGAAAAGCCGACATAGGTCTTGGCTCGCGCAGCCGTGTTCATTCGCGCGACTGCCGCCTCGGCGATGCGATTCGAGCCATAGCCGCCTTTGGCGAACCAGACCGCATCATAGGCGGGGTTGTTGGCCAGTTCGACCAGCGCTTCGAGCCGCTCGATGTCCGGTCCCGCGAAATGCCCTGCACTGCTGAAGCATTGTTCGTGGAAAAAGATCGAATGTTCCGGGAACTCGTCTGCCACCAGCTGCTGCGCAGCTTCGGCTTGCTCGCGGGTGATCGCTGTGGCGGGGGCGCATACGGCAATTCGGGTCATGCATGCTAACTAGCCGCCTTGTGCTGGAACGCACAACTCAATACCGAGCGCGCATGAGCGAATTCCCCACTTATGACGAGTTGCTGGCGCGCCCCTTCTTCTTTTGCGGCATCGGCGGATCGGGCATGCTGCCGCTGGCGCAGATCCTGGCCGGTCGCGGGGCGCAGGTCAGCGGTTCGGACCGCAGCCGCGACCAGCGCCGGACGCCGGAGAAATTCGCCGCGCTGGAGGCCCAGGGCTTCACCCTCTTCCCGCAGGACGGCAGCGGAATTACGGTAAAGGAGCAGATCCTCGTCGCTTCTGCGGCGGTTGAGGACACCGTGCCGGAAATGGTCCGCGCAAAGGAGCTTGGATGCCTGCGGCTGACCCGCGCCGAGCTCAATTCGATCCTGTTCAACACCAGCGGCGCGGGGATCGCGGTCGCCGGCACCAGCGGCAAATCGACCGTTACCGGCATGCTGGGGTGGATCATGCAGGTGGCCGGGCGCGAACCGACGATCATGAACGGCGCGGTGATGAAGAATTTCGTCACGCCCGAACATCCCATCGCTAGCGCCGTCGTGGGCGGGCGCAGCATCTATGTCAGCGAAGTCGACGAAAGCGATGGTTCGATAGCGCTTTACCGCCCGGCGGTGGGCGTGCTGCTCAATGTCAGCCTCGATCACAAGAGCATGGACGAGCTGCGCGTGCTGTTCGCCGATTACCTTGGCCGCAGCCGCATAGCCGCGATCAATGCCGACGATGCCGAAGCGCTGGCGCTGCTGCCGCACGCCAAAGAGGTGATCACTTTCGGGATAAGCCAAGAAAAGGCGCAGATCGGGATCGTCCCGGGCAGCATTGCCGACGGCCCGGTAAGGCAAGCCGCGACGGTGATCGACCGGCACGATGGGAGCGAGCATGCGCTGGTGCTGAACATGCCGGGACGCCACAATCTCTCGAATGCACTCGCGGCGATTGCCGGGGCGGCCTGCGCGGGCGTGCCCGTCAACGTCGCGGTGCAGGCATTGGCGAGCTTCGCAGGTCTTGCGCGCAGGTTCGACATCATCGGCACGAGCGCCAGCGGCATCACCGTGATCGACGATTTCGGCCACAATCCGGAAAAATGCGCGGCAACTCTGCGCACGCTCAAGGCCTCGCCGGGCCGCGTGATCGCCTTCTTCCAGCCGCATGGTTATGGGCCCTTGAAGCAGATGGGGCACGAACTGGCGGAAACCTTCGCGCGCGAACTGGGCCCGGATGACATCACGATCATGTGCGATCCCGTCTACTTTGGCGGCACGGTTGACCGCAGCGAGGGGACCGAGCGGATTATCGCGCTGATCGCCGAGGCGGGCGCAAAGGCCGAACATATCGCTGATCGCGAGGATTGCGGCACGCGGATTGTGGAACTCGCACAGGCCGGCGACCGGATCGTGGTGATGGGCGCGCGCGACGACACGCTGACGACCTTCGCAAAATCGATATTGGAGAAGATTTCCGCTGGCGGCT